>JAUZQQ010000078.1 GCA_030950905.1 Mariprofundaceae bacterium
TGTACACGAATCTTTTCGATGCAACGTGGTGTTGCTTCTTCGATAATAAAATGTATGCCGCCCAATGTAATCTCTTCACCTTGTTTGGGTATTTTTCCTGCATAAGTGATCAACAGACCACCCAAGGTATCAAAGTCACCATCCAACAATGTTTCAGGAAGGGTAATGGTATCTTCTAAATCTTCTATACGCACCCGTGCCGATACAATAATTCCTTGATCTGTATGGGTTATTTCTTCTAATTGCTCTTGCTCTTCGGCTGCTGTTAAGGGGCCGAAAATTTCTCCGAGTAAATCTGATAAGGTAACCAAACCTGCCGTACCACCAAATTCATCACGGGCAATGGCAGCATGGCTTTGTGAACGCATGCGTGACAGGAGGCTGCCAACTTTTTCCAGCTCAGAAACCCAAATGGGTTCATGCAACATACTTCGCAGAGCAACATCCTGCTTGTTGACCAAGGCTTCAAATAATGCCCGAATGTGAATCATTCCGATTACATGATCAAGTGAACCATTCACCACAGGCATGCGTACCATGTTTTTATTAATCATTTTTTTGCAAGCATCATGCACGCTGCAATGCACATCTATATAAACAATATCCAAGCGTGGGGTCATGATTTCGCGTATGCGCAATTCCTGAAAATGAATGAAGTCTTCCAATGACTGCCGTTCTTCTTCTGATGAAATCGCTTCAGCACGACGAATGATAGTCAAAAGCTCTTGTTCGTCCCTTCCGGGTCTCATTTTTTTTAGTTTTCGCTGACGCAAGCGTTGTTGTATTTGCTGAAGTCGTTCAAACATTGTTCAAATATGGGTTCTCTAACCCCAGCTGTTGCAGGCATGTTGATTCAAGTGCTTGCATGACAATGGCTTCTTCATCATCTTGATGATCGTAAGCCAGAAGATGCAGCATTCCATGAACAATCAGATGAAGCGTATGGTGCTCGACAGACAAAGCCAACGTTTTTGCAGCGTCGTGGACAAAGGGAATGGCCAACACAATATCCCCCAAAGGCTGTTCAGGTGAAAAGTCTGGGCCATCTTGCATGGGGAAAGAAAGCACATCGGTTACCGCATCTTTATTTCGCCATTCATGGTTTAACTGTCGAACAATGCTATTGCTGGCAAAACGAATGCACAGTGGCGCGGTAATTAATGATTTAATACCCAGAATGGTTAACAGTGCAAGCCATGCTTTTTCAATTTGTCCGTCGCTTGCCCATCGTCGAAATATTTCATCATCCACACTATCATCCAAGATAATTCCAATATTATTATTCATCGCTTGTTTGGGCATCTTGCTCATACGCTTGCACGATATGCTCAACCAAACGATGGCGCACCACATCATGTGCTTTTAAATAACAAATACGCACATCATTTTTTACATGGCGCAATACATGAACAGCATGCAATAAACCGCTTAAATGCTGACGCGGCAAATCAACTTGCGTAACATCACCCGTAACCACCATGCGTGAGGCAAAGCCCAATCGGGTAAGAAACATTTTCATTTGTGATTGGGTGGTGTTTTGCGCCTCATCCAAAATAATGAATGCATCGTTCAATGTTCGTCCACGCATATAAGCCAACGGTGCAATTTCGATGCGCCGCTGCTCCATCAATGCCAGCATTTTTTCTCGCCCCAACATATCTGACAAGGCATCAAACAGTGGAATCAAATAAGGGTCAACCTTTTGTTGCAAGTCACCGGGTAAAAAACCGAGTCGCTCGCCTGCCTCTACGGCGGGACGTGTTAAAATAATACGTTCCACCTTGTTGTTGTTTAAAGCAGCGACGGCCATCGCCACCGCAAGGTACGTCTTGCCTGAGCCAGCAGGCCCTACCGATAATGTTAATACCGATTCTTCCATGGCTTGCAAATAACGGCATTGGTTGGGTGTTTTTCCTGTAATATTACGTCGCCCTGCCTGAAAGTTAATATTTTCAGGTGGTTCTTCCCCCATGGGCTCGGCTTCTTTCGCGCGATGCAAACGCAAGGCGGCTTCCAATGTTTGTTCGTTCATATTTCCCTGTTTTGCCTGTTCAATCAGCGTTTCTAATAGATCAGCAGCGATTAATGCTTGTTCGCCTTCGATACGCCAGTTGCCTGCATGACCATAAAAACAAACCCCAAAAGCCTCTTGCAAGCGGCGAAGGTAGGCTTGTTTAGGGCCACACAATTGTCGCAATGTGGCTGCCGATAAGCCCGTTAAATGCAAATGAACATCCGTTAATGCCATCAATATTCCCACTCATCATCATTGATTACAATATTGCCGCGCAGCGATTGACCATAAGCCTCAGTAATCTCAACGCGAACAACATGCCCAATCAGACGAACATTTCCTTTAAAATGTACAATTTTAAAATCTTCTGTTCGCCCTTGAATATCCCCCTCTTTTTTGCCCTTCTTATCAACCAAAACAAGCATGATTGTGCCAATATGTCGCTGCAATGCGCTGCTACTTTGTTCATGCATTAAGGCAAGTAGCTGTTGCAATCGTTTGTCTTTAATGTTTTCTGCTACGTCATTGTTGCACTCAGAAGCAGGTGTTCCAGGGCGGGGGGAATATTTAAAACAATAGGCGGAGTCATAACCCACTTGGCGCACCAATGCCAATGTTTGATCAAAGTCAGCATCTGTTTCACCAGGGTAGCCCACGATAAAATCAGAAGATAATGCAATACCGGGGCAATGCTTGCGTAAGGTATCAATGGTTTCTAAATAAACCTTTGTATCATGACCACGGTGCATAAGTTTAAGAATACGATCCGAACCACTTTGCACGGGCAAGTGAATAAAAGGCATCAAAGTAGAAATCTCGGCAAAAGCAATCGCCAAGTCTTCGTTCATTTCGCTAGGGTGACTGGTGGTAAAGCGCAAGCGTTTCAAACCTTTTAAATCTGCCAGTGCGTACAACAACATGGTGAAATCCCATTCATCGCCATCAGGGCCTAACGCACGGTAGCCATTAACATTTTGCCCCAATAATGTTATCTCAACACAGCCCGATGATAAAATGGTGCGGCATTCAGCCAACACATCATCAACGGGGCGCGAAATTTCACCACCCCGCGTATAAGGAACAACACAAAACGTGCAAAATTTATCACAACCTTCCATGATGGTTACGTAAGCAGACACACCTTGTTTGAGCGCATCTTCTGTACGGGGTAGGTAATCAAATTTTTCAATCTCTGGCATGTCAATATCAGCCACCCGCACACGCTCACGGCGGATCTTGTTGATCATGGCGGGAAGGTGGTGGTAAGCCTGCGGGCCAAATACAGCATCAACATAAGGCGCACGTTGCTGAATGCGTTGCCCTTCCTGTTGTGCCACGCAGCCCCCCACGCCAATAATTAACGATGGATTTTTAAGTTTTAATTTGCGGTAACGCCCCAACTCTGAGTATACCTTCTCTTCTGCCTTTTCACGCACAGAGCAGGTATTCATCAAAATAACATCGGCTTCTTCAGGTTTTGCGACCAAACGCAGCCCGTAAGCTTGGCGCATCAGGTCTACCATACGCGATGAATCATATTCATTCATCTGGCAGCCATAGGTTTTAATAAACAAGGTGTCGATAGACGGGAGAGGGTCGTTGCTTTTCATGGGGAGCCAATGCTAAGAACTTGCGCGCTTTAGGCAACGCCCATTCATCATTTTAAGACATATTGAGAAACATTGCAAAAAGATTACTTTAAATCATCATTGGGGCATTGTTAGGATCTGAATTCAGGGGATAAAAACTATCAAAAACATGAAACCCACCCATCATTCTGCTGGTATTTTTTGATGAAAGGAATTATTTTAGCTGGTGGTTCAGGCACACGCCTGTACCCATTGACCTTAGCGACGAGCAAACAATTGATGCCCGTCTATGATAAGCCGATGATTTATTACCCCCTTTCCACATTGATGTTGGCTGGCATTCGTGAAATTTTATTGATTTCAACACCGCATGATCTACCAAACTTTCGGCGACTACTCGGTGATGGTACGCAGTGGGGAATCACCATTGCGTATGCCGAGCAACCCAGCCCTGATGGTTTGGCGCAGGCATTTACCATTGGTAAAAGCTTTATTGGTGATGATGGTTGCTGCCTGATTCTTGGCGACAACATTTTTTATGGGCATGATTTGATTGCACAATTGCAAAAAGCTGCACAATACGAAACTGGCGCAACGGTGTTTGCCTACCATGTAAGAGACCCCGAGCGTTATGGTGTGATAGATTTTGATGCGCATGGAAAAGCATTATCCATTGAAGAAAAACCAGATACTCCCAAGTCGAATTTTGCTGTCACGGGTTTGTATTTTTATGATAATCGCGTGGTTGATATTGCTGCCAACATGAAACCATCACCGCGTGGTGAGTTAGAAATTACCGATGTGAATAAACATTACTTGGCATCAGGGCAGCTTCGCGTTCAATGTCTTGGGCGTGGGTCAGCGTGGTTGGACACGGGAACACATGACTCCCTCCTGGAGGCCGCAAAGTTTGTTGAGATTCTTGAAAAACGACAAGGATTAAAAATATCTTGTCTTGAAGAGATTGCTTGGGAGATGAACTATATTTCTGATGCGCAACTGCAAGCTTTGGCTGAACCGTTAAAAAAAAGCGGGTATGGAAAATACCTATTAAGCCGCTTAAATAAAGAGGGATGAATGCAAATTGTTGAAACGATCCTTCCCGATGTATGGTTGATTAAACCCAAAGTATTTGGTGATCAACGCGGTTTTTTTTTAGAAACCTACAACAAAGAACGTTATGTCGCTGCGGGATTTCCTGATGTTGATTTTGTGCAAGATAATCATTCTCGTTCAAGCAAGGGCGTATTGCGCGGCTTGCATTTTCAATTAAATCATCCACAAGGCAAGCTTGTACAAGTGGCAACGGGTTCTGTGTTTGATGTTGCCGTAGATATTCGCGTAGGCTCTCCAACATTTGGACGGTGGTATGGCTGCATCCTGAGTGAAGAAAATCATCATCAACTCTGGATCCCCCCCAAGTTTGCCCATGGTTTTTGTGTGCTCTCAGATACGGCAGATTTTATTTATAAATGTACCGATTATTACCGTTCAGAAGATGAAGGTGGTTTTTTATGGAAAGACCCCGAAGTCGGCATTGATTGGCCGCTTAAAATGCCAATCCTCTCTGAAAAAGATGCAATATATTCACGCTTATCTGCTATGAACCCAGATATTTTACCAGACTATTAAAATGAAAGTTTTTATTACCGGTTGTTATGGACAGGTGGGTCAAGAACTCATGGCCATGGCTGCAAAGTGTGGTTATGAAGCGATGGGTTTTGATCGTGATACCTTAGATATTACAGACAAACAGCGTGTACAAGAAGCAATCGGTCAGCATCACCCCCATGTTGTGATCAATGCGGCGGCTTATACGGCTGTCGATAAAGCAGAGAATGATGGAGAAGCTGCATTGGCTGTCAATGCAACAGCGGTGCGTTATTTGGCCGAGGTGTGCGATAGCATGAACATACCCTTTGTTCACATCTCTACCGATTATGTGTTCGATGGCAGCAACGTTGGTGCATACGTTGAGAATGATACACCCTCTCCTTTGGGTGTTTACGGTGAAACCAAGTTGGCTGGTGAACAAGCGGTAAGAAAGCATTGTGCGATGTATTATATCTTGCGAACGAGTTGGGTTTTTTCAAGCCATGGCAATAATTTTGTCAAAACGATGCTACGCTTGGGTTTAGAACGAAAAGAGCTGGGTGTTGTTGCCGATCAATATGGAAAGCCCACGTCAGCCCATGAAATTGCTAGGGTTATTTACCTGATATTGAAGTCCAATAAGCAGGCTTGGGGCACGTACCATATGGCTCAACCCGAAGTGACAACGTGGTTTGGCTTTGCAGAGGCAATTTTTACAGAGGCGAGAAGCCAAGGCTTGAATCTAAAATTGTCCACATGCCATGCCATTTCAACCGAAGATTACCCAACACCAGCCAAACGTCCTGCCAATTCTGAGTTGGACTGCTCTAAACTGGCGGCTACATTTAGCATTCAATTGAACCCTTGGTCGGAGTCTCTTCGGGCTGTTATTCAATCGATTCGCTGCGAAACAAAGAAAATCTCCCTTGTTCAAGGAGGCGGTGATGCGCCTTAGAAAAAATCAGGCATTGGCAATTAAGGAGCTGGTTAAGAACTCACTGGGACCCCAGAGTGAAGTCTGGTTGTTTGGCTCCAGAACGAATGACTTAAAACGCGGGGGTGATGTTGATTTGTATATTGAGTCCCCTCAAATTTGCCTATTACAAGCAAAACTTCGTTTAATGACTAAAATCCAACTGTTGCTAGGTTTAAGAAAGGTTGACTTGATTATAAAAACGCCTGCAAGTCCAGATAGGACGATTCATGAGACTGCAAAACACACAGGCATTCATTTATGATTGAGGAAACATTTCAAACATTGCGCTTGCATACCGACCGTGCGAACCAGGCTTACAATGAAGTTATTCTTTTTTCAGACAGCTTGGATATTCAGGCTTTGGATGACTTTGATAAGGTTAAAGTTATTGATAGTTTTATTTTTAGATTTATTAAAATTCAGGATTTAATGGGCAACAAACTGTTTAGAGAAATTTAGGTGGAGGTGAAGATGCCTGATTATCAAGCCAAAAATATACTTGTGACTGGCGGCGCTGGTTTTATTGGTTGCAATTATGTCCGTTACATGTTGAAAACAGATGCCAATGTACGAATCATCAACCTAGATGCGCTAACGTATGCAGGCTCATTGGATAACTTGAAAGATTTACCCGATGAAACGCGTCATGTGTTTGTTCAGGGTGATATTTGCGAGCGTGCGCTGGTTGATCGACTGATGCGTGAATATGAAATTGATACAGTGGTGCATTTTGCAGCAGAATCTCATGTGGATAACTCAATTTCAAGCCCTGAAGTATTTGTGAAAACCAATGTGATGGGAACTTTCACCTTATTGGATTCTGCACGTCAATATTGGCAGAAGATGAAGGGTTGGGGTGCTGAAGCATGTCACTTCCATCATATATCGACAGATGAAGTCTACGGCACGCTGGATGCAACGGATCCTGCTTTTACTGAAACCACGCCTTATGCCCCGAATTCACCGTACTCGGCTTCCAAAGCGGGATCCGATCATCTGGTTCGCGCTTATTTTCATACCTATGATCTACCCGTGACGACAAGCAATTGCTCGAACAATTATGGTTCATACCAACATGGAGAAAAGTTTATCCCCACGGTTATTCGTCATTGTTTGACGCAAAAGTCGATTCCTGTCTATGGCGATGGGACAAATATCCGCGACTGGCTTTATGTGACCGATCATTGCTCTGGTATTGATGCGGTGATTCGTCATGGTGCGCGGGGTGAGGTGTACAATATCGGCGGTATCAATGAATGGGCAAACATTGATATTTGCAAGCTGATTTGCCAGCTCATGGATGAGCATAAGCCTGAAAACGCCCCGCATGAAAAGTTGATTACTTTTGTGCAAGACCGAGCAGGTCATGATTGGCGGTATGCGATTGACGCAACGAAGATGAATGATGAACTTAACTGGCAACCAGCAGAGACTTTTGAGACGGGGATTAGAAAAACACTGAAATATCATATAGAAACGGAAATTAAATAAAAGCAATACCATGAATAAACGTTTGGGTGAATTATTGGTTGAGTCTGGTGCTGTTGATGATGCCGAGCTGGAGTCTGCGCTGGCTTTGCAAAAGCAATATACTGGTAAAATTGGTGAGCTACTGATCAATCAGGGATCTTGTACGGAGGAAGATGTCTTGGCCGCTTTGTCGATGCAATTAAGCCTCCCCCGTTTGAAAGAGTGGGGAGACCTGCCCTCTGACCCATATGCATTTGATTTGTATGGTATGGAGCGTGCGTGGTGGTTGAAGCAGAAAGCTGTTCCACTCGGTGAGAAGGATGGCATCCTTTGGATTGCCGTTGAAGATGTGCTGGATGGTTTTGTTGTTGAATCGATTAAGCGATGTGCCGATAAGTCAGCCTTGCCTGTGTTGACAGGTGGGCATGAGCTTCGTCAGTTATTTTCTGTTTTTGAAGTTAACGACACTTCCCAACATAATGCTGATGATAGTATGTTGATGGATTTAGCCTCGGGTGCGCCAATTATCCAGTTTGTGAATGACACCATTCAGCGGGCTATTGATGTAAAAGCCTCAGATATTCACTTTGAAAGTTACCGTGGAATTTTTCGAGTTCGCTTTCGGGTGGATGGGGTATTGCATGAGGCAGATCGCCCTGGTGTTGCTATGCAGTTGGCGATTATATCCAGATTAAAGCTTATGGCATCACTGGATATATCAGAAAAACGATTGCCTCAGGATGGTCGCATACGAATGCGCGTTGGTGGGATTAATCTTGATATTCGTGTCGCAACATCGCCGGGGATTGCGGGTGAAAATGTTGTACTCCGTTTGCTTATTAGTGAGGGCGGCGTAGCGGCGATAAAAGATTTATTGATGCAGGAAGATGATCAGATTACGCTCGCTAAAATTCTCTCCGCAAGTAACGGAATTATTTTAGTTACGGGGCCAACTGGTAGTGGTAAGAGTACTACTTTGTACGCCTTTTTGCGAAGTATGATGGGGGATGAACGAAAAATCATTACGGTTGAAGACCCTGTCGAGTATCAAACACCAGGTATCACACAGATTCCAGTGAATGCCGAAATAGGATTAAACTTTGCAACGGTGCTCCGCTCTGTGCTTCGACAAGATCCAGATGTTATTCTAATCGGCGAGATTAGAGACCGTGAAACTGCTGAAATTGCAGTTCAGGCAGCTTTGACGGGGCATCTTGTGCTTTCCACTTTGCATACGAATGATGCTCCAAGTGCATTCGTGCGTTTGATGGATATGGGGGTGGAGCCATATTTATTGGCCTCCTCGATTATTGGTGTACTGGGGCAGCGGCTGGTGCGCACTGTATGCCCAGAGTGTGCTTCGTTGGATGCCAATGGTCAGGTTCAAGCAGAAGCATTAGGATGGAAAAAAATTCAAAATCAGTGGCCTGCTTTTACGATGCAAGAAAACTTCATGAAAAGTAATGGTTGTGCTGTCTGTTTTGGCGCTGGTTATCGAGGAAGGCAACCTATTTTTGAAATGTTGCGCGTTGATGAGCCAATGCGGCATTTATTATCCTCTGAACCTGAAAAGATTGGACAATTGGTTGCTACATTAGGAATGCGAAGGTTACTACAGGAGGGGCTAATGACTGCAGCAAGAGGGGAGACTACTATTTCCGAAGTTCTTCGAGTTGCTGGGTAGTTGTTGAATGAGGCACTTTCATTACGCAGCGAAGAGAGAAAATGGTTTGGGGGTGCAAGGTTGGCTGGTTGCTGAAGACAGAGCCGATGCAATCGAAATTTTGCGCCATCGACAGATGCAACCCCTCTATGTGCGGCCTGGTCCTGGGAAAATTCCAATTAAGGTTCCTGTAGAAGAGTTGTTGGCATCTCTGCGTGAGCTTGCCAGCTTGCGCGGAAGTGGCATGGCATTGGATATGGCTATTGATGCTGTCGGGAAAACAAGCGAAAATCGTGATCTTCGCCATGCTTGGAAACAGGTGAGTCAGTCTGTTCGCTCAGGGTTATCACTTTCTGATGCATTTGCGTCATTACCAATGATTTTCCCTCGCTATGCCATTCCAATGATTCGTCAGGGTGAAGAAAACGGGCAACTACAATCGGTTTTGCAAGCTGTTGCAGATCGTTTAGAAGAGGAGTTGTCGCTCCATAATGAAATCCGTTCCGCATTAACTTATCCTGCATTTTTATTGCTGATAAGCGTCGCTGTTTTACTGTTTTTGTTCCTTGTTGTTATTCCTAAATTTGGTATCATGGTTGGAGATATGGGCGGTGACTCCTCTGGTTCATTACAAACCCTAGTGATGGTTGCTGCATTGATGCGTGATTATTTCTGGCTATGGGGTGGGGCTGCCGTGTTCGCTATAGCAGGGCTAATACGATCTTCACGTAATGGGAACCTTCAGGAAAAATTATGGCTTCTGTTTCAATACTTGCCTGCAATAAGAAAATTGTTCGAGGCTTGGGAAATTGTCCAATTTTGTGGAAGTATGCAGCGACTCTTACCGCAAGGCGTTCCAATTCTTGAAGCGCTAGAGCTCTCCTATGATGCTTTAGACAGGGAATCTATCAGGCAACGCCTGAAGCTGGTTGCTGGAAATATGCGTCAGGGTGGCTCTCTGGCAGAGGGTTTGACGCAACAGAAGGTGTTTCCGCCATTGGTGTTACAGATGATTAGTGTAGGTGAAACCTCTTCTGGTTTGCCTGACAGCATGTTTGAGATTCGCAAGCTGTATGAACGCCGTTTAAGGGAAGGTATTCGCAGAGCGCTTGCTCTGTTGGAGCCTGCTGTGATTGTGACCTTGGGTGTGTTGGTTGGCGGTATCATGGTTACGTTGTTGTCAGGAATCATGAGTATGAATGACCTACCTATTTAGGAGAATCAAGTGAAATCAAATAAAAAAGGGTTTACCCTTATTGAAATGTTGGTGGTACTGGTTATTATCACCATGCTGGCCACGTTGGTCGGGCCTAAGTTGTTTAATAAATTAAGCTCGTCTCAAATTAAGGTGGCTGGTGCTCAAATTGAAATGATTTCATCTGCTTTGGATACATACCGTCTGGATGTTGGCGACTACCCTTCTGAAGCGCAGGGGTTGGGTGCATTACGTCGCAAGCCAGATGCTACGACAAGATGGGATGGTCCATATTTAGCAAAAGATATGCCCCTGGATCCATGGGGGAACCCTTATCATTACAAAAAACCTGGGGGAAATGGACCGTTTGCTTTGTATTCCTTCGCTAAAGGCGGGGTAAAAGGTGGAGAAGGGGAGGAAAAAGATATTGGTATGTTTTGAATTTTATTTTATTTCATCTCTAAGGAAAGGATTTACTTTAATTGAAATGCTTGTGGTGTTGGTTTTAATATCTGTGGTGAGCTCTTTGGTTGTCCCGAACCTTTGGAAGAGCTATCTAAAATCAAATGATAAAAGCGTACTTCAAACTTTTGCGAACAAGATGGATCAAAGTCGTATGCGGGCATTTAGGGTTGGTTTGGTTGTTGCTTTTGCTAAAGAAAAGAATGCAAAATTTAAACCGTACCCAACACTTCCTGATGGATGGATTCTCATAAAATCTACGCCGATATACTTTTTTCCCAGTGGCTTGACAAATGGTGGTTCTATAACAATAAAATCCTCATCAGACATAGTATGGAAACTGACCTTTTCAGCCCTTCGAGGTAGCCCAAGCTTTGTTTCATTGTGACTCTCTAAAAGATGCTGGTTTTACGTTAATAGAGGTTCTTGTTGCATCTGCGATTGTAATTGCAACTATAATGACTGTTTTTCAAATGTTTTCTTCGGGATTGTGGAACATGAAGCGAGCAGGACGGGTGGCGCATTTAATGCTTGTGGAAAAGCAATTGATAACAGAGTTGAAAATCACGAAATTGCAAACAGTTGCTGAGGATCGTGGCGAGATTGAAGGAATTAGCTTTCATTGGAAGGCTACTGAAAAGGATCGGCGTTCTACAGGTTCGGGTGTCTTTATTAGGTATGATATTGCAATTTTATTGTCGCCTCCGTCAGCAAAAGAGAAACATCTCTCTTTTATCCAAATAAGAAAAAGTATTGTCTCAAGATGATTCATACGAGTCGCCGAAATGGTTTTACTCTGATAGAGATGCTGGTTGCACTGGTTATTTTTTCAGCATTAATGTCCGTGTTGATGCTTGGCTTTAAACAGGCATTATTCCTATGGGATAAAGGGCAGCGAGAATCTGTTGTCTGGCAGCGATATTTACTTTATTATAATGCACTTGATCAAGTATTTATCCAATCGGTTGCTGCAAATTACAAGGCAAAAGAGGGGGGCGAAATTCCTTATTTTCAGGGAGACCTTACCCGTCTTCATCTTATCTCCTCTGCACCGCTGCTTTCTGCACCAGGTATTATCCGTCCAGTTGAATTGCGTTGGCAGAACGTCGATTCATCCCTGAAATTAGAGTATAGAGAGGGCGTGCGAGGGGGCGATCCTGAGCGAGGTATGGCAATGCCTGATGAATGGCAGGTGCTGCTTTCTGATTTGAAACAAGGCTCTTTTTTGTTTGAGGCTCCTGTTTATGATCCGTTGGACGTGATAGATACACTAACACTTTCAGGTAATCACCCCTATTATAGAAAAAACTCAATATGGTTATCTAAATATGATACCCATACGCTAAAGATTATGCCAAGACGTGTTTCGCTGTTGTTTGAGGATAGCGAAGGAATAAAGCACCAATGGCGTTTTTTGCTACGAACCTCTTCGGGAGCCTTTCCTGAATCTATGTATATGGACAACTGAGGTATAATAAAATGCACTCAATAGGCGTTAATGTAAGACAACAAGGCTTTGCCCTACCTTTGGCGTTGATTGTTTTGGCATTGTTGATGAGTTTGTCTCTCATGCTCCTTAAA
>JAUZQQ010000079.1 GCA_030950905.1 Mariprofundaceae bacterium
TCTTGAATCAAGGCTTGGCTCAAATTCGCATCACCATTGATAACATTAATCAGGTCATATACTACCCGTCGCTCGCACCCCATGATCAAGTCCAAGTTACGCAGACCAACATCAAAATCAATAACCACCGTTTTATGGCCTTGTAAGGCCAAGCCAGCAGCAAAGCTTGCGCTGGTCGTTGTTTTGCCTACGCCACCCTTACCCGATGTAACAACAATAATTTTTGACAAGATCATACCCTCATGAAAAACAATCGATGGGCGCAAGCAATAGCTGTTCGTTTTCTAGCCAAGCCTGCATAGCTGCCCCCTGTGCATCGGGTGATGCTGCTTCAAAGGCGCGGTAGAAGCCAGCAATGACCAACATTTCCCCTGCAAAAGAATGGGAAAAAATACATGCCCCTGTATCACCACGCGCACCAGCCAAAGCACGACCTCGCAATGCACCATAGACATGAACATCACCATCTGCAGCCACCTCAGCGCCTGCATTCACAGCCGCCATCACCACCAAATCACCACCTTGTGCATACACTTGTTGGCCAGCGCGAACAGTATGCGTTACCACTTTGGTTGCCACTCTTTTTGCTGGCGGAGCTCGGTGTTCGGTTTCTTTTTTTTCATTTTTTCCATGTTGCGCCATAGGGTGCAAAACAGCCAATCTGGCCGCAACTGCTCCTGCTTCCATTGTTTTACTGGCATGAATAACACCAACGGGCATTAACGCAGCACCGCGCAGCACAAGCATCAATCGAATAAAATCAAGCTCAGGTTCGTTTGCATCGTCGGCACCATCCTGCAAACATAATGTGGATAAATCAATCACCAAGGGTGCATGCAAAAAAAATTGTTGCGACTCTCCGAGTCTGCGGGTTAGTTCTTGTTCGACCAGTTGTAAATTATCGGTATGCAACTGAAAAACAGGCAAAGAAAACACTGAACCTTTAAATTCAAAGGGTACATCTATGGTCTTGGTCATGTATCACCTCTTTATGTACGCATAACATGAAATGCAAACCCTAGGAGCTTGCCCGAGAATAGAAAGTCTGCTGCAAAAAATCTGCAACTCGACCTGCTTTTGCCACGGTTTTGCCTACACATTATGGGAAGTCACTTTTTTCTCAAACGATACAACGCATCAATACCATCCTTATAAAACGCTATGATATGTTGGCGGCGTTGTTTTAAGGTTGGCGTTAATAGTTTGTTTTCAATGCTCCATGGTGTGGTTGCGACAATAACGCGACGAATTTTAGCGTAGGCTGGAAACTCGCGGGTGGCTTGTTGGGCGCATTTGAGCATTTTTTTCTGCATGGGCACGTATTGTAATAATGTTTCATTTACGGCAAGCTTCCCTTGCCATTTTGCTTTTTCGGTCTCACTTATGACCAGCAGTGCTGCAAGATAAGGCCTTCCTTCACCAATAACCACGGCCTGAGCGATGGCAGGGTCGAGCATCAACATGGACTCCATATCCAGCGGGCATATTTTTTCTCCGTTGGACAATACGATGATGTCTTTTAAACGGCCAGTAATATACAAATGACCATACTCATCTATGCGTACCAAATCACCCGTGCGCAACCACCCATCATGGGTAATAGCAGCTTTTGTTGCATCTTTGTCGTTCCAGTAGCCCAGCATCACACTTAACCCTTTCACCAAGAGTTCTTGTTTTTCATCCAACTTCACCAGCGTACCATCCAGTGGACTTCCGACACTGGCTGGGCGATTTCCATGTATCGGATTGACAGAAATAACGGGGCTATTTTCGGTTAAACCATAACCCTGCTGAATGTGCAAACCCAGCGCAATAAAGGTGCGCGAAAGCTCGACATTTAACGCAGCCCCACCAGAAATAGCAAAACGCATGCGCCCACCCATGGCCTGCAATACCCCCCGACCAACCACGCTTTGTAGAAAAGGGCGCAATAACAACGACGGATGCCAACGTGCCTGTCCTTGATGGTACAAGAAGTAATGCCAACCCACATCAACAGCATAGGTGAACAAACGCTGAATAAATGGTGAGCGCTGGTTGATTTTGAGGCTCATTTTTTCATAAATTCGTTCAAAAATGCGCGGCACGGTAATAATCACAGTGGGTTTGATGATTCCCAAATCTTCGGCCAATTGCGGAATGGAGCGGGCATAAGCCACCTGCGCCCCCGCCATCATGGGCAAGTAATAACCCACTGTGCGTTCCAATGTGTGGGATAATGGCAAAAATGAAAGAAATACGTCATCGCTGTAGACGCGAATATGCTGTATGCCCGCCCAAGCATTGTGCAACATATTGCGATGGCTAAGCATCACCCCCTTAGCATGACCTGTGGTACCTGAGGTGTACACAATACTCGCCAAATCATCTGCTTGCACATGATGGTTGATCAACGTGGTGGTGGAACCTATCAACCATGTTTTTATCGACATAAGGTTGTTGCTGCGTGGGTCATGCAGGGGTTTAATGCTTAATATACGAATCAGGCCATTTAATTGGGCGTGCATGCCTTGCAAACGCTGCCATTGCTCTGAGCCATTTAATAGCAGCAGTTTTGCGCCGCTGTGTTGTAAAATATAGGCAATGTTTTCGGCACGATCGGCCAAATAGAGTGGCACTACAACCAAACCCATGGCCAGTGCCGCTTGGTCAAACATCACCCAGCGTGGGCTGTTTGGGATCATCACTGCCACGCGGTCGCCTGCGGTTAAACTTTCTCGTTGAAAAGCAGCCTGCCACTGTCGAACACATTGGGAAATTTGTTGCCATGTTAGTGTTTTCCATTGCGCACACCCATCATCAAAATAACGGTAAGCCACTGCATCGGCGGCGTATTGTACCCGACATTGAAACAGCTCAGGAATCGTTTGCGCCAATTCAGGGTCAATACATTCACGCCGCCGCATGCTGGTCTTCCTTGGTCACCAAAGAATCCCAGCCTGCATGCGCCTTAAATGTTGTACCATAGGTTTCTAATTGTGATAAACGGTTCATGCACGCAGCAACGCCATAATGTGCAATGACTTGCATCGGGCCGCCACGAAATGGCGCATAACCACTGGCAAATATCATCCCAGCATCACAAAAATCGGCATTTTCGATAATGCCTTCATGCACACAAGCAACACTTTCGTTCAACATGCTAAACACCAAACGATCGCGGATATCCGCTTTAGAAAGAGGCGTTTTTTCGCCACGAACGAACAAGGAAAAACGTTTACTTAGGGGGTAACTATAAAACCCTTGCCCTGTTTTTTTACCCAAACGTGCTGCCTGAACATATTTTTGCAACACCTTGGGAATTTCACCGCCAATATGTTCAGATAATACTGTCGCAACATGCAGGCATACATCCAAACCCACTTGATCAGCCAACATCAATGGGCCAATTGGCATGCCCCAGTCGGTGGCTGCGTTGTCAATATTGCTCACCGCGACACCTTCTTCGACCATTAACATGGCTTGCATCAAGTAAGGCATCAAAATACGGTTGACCAAAAAGCCTGGTTGGCTGGCCACAGGCAATGGCAGTTTCCCCAAGGCATGTGCCACTGCCATTGCATGGCCAACAGCTATTGCATCACGGTTTTTGGCGTAGACCACCTCAATTAATGGCATCTTCGCCACAGGGTTAAAAAAGTGTAGACCAATCAAGCGTTCGGGTTCCTGCAAGACGCTGGCAATTTGTTGCAGTGGAATACTGGAGGTATTGCTGGCCAATATAGCGTGGTGGGGCGCTTGTGCTTCGATTTGGCGAAACAAGGTTTGCTTAACAGTTAAATCTTCAAATACAGCTTCAATAATCACATCAGCATGGGCAATGCCATAACCCTTTATATCAGGCTGCAAACGATCCATGGCGGCTGCGATGGCGGTGTCTTTTTTTAATCGTTTGACAAACAAACCATGAGCCCGCCCGATAGCTGGTGCAATGCGGTCTGGTGATTGGTCTTGCAAGGTAACGTGAAAACCACGGAGTGCGCACCACGCAGCAATATCGCCACCCATCACGCCTGCGCCAATGACATGAATACGGGTGAAAGAAAAGGCATGCGATTTCCCCAATGTTTTTAACTGCTCACGCAGAAAGAAAGCACGAATCAATTCTTTGACCGTACCACCAATCACCAACGATGCAACCGAGCGAGCTTCAGCTATAAACATTCGCTCACCGCCATTTCCATGCTGCTGCCAAAGATCAAGCAAGGCAAAAGGGGCAGGGTAATGCGCAAGATGAACTTTTTGCGCCGTCTTTCGCCGCAAAAAACCAGCGATGATAGGACGCAACCATGGTGCATTGCTTAAACCACGCCAGCGCGAACGTGGCGGTAGTCCTTGTATCGCAAGGGCTGACGCTGCTCGCCACAGGTGACGCGATGGTGTAAGCACATCCAGCAAACCTAAACGCTTGGCCTGTCGTGCAGATAATTGCCGGCCTGTAAGCATGATGGGCAATGCCTTTAAACCACCAATCAAAGCACACGCACGCACCGAACCACCAAAGCCTGGGTGAATACCCAAATGAACTTCAGGAAAACCAAGGCGTGTATGCGCAGCATCTGAGGCAATGCGGTAATCACATGCCAGTGCCAATTCCAAGCCCCCACCCAAGCAAAAACCATCAATCATGGCAATGGTGCGACAAGGCAGCGCAGCCAAGCGATCAAACACCTGCTGCGCCCGCCGCATGTAGGCAAACGCCGCGTCTTGATCAATAATATTGGTGAAATCGTGAATATCTGCGCCAGCAATAAAACCAGCCTTTTTGCCAGAGCATAACATCAATGCCGTGGGCACTTGTTTTTCTATGGTTTGAATTATTTGATCCAATTCATCCATAACAGCGCGGCTAAGGGTGTTGACCGAGGCATTGGGGCAATCAAAGGTTAATGTTGCCGTGTGATCTTCGTTGGTGGTTAAGAGCCAAGCTTTTTTATTGAGCATGATGAAGGCTCCCCATTTGGTAATTACTCAGCCATCCCTAAAAAAGTGATCGCCCGCAGATTGTATTGCTTAGCCTGATCAAGCACAAGTTTTAGTGCAATAGCAAGGGCGCTTGCATCAAACGAGGGATTGCCACCTTGCTTAGAAGCCAATAATCAACGGTAGCGATGGGCAGTTGTTGTCTACAAAGATCATGCAAGGCATGCTTGCAGCCATGAAAAGTAGGTATCCTGTTTAAATTCCAAGGTAAATCAATTTCAGGAATTTATAACTACCTGATATTTAGGGAGGATACAATAATTTCATGACATTATTAGCTTTTATGATTATTATTTCCAGTTTGGCTAAGGAGGACATCTATGACCGAAAGAGAGAAACACTACTTTGAGATATTGCTGGAAGAAATGAACGGGAAGTTCAGCCTGATTATGGAAGGTCATCATGCAATTCGCAAAAAATTTAACGGGCAGCTCGATGACATCAAAGAACAACAAAAACTCTTTATGTCCTTGCTCAAAGCATCACACGAAGATCTAAAAAAAGAAATTCAGAGCCTGCGCGTGGAGCTGAAGAAAGAGATTCGAGCT
This sequence comes from Mariprofundaceae bacterium, assembly GCA_030950905.1. Classification (GTDB taxonomy): domain Bacteria; phylum Pseudomonadota; class Zetaproteobacteria; order Mariprofundales; family Mariprofundaceae; genus AB-137-C09. The sequence continues at coordinate 5,532 of JAUZQQ010000079.1, forward strand.
GTGGATAAACGCTCGGAGGCTCGTGATGCAGAGCTGAAGAAAGAGATTCAAGCTGTAGGTGACAAGGTGGATGGGCATGAAGTTCGCATCTCATTTCTAGAAAAAAAAGTTGCTTGATGTGGATGTGAAATCTAGGTCAGGGCTGCTTATCGTTTCAAAAAAGAAATAGAACGTGGCTCAGGCTTGCGTTTTATGTCGAACAAAGCTCAAGATGCAAGCCCGACTCGCTTTATTACAGATACAATCCATAACTCCGCCGCTATTGGGTTTTACCAGTGTAAAGCGAAGTGTCCGGATGAAAAGTGGCCCACGCGAACCAGTAGAGAACCACGCTATTCAACGGTTTATCGGTTGAAACATCTACAATTTCCACAATACCTTGCCTGTTACGAATGATTAGATGATGGTGATTCCATGTTTCATGGATTTCACCCGCCTGTTTGATTGCGGAGATGTTCCATGCCCCGAAAGCACCATCCAGTTCCAGTCCGATCACCCATGTCTTGGGGTGCAGGCGATCATCTTTATTGCGTACTGGGAAATAGATGCTGCGGTTTTTGCCGTAATCGCCATAGGGATTGCGACTGTAGTCCCGGTAGTAGCCAGTATGGCGTGAAAGAATCGTGGTGTCTGGGTATCGTTTATGCCATGCCTTCCATGAGGTGTGGGTCACCTGCAATATTTTCAACGTTTCTCCCATGCGGGGTCCGGCTACGGCTTGCATCATCAGTTGCGACCACAGCGTTTCCGTCTTTTTGTCGTATAGCAGCACATCGGACTGATAGAGCAGACCAGAAACGCCAAACTGATCCTGAGTATCGAACGCCATGCCGCTACCACATAAGGGGCAATAGGAAATCATAAAGCGTTTCTTTCCAATGCGGTCATTGATGATTTCATGCCAGTTAAGAATTCGGACGGGATAGGCGCGTGCATGACCGCTGACCACAACACCCAGTATCAGATCTTCATCGTTTAGCCATGTATTCCCCAGATTGCCAGGCTCCACCTTGGGGAAGGTCAAGGCGGGAATGCCATCCTTGGGCGGGCCGCCAGCGAGAATGTCTCCCTGCGGAATCAAGGATGGCTTGAGCATGAACCCCGAAGCAAAAATAAACAGTAACAGCAGAGCAGGGATGCGACGTAAAAACATGAGTGCCTCGTTCATCATTAGTAGTGTTAGCAGGTCTTGATGATTAAAAAGTCGGATCAATGCTAAAAGTGTTACAGGAAGAATGAAAAATCGGGTTAGAAAATAGAAACAGATACAAGGCTTGCGTTGATCAACGCTAATCATTTCGCCATCTTGCGTAGAAGCCAATAATCGACGGTAGCGATGGGCAATTGTTGTCTACAAAGACCATGCAAGGCATGCTTGGAGCCATGAAAAAGCTGTCAATTGCACATTATGTACCGTGTTAATAAACTGGAAAAAGATACAAGCATCCGTATTTCCAGCCTGCTGTTTGTTTTGCGCCCAGCGATTGTCTATGGGTGAACATGGTTGTTGTGCCACTTGTTTTGCGCATATCACGGTATGGCCAACATGCCATTGCCCATGTTGTGGTTTTGTTTTACCCGAATCACTGGGCATGGGGGCTTGTGATCATTGTCTACAACAAGCACCTGCATACCGCTCAAGTTGCAGTCCTTATGTGTACCAAGGATCCGTAAGGGATGCTATTTTACAATGGAAGCGCGGCGGCCATGATGGCGCAATACACTGGCTATTGCATGCCGCAGCACCTGCAATACAAGGCACAATCCATGCTGAAGATTTGTTGTTACCCATTCCCATGCCGCTGTCGCGCATGCGCCAGTCAGGCTTGCATCATACAGCAGATTGTTGCCGTTGGTTGGCCAAAGAATACAACTGTGATTGGCAATGGCGATTGTTGCGAAGAAAAGGGCGGCAGGCACTATAGCTCAACCACCACACTATTAAAATGGTACGCGAATCAATCAACAGAGCTATTGCCTGTGTCCACGGTGGTATCGGTTCCGATGTAGTTTTATCGAATATGGATGTTGGTATGGAGCCTATGGTTAGCCTTTACCTTGCTCGGCTGGCTTAAATGGGCATAGCAATGTTTTTTGCATGGGGGATTGTGGAAGCAAGCACTTACTGATGAAAAAAAGACAGGTGCTGGGGTAGATAAACCGTAATAACGAAAAGAATCAATCGAGTCTGACCGTATGCCGTGACGGCAATTAATCTAGCGGGTGGCTTTCCTGTTTAAGACGGGACAGCCTATAGACAAGAAGAGAAAAGCGTAATTCAATAGTTCGGGAAGCCCGATGTCGCTATAGTCGAAATGGGGGTTTCGCAGTAGATTTTTTTCTCGGATAGGCTCTTAGGTTGCCAACTTTAATACGACAGCCTGTTACATCCATGCTAATGTTCGCCCGAGGTTTAAGTTCTACACGAGGTACAAGCAATGCAATTTCCCTACGGTATTTCTGATTTCCAACGCATTATTAAAAATCGTCTCTTCTACGTCGACCGAACCCATCTCATCCCAAACATTGAACGAGCTGGGGATCAACTCATTTTTCTCCGTCCGCGCCGCTTCGGCAAATCGTTGTTGCTTTCCATGCTCGAAAACTACTATGACATCGCCAAAGCAGAACAGTTCGACACCCTCTTTGGCCACTTGGCCATCGGCAAGCAGCCAACACCGTTACACGGTAGTTATGTGATTATGCGCTGGGATTTTTCGCTTGTGAGCGCGGATGGCAATGCAAAAGAAATTGGTCAATGCTTGCACCAACATATCAATGATTGTATATCAATCACCCTGAAAAAATATGAAGCGCATCTCAAATACCAAACATCAATCATCCAAGGTAATGCAATTGCCTCCTTTCAATCATTGGTTGGCTGTATTAACAACTCTGGATTAAAACTCTACCTACTCATTGACGAATATGACAATTTTGCCAACGAACTGATGATGGGAGCAAGCAAAGATCACTACGCCGCGCTTTTGCACGGAGAAGGCGCAGTTCGCACTATTTTTAAAGCAGTGTAAGGCGCAGCTTCAGGCATGGGATTGGAGCGGGTGTTTATCACGGGTGTATCACCGATTGCCATGAGCGATATTACTTCGGCGTACAATGTGGCCAAAAATATCTACTTGAGGCCGCAGTTTAATCAATTATGCGGTTTTA
>JAUZQQ010000008.1 GCA_030950905.1 Mariprofundaceae bacterium
CAAGAGTGGGGACGGTTGGATTTTGCTATGAAAAAGGGATTAGAAAAAGGCATGGAAAAGGGCATGGAGAAAGGAATATTAAAAGTAGCCGTTTCTCTATTGGATGTTCTTGATGATGCTACCATTGCAAAAAAAACCGAATTGCCTATCAAGATCATTCAGCAATTACGCAAAAGAAATCAATAATAAAATGGGCATCCTTCATATTCGACCAAAAGTAGTTGACACTTTACCACCTTGTAGGTTGGTGGTGAGGGAAGCGAATTCCAACATCTTCTGGTTCCCATGCTCTGCGTGGGAACGAGGGGCAAGTGAACTAAAGTGTAAACCAAGACATGAAGCATGCCTCGCATTCTTATGTTTTCTGAATAAATGAGCACACGTAGCCGTAACAGTACAAGGAAAAACCATGGAAAATTCTGTAGAACAGCAAGGTGCATTATTTAATATTCTGTTTCAATTTGAACAAGATAAGGGCAGTAAAAAGCAAGGTGCGCATGCCGATAATGACGCAGTATCCCGGCTGGCAACGCTGTTAAAGTCTGATGTTACTACCGTTCAATCATTGTTTGATGGGCAACTGTGGTTAATTAAAAAAAATGTGCCGCGTGCCATCGCGGAGCGTATGAAGTTAGCTTTTGAACAATCTGGCTCAGAGTGCTTTATCCGATCTGTTAAAATTGATAACGGGAAAGCAGAATTACAAAAGAAAGATGCGGGATTGCTTCCCGTTTTTCAGTTTTCCCCGCATGAATTTTCATCCATGGTATATGCAAAGCCAAAGCCAGTAGCGATCAATAACGCCGCAAGAAAACCGATTTTTTATATTTTAGCACAATCACCGATCAATGGGCTTTTGGTGCCTTTTATTTTGTCTGTGCTGCTTGCATTGATCATACAGGATCAAAGTACATCGTGGTTGAGTGCAAAGTTTGCTGCCTCAACCCCACCATTAAAACTTCAAATTTTTTCGTTCTTCATATTCGTAAGCAGCATCTATCTTTTGTTTAGCATACTTACGGCCAAAAATATCGTATGCTTTTACTGGGGAAAGAAGTTTAAAAGCCCTTTTTTAACCATGAAAAAACAACATTGGTATTTCAAACCTACCGTACAATATCAACTATTAAATGACAAATTTAAATCAGTTGGAAGCATTAAACATAAGCAGTTCTCTCATCGGTGCATATTGCTTGATCAAAGAGGGAAAAGGGTCGTTGGAATCTCCGCTTATGTTGAGGCTAATGACGTTGCCCTTGATGCAGTGCTTACCCTACGTGAGCAAATACTTTCATCTTGGGTATTTGATTTTATTCAAGCATGGTTGGGTCGATTCGATTCTCGTCCGAGTCAAAAATTGTTTATTGTTCGGGATGCCGAAGAAAATATTATTGGTAAATACAGCTTAGCCCCCAAGCTGGCTCGATTGACCTTCGACGATGCTATTAATGAACAATTCAGTGAAAGCCAGCAGCATCTGATTGTTGCCATGACTCTTCTGCTGAGGAAGTAATGATGGCATCGAATTTAAAAGCAAATACCTTCAAAATTATTTTCTGTGGAAAGATTCAATCTGATCACGATCTTGCTACGGTGGCAAAAGCTCTGGCAACTCTGCTTAAAGAATCAATCGATGATGTGCAAAACTATTTTAATGGCCAACAGCGTTTTGTACGTGATCATTTGGATTTTGTGACAGCCAATCGTTATCAGCGTGCCTTTGCACAAATTGGTGCCATATGTTTGCTACTGCCCATGTTAGAATGCCCTACATGTCAGCTCAGACAGGAAAAGTCGGTATTATGTGTTCGATGCAAAACACCGCTCAAAACCGCTATGAAAAAAGAACACGCTTTATTTACGCATGAAAATGTACGACATGAAGAGGATGCGCTGAAATATCAGCAAAAAAGCAAGGCAACTTTTTGGCTTGGTCTTGGTATCGCGATTCAAATTTCAGCGCTGCTGATTGATGGGGTTCTACTACAGTATGACATAGACCTGTTATGGCTTCACTTTTTAAGCACGCCGCCATTAATGTACGGTGCTTGGTTTCTCGCGCAACTTAAAGGTTATCGCCCTTACCTTGCACTGCTTTGCCTCTTTCCTTTATTGGGTTTGGCTGTGCTTCTTCTGTTACCCGACAAAGAACATGCTTTAACATCAGGGCGAACGAAAATAAGATACCAACAGTTGCTTGGTGGGCTGATGATTGCCATCAGCCTTTTTTGGATGGCACAACTGACAATGCAAGAGTCAGCAATTAGCCAGTTTGAAGAGGAAAACATTGCAATAAAATCTCTTTTGCAAAACAAAGAGAATAGAGACATTGAGGCATACAAAGAAAAACTAACAATATTTATTAATCATGGTTTTGAGGCTGCGGAGGATGCATCTTCTCGGCCTGCAACCAGTACAGCGATTGTTGATGGTATATTTCGTCGCTTAACTGATTTTTTTGTGTACATGCAATTTCAGAACTACCAACAATTCAAGAAAGATGGACATGTAGAAGAAGCTTTTAGCAACGGTGCTAAAAATGCGCTGCACATGAAATACAGTGCTTTAATGCAACAGAAAGTTGCTGAATTGGGTAGTGAGTATTTTACAAAACATTACCGTCACTGGCTATGGGTTGAGGCTGCGAAGATAGACTATCAATTCGGCAAGAGTATTGCGAATATAATATTTCGGATGCACGCAGAAGGAGGATTTTATTTTAAAAGTAACGGCCATATTCCTGAAACACTGGATAAGTTCTTTCCACCACTAGAATCACCGTATGTCAAAACAATGACTTTTGATAAAGAAGGGAAATTAACACTGATCTTTAATGAAAAATTTCCTGCTGCTGCGGGGAAAAGCCTGGAGTATGCTTTATTTGTCGAACAAGTCCCCGCAAGGTCAAAGCAGAGAGCCGCTTATTCAAATGTCATCAACCTTCGTATTGGTGGTGATTTGGACGAATACTATTATTCGCCTATGTTTGTAAAGTGGCAATTCCCGATTAGTGAGTGGTGAATAGCGTTATTTATTGCGCGTTAGTTCTACTTCACGAGATTCAAACGCCACCAGAACGGTATCGCATTGTTGATCGAAATCACCTTGCCTCTCTTTGCGGTGTACGGAGTGAAGACCGCTTGAGAGAGTTGCACCTTGAATGGAATGGCGGGGAGCTAAGGCAGGAACCAGCTCGTCAGGGTAAATGGACTGAAAGCATTGCAATAGGCAGTGAAAGTTATATTGAACAGGTGAAAGAACAGCTGGCTCTGCTAAAACAAGTGACTCAGGATAAGGAGACAACCATGATTCAAGAACCATGCTCGGCTTACAACGCCCATTTTGATACCAAAATGGGGCTTCTAAGCCCCGAAAATAGCATCTTTTTCGATGAAACCTGTTGTAAATAAATGCTTTTATTGTTAATCCCAACATCTTCTGGTTCCCATGCTCTGCGTGGGAACGAGGGGCAAGTAAACTAAAGTGTAAACCAAAACATGAAGGATGCCCAGTATTGATTGCACAATTGCGTTATCACTATTGATTACGCCAGTCGTTGCCGACCCCCATTGCATAGGCTTGATTGATGTGTCGTATGTTCTACATAGTCCCACCTTAAAAGGGAAGCCTAAAAAAGGATTTCTAGCCGATGAAGCATGCAACGTACAGTATTATTGTTCCAGCCTTTAATGAGGAGGCGTTGCTTGGTGCGACGCTGGAACGGCTGAACCAGATCATTGCCGCAACCCCAGAGCATGGCGAAGTGATTGTGACTGATAATAACTCGACCGACCGTACTGCCGATATTGCGCGTGAACATGGCGCGACCGTGGTGTTTGAACCCTTTCAGCAAATTGCTACCAGCCGTAACGCTGGGGCAAAAAGAAGCACTGCCGATTACCTTTTCTTTGTTGATGCCGACACACTGGTTACAGAAGAACTCATCCGTGAAAGCTTGGATGCACTTAAAACAGGAGCCGTTTCTGGTGGCGGTGCGTTGGCTCGTTTTGCCAAAGGATCAAGCAACGAAAAAGCTGTTGCGCGCATGGCCGCCGTTTGGGCATTTTTGGCAAAACGATTCAAGTGGGCCTGTGGTGCTTTTGTCTTTTGCCGCCGTGATGCCTTCGTGGCATTGGGTGGGTTCAATGAAAAGCTTTATGCGAGCGAAGAAATCTACTATTCCCGTAGTGTTCGCCAATGGGGGAAGCCCAAAAATATGGCGTTCATCATTTTAAATCATTGCATCGAGACATCCCCTCGCAAGGTAGAATGGTTCGGTCTATGGGGCGTTTTTAAAATGGTGCTGCCCTTATTAATCTGTCCGTGGCTGGTTCGTTCCCGTCGCTTTTGCAACATCTGGTACGTGCGCCCGCCAAAGGGTTGAATACATGTTTTGCTATTTTAAATTGTAAATTTTTCGCATTGCCTTAGCGGATGCCAATCCATATGGTATGCGAGCTGCGACTTTTTGACTTGTGCGCACGCACACGTTTCTCTTCTACATGAAAACCAACTTTTTTCATGCGTTGGGTAAAGGCTGGATCCGGGAAGGCAGACCAGACAGTTAATATGCCCCAAGGTTTAAGCGCATTGTAGGCATTCTTGAGTCCATGTAGACCATACAACGAATGGTTATCATCGGTGGTGAATGCATCTGGCCCGTTATCGACATCCAGCATGATTGCATCAAAGTTGTTTTTATGCGCAAGCATCACTTCACCAACATCGCCTTCAATGACATGAACACGTTTATCATTTAGAGGGTGGTTAGCAACAATGCCCAAATATTCATGGTTCCAACGGACGACAGCAGGCATCAGCTCTGCCACGGTGACGCTTGATGATTTGCCAATATGGGAAAGGGTCGCAGCCAGCGTGAACCCCATACCAAGTCCGCCTACCAGTACATGTGCATTTTTTCGAGAGGCGATTGGTTTACAGGCAAATTCAGCCAACATGTCTTCAGAGTAATGTTGACGACTGTTCATTAGATCACCAGCGTTGTCTACACGAATTGAATACTCATCACCGCGCTGGTAAAGTCGTAGGGTTGTATTGTGGTCTGTGGCAGTATCAATTAATTTAAATGGGATCATGCCCCTATCCTTTTGGGTTAATGCAGTAAGGCGCAATAAGTTCAAGTTTGTGCAGCGTCCGAGTGCAAAAAGCTATAAAAAATCTTGCGTAAATATCTATTGTTCTTATGTTCTTACCTGTGCTTTGAATTTCCCCACGGTAATAAATGTCTTAAACACTGACGTTATTACATTATAAAGCCAAGTTTGGATTGAGATGCTGCCCTATGCATGAAAACACATGCAAAAGCTTGCGATTTCTAATCAATTGCGCATCATTGGGTGCATGGCATCCTCCTCTTATTATGTAACCACGCCTATTTATTATGTGAATGATCAACCACATTTGGGGCATATGTACACCACCATTGCAGCCGATGTGTTGGCGCGTTATGGGCGCATGGCTGGGCGTGATGTGTTTTTTTTAACGGGGGTTGATGAGCACGGTCAAAAGGTGCAACAAGCTGCCAAAGACCGCAACATAACACCCATGGCTTTGGCTGACCAAGTGGTTGAGCGTTATGCTTCTTTATGGCCCGAACTGTCGATCAGCCATGATGATTTTATCCGTACCACTTCTGCCCGTCACAAAGAATCAGTTCAGGCGATGTGGCGGCGTTTGCGTGCGGCGGGTGCTATTTATAAGGGTGTTTACGAAGATTGGTATTGTGTCCCTTGTGAAAGTTATTGGACCAAGATACAACTTAAAGATGGCAATCACTGGGAAGACAAGCAATGCCCCGATTGCAAACGCAACTTGGAACGGGTACAGGAAGAATCTTATTTTTTTCGTTTAAGTGCGTGGCAAGATACCCTGTTGAAGTACATTCATGATAACCCCGATTTTATTGCCCCTGCATCACGACGCAACGAAGTATTGCGCTTTATTGAATCAGGGCTGCATGATTTATCTATTTCACGCACCACCTTTTCTTGGGGAATCCCCGTTCCTGACGATGAAGGGCATATTATTTATGTATGGATTGATGCGTTAAGCAATTATTTAACCGCGCCAGGGTTCCCCGATGAACAGCGTTGCATGCATTATTGGCCTGCCGATGTTCATTTAATTGGCAAAGACATCCTTCGTTTCCATGCTGTGTATTGGCCATGTATGCTGCTCGCGGCAGGTCTACCCTTACCCAAGCGTATTTTTGCCCATGGCTGGTGGACAGTAAACGGTAAAAAAATGAGCAAAAGCTTAGGCAATGCGTTGCGCCCAGCCGATTTGCTTGCCAAGTATGATGTTGATGTTTTGCGTTATTTTTTATTGCGCGAAATCCCTTTTGGGCAAGACGGCGATTTTTCTGAAGATGCATTGGTACGCCGTTGCAACACTGAACTGTCCAATGACCTCGGCAACTTGCTTAACCGTTCGTTATCCATGCTCAAAAAATACCGCGACGGCATTCTAACACCAGCAAGCACAGAAGAAGCGATTGATCGCGCATTAATCGCTGATATTGAAGCCATGCAACGTGATGTTGATGCTGCTTTGCAACAGCAAGCCTTTCATCAAGCACTGGAACGCATCAATGCGCTTGTTCGCCATGGCAACCGCTATGTTCAAGAGAATGAACCTTGGTTGCTCGCCAAAAACAATAAGCAGCAACGCTTGGATACTGTATTGTACCACCTAGTAGAAGGGCTGCGCTTAATATGTATTCAGTTGATTCCTTTTATGCCCACCAAAATGGCTGCCATGTTGCATCAAATCATGGGGAAACCTGTCGATCTTAATGCCATACGGATAGCAAGTATTGGGGGCTGGGGATTACTGAGCAAAGGCCATCAGTGTTTAGCCCCATCCCCAGTGTTTCCGCGTATCGGTTGAAACAGTGTCGCCGCGATTACTTAAATACTTAACCGTCAATGCCAGTAACTTGCGCGAACACAAACACCTTCGTTGTTTTGGTGAATTATTGCACCGTCCTTATTTATGGATGATCAACCGACGTACTGTCGCCATGGCCTTTGCTGTTGGTTTATTTGCCGCCTTTATCCCCCTTCCATTTCAAATGGTTATGGCCGCCGCTGGAGCCGTATGGTTTCACGGAAACTTGCCCGTCTCTGTTGGTCTTGTCTGGCTAACCAACCCAATCACCATGCCGCCTATTTTTTATGGCACTTATAAAATTGGCACATGGGTATTGCAAACACCCGAAACCCCTTTTCACTTTGAAGCGAGCATTCAATGGTTTGTGGTGGGAATGCAAACAGTATTACCACCTTTCTTGCTGGGTTGTTTTATTTGCGCTGTTTTTTTTAGCGTCTCTGGTTATGTTTTTATTCGCGTAGTCTGGCGTTGGCGCGTTGTTAATAAATGGCGTATGCGCAAGCAGTAATGCATATTATTTTATACGTGGCCATGTATCAGGCCATGATGCACGCACGTCTATTGTATTCTTTCGATAAGGATGCGTAAAACGAATGCGCCAAGCATGCAAAGCAAGACCGCGTCCGCCACGCTTGTGGTAGTTTGCCAATGCTGTTTTATCTGCGTATTTTGCATCACCAAGAATAGTATGCCCCTCTTGTTGCATATGCACCCGCAATTGATGGGTGCGACCACTGTAAGGCTGTAGGGCGAGCAGAGAAACAGGCCAATCTTGCCAAGAAGTATGCAGTATCGTTTGAAAGTTGGTGATAGATTCCTTGCCATCTTGATCATTTACAACCATGCGCTCGCCACTTTGTAGCTTGCCTTTGCTAAGCCTCGATTTAATGGTTGCCGCTGCTGGTGATGGATGCCCTGTCACCCACGCAAAATATGTTTTCTTTGCCGTGCGCAAACGAAACTGTTCGGTTATATGCCGAAGTGCAGGTAATTGTTTGGCCAAAATAAGACAGCCGCTGGTGTCTCGGTCTAGTCGGTGCGCCAGACGCAAGTCATCCGATTGATAATGCGCTTTTAATTGTTCAATTAAACCGTGTTGATGGCCACTGCCGCCATGAACCACCATGCCAGCAGGTTTGTTGAGTATTAACAGTGCCTCATCTTCAAATATGATACCAGGTATGCGTATTACCCCTGTTGGTGCGGATGGTTTCTCTGGATTTGTACGTAGGCAGGCAGGAATAAAAATTTTATCGCCCGTAAGCACGCGCTGAGATGCTTGGGTTCGTTTGCCGTTTAATCGAATGTTTCCCTTGCGAATCAAACGCATGATTAAACCACGCTGTGTGGATGCAGTCTTGCGTAAAAGCACCCGATCCAATCGACTATTATCTTCATTTTTATCAATAAAAATATATGCTTGGCTGTGATCATTGTTTGCCAAGGAATCCCCCTTGCGTTAGCTTCTCGACACTTCAAAAAAAGTAATGTTGGCAGAGACTCTGCGATGAAAATACTGGCTTTGCCAGTACCAAAGACTATTTTGCAGGTACTGTGTTTATTGGCTTAAAGTTTTTGCCCCATGCTATGCGTGGCTTATGCTATAAACGCATCACCTCTCGCCCATTGCTTTTACAGTTCCACTGAAACCAAACTATTGCCATGGTGTACAGTGTTGAGCTAAATTAAATATCCGTTTGCGGTAGCGAGCGGAGCAAGCTGTGATATGAAAAATTATAATGCTGCTTTTCCCAATGCATGAACAGGAAGGGTAGCAATGGCGGGGCTAATGATCAAACAAAAAGCTTATTCCCTATGCTTGGGTAAGGGCTGCGTTTGTTTTTTGCGCCGTATTAACGAAACAAGTAACGAAGTGCTTGGCATAGTAAAAATATAAAACAGTTGGCTTTTAATGGTTAAATAATGGTTAAACAATGGCTGCGTATGTGATCAAAACATCGCCCGCTATTTTTTGACACCGTTGTGTTTTGTTAAAGCGCAACGGCACCTGAATACCATGGATGATACCGCAAACGGCACACTAGGATGTGCCATGAAAAAATTGATGCTGATCAACGCATCGCATGAGGAAGAAAGTCGGGTTGCATTGGTGGTTAATAACTACCTGCAAGAACTTGATATCGAATCTGCTCAAAAAGCCTTAACCAAAGGCAATATTTATAAAGCAACCATCACCAAGGTTGAAGCGAGCCTACAGGCAGCATTTGTAGAGTACGGTGCTGCCAGACAAGGTTTCTTATCGCTGAATGAAATTCACCCCAGCTACTGGAAGGAAGGTGTTGATAAAACATCTGACCCACGAAAAATCAACATTCGAGATGTGGTGGAACAAAAACAAACACTGTTAATTCAGGTGGTTAAAGAAGAACGCGGCAGCAAGGGCGCAGCGGTAACAACAGTATTATCACTGGCTGGTCGTTATTTGGTATTGATGCCCAACACTGAACGCGGCGGTATTTCGCGTAAACTTTCTGATAGTGAACGCAAAGCAGTTAAAGAAATCATTGTTCAATTGGATGTCCCCGAAAAAATGGGGGTTATAGTCCGCACAGCAGGTCGCGATCAACCGTTAGAATCCTTGCAGTGGGATTTTCAATACCTGTGCCGTATTTGGGAAGAAATTCGAGTCAAAGGGGAGGCCGCACCTTCACCGGCATTGATTTATCAAGAAGGTGATATTGCAACGCGCGCCATCCGTGATCACTTCACCGATGATATTGATGAGATTTGGGTGGATGATGCTGAATTGTACCAACGCACCAAAAACTTTGTTCATGCGGTACTGCCAGGCAAAGAAAAGCTGGTAAAACAATACCGGCACAATGAATCCATGTTCCGCCATTTTAATATCGAATCACAATGTGAAGAAATTCATGAGCGTGAAATTCGCTTGCCTTCTGGGGGTTCCATTGTTTTTGACCCCACAGAAGCTTTAACAGCGATTGATATTAACTCATCGCGTGCCACGGGCGGAAAACACATTGATGAAACCGCCTTGGCCACGAACTTAGAAGCCGCCGCAGAAATCGCACGCCAATTACGCATTCGAGACATTGGTGGCCTGGTGGTTATTGACTTTATTGATATGGCCAACCGCAAGCATGCACAAGAAGTTGAAACAGTGTTGCGTGATGCCACAAAAGCTGACAAAGCCCGCATTCAAGTCACCCGTATTTCTCGTTTTGGTTTGTTGGAGATGTCGCGTCAACGGCTCCACCCATCGGTGCGTGAATCAACCACCCAAGTATGTCCCCGTTGCCGAGGAAAGGGCATGGTACGCACCACCGAATCCATGGCATTGCAAATGCTAACACGGATGGAAGACTGGGCTGAGGCTGGCAAAAAACCAACGCTTATTATTCAAGTTCCATCCAATACAGGCGAGTATTTGATGAACCGAAAGCGGGAAAATATTGCCCAAATTGAAAGCTCTTACGGTATTCAAATCACCTTGCAAATTCGTCCTGATCTGGATATTCCCCATTACCGTATTGAACGGCAGTGGCATGATGCCCAGCAGTTACGCACAGAAACATTAGAAGACACCACCAAAAACAAACGACCCATGCGCCCCAGCCGCAAGCTTAAACCCATGAAACCTGTTGTTGGCATCCCCAATATTCAGCATCCCCAAGTCAAGAAAATCGAGGTAGCTCCTGAGAAAAAATCGGGACTGTTTGCGCATATGTTGGGCTTCATATTAGGGACAGAAAAAAAGAAGGCCAAAGAAGAAACCGAAGCAAAAGAAGCCGCTGAGAAAAAACAGGATCAACAACGGCAGCAAAACCGCAACCGTAATCGCAACCGTCGCCGAAAACCCAGTGAAGGAACGAGAACGGAGGCTGATGATGGCAACAAGTCAGAAAACAATGCTGCGGCAAAAAACACAGATGAAAAGCCACGCCGCCCCACCCGACGCAAACCACGACCCAAGCAAAGCGTAGAAAATGATGCCAGTCCAAGGGGTGAAAAGAAAGAGACTGAGACAAAAGCAACTTCAGATGCTAGCGTCCCAAGTACAGATGTGCCAAATACAAATGCGCCAAACACTGATGATGAGCAACGACCTCGTCGTCGTCGCCGTCGTCGTCGTCGCCCAGCGAACGCTGAACAAGCCTCTTCCCAAGAGGAGAAAACAAATACAGATGCCACTGCACCTCAAAAAAATGAAGCACCTGTTGTCAGCTCAAACGAATAATACAGGAGTAATACATGCCATTAACACTTAATCACATTGCCCGCCAAGGGGGACACGGTGCTGCAATGATGCCGATCATTCAAGGCGTTGGTCGTGCAGCCATTGAAATTGCAGCGTTGTTGCGCGGGGCTGTTTTTCGCGGTGCGCTTGGCGAAGCAGGTGCCAAAAACGTGCAAGGTGAGCAGCAACAAAAGCTGGATATTTTATCCGATGCTATTTTTTTAGAAGAAATGCGAGCAACGGGTCATATATGCGCCGTTGGCTCTGAAGAGCAAGAAGCGTTATTGGTCATTTCTGAATATGAAGATGCTGATTATCTGGTACTCGTTGACCCATTGGATGGCTCATCCAATTTGGATGTCGATGGTCCTGTAGGCACAATCTTTTCTGTGGTTAAAAGAAAATCTGCCAACGATAATACCCCCGTGGTGGATGATACCCTGCAATCTGGTCGCGAAGTCATTGCTGCTGGTTACGTCCTGTATGGCCCTGCTACCATGCTGGTTTGTTCGGTTGGCGATGGTGTTGATGGTTATACCTACAACCCTACAACGGCGCGATTTGAACTAAGTCATGGCAACATGAAAATACCTGCAACCGGTGGTTATTACTCGGTCAACGAAGCCAATGCCGATAAATGGTTGGATGGTATGGGCGATCGTTTACAAAACATGAAAAAAGAAACGGGACTTGGCATGCGTTACGTCGGTGCCATGGTCGCCGATATGCACCGAACCTTGCTCAAAGGGGGGGTTTTCTTGTACCCCGCTGACAGCAAAAACACCAACGGTAAATTGCGCTTATTGTACGAGGCTATTCCGATGGGGTTTTTAATGGAACAAGCGGGTGGAAAGTCCTTGTCTAAAGATCAACATGTTCTTGATGTGCAACCTGAAAGCTTGCACCAACGTGTACCCGTTTACTTTGGCTCAAAGGAAGCGATCAACGCTTTATTGCCTGATGCATAAAATAGAATAAGCGAACACGCAACAAAGGAGGAAGATCATGAAGGATGCTGCAAAACACAAAAAAAATTACAAACATTTTAGTATGTTGCGTAAGGCTATTGTGCTTAAGCACTCTGGCGTGATTCGATTCCACACCGCCGATAATTACAAGGGTCAATTGTTTGTTTATCGGGGGGGAATTGATTGCAGTAACAAGTATCAAGAGTTGATCAAATTTTTATCCTCTGCCATGTTGATTACCGAATGGCATGACGGAGGATTAAAAATAGATACAATCCCTGCTATTAAAGCGATAAGCCATGCGACCAACCATTTGGATTGGCCCGATACTGAATTGCATGCGGTGAGTGTGATGTTTTCTAAACTGCCGCAGGTACGTGTTACATTATTGGATATTCATTTTGATAGTTTTTTAACCGACATTAGTTACAACCTTTTTTATCAGCAATCATTATCCATTGAAGGATTCACGCCAGCCTATTTTTTGTTAAACAATGATTCATCCAACGCCTTACTGCTGCATAGGGTTCGTATTTTAACCTTTAATTATGTATTGGGAATGATGAATGCAATCAAAATCAAAGACAAAGAAAATATTGGCACACCAATGAAACGTAAAACACACCTTGGTTTTATTAAACGCATTATCAATCGTATTCGAGGGCTGTAAAACCCAATCTGAACGATGAACCATTCAGATTAAACTATCACTTGGGAGAGCAGTGTGCATGTTGTTTGTTCGATCAACCTTATTTAACATATTCTTCTTTACCATCACCCCCATCTATTCCTTGCTTTTAATCATCTCCCGTGTGATGGGTTTTTCTGCATCATGGTTTTGGGCGCGTCAATGGTCACACACCGTGTTGTGGTTTGCCAAAATATTTTGCGGTATTTACGTAAAAGTAGAGGGAAAAGAGCATCTAACAGATACCCCTTGCGTGGTCATGGCGAAACACCAATCTGCCCTAGAAACGATCGCCATGCCATTGCTTATCCCCCCTTATGTCTGGGTATTAAAAAAAGAATTGCTTCATATTCCTATTTTTGGCTGGGCATTGCGCGTGGTTGATGCCATTGCGGTTGATTTTTCCAATCCACGTCAGGCTTTAAAATCAGTGAATAGCCAAGGTGAACAATTTTTGCATGATGGCCGTTGGGTGGTGATTTTCCCCGAGGGAACGAGGGCTGCTGT
Source organism: Mariprofundaceae bacterium (assembly GCA_030950905.1). Taxonomy (GTDB): domain Bacteria; phylum Pseudomonadota; class Zetaproteobacteria; order Mariprofundales; family Mariprofundaceae; genus AB-137-C09. Next base: position 13,295 of record JAUZQQ010000008.1, read on the forward strand.
TGGCCACCCTGAAAAATACAAAGGGGGCGGCATCATGCTGGCAAAAAAATCAGGTGTTGGTATTTTGCCATTGGCACATAATACAGGCTGTTGCTGGGGAAAGCGCAGTTATATTAAAACCCCTGGTACCGTACGGCTGCGCTTTTTACCCATGATTTCCGCAGCAGAAGTAGCCAGCCGTCCACGCAAAGAATTGTTACAACAATTAGAACATGATATTGAATCACATACCCGTGAGTTGGGTGGTTAAACCAGTGAAAGCATGGGCTGGTTTTACATTGATTGAAATTCTTTTGGTGTTAACCATGATGGCCATCATATCTGCACTCATTGCACCTTCTTTTTTTTCAGCCAGTGGTGGTACGGTAACCAGCGAAACGCGAAAAATGCAAAAAATATTGCGCATGGTTGGCGAAGAATCCCAATTGGGCGGCATGCCCATTCAGCTTCGGGTATACCGTGATTCATTGAATTTTTATAGCCCCAACAAAGAAAAAAAATGGCAGCCGCTTGCCAACACCATACTGCAAGCTTATGCCTTGCGTAGCCCCGTGTATATTGCCAAAGCACAATTGGATGGCGGTGCAGGAATAATGATGGATGAACAAATAACGATGGGTGAACAAAACGATAGCAACGGCAAAACAAGCACTCCCACACTGGCACGTTTTTTGTTTTGGCCTGATGGTGATGTTACTGCTGGTGAAATCACTTTGCAGGCGGGCAGTGAGAATCAAACCATTCGCATTGATGCAGGCATGGGTGGTGTTCGCGTGATTGATAAAGAAAAGCAACAATAATGCGCGGCTTTACCTTGATTGAGGTCTTGGTGGCGCTGAGCATTGCCGCTTTTGCCCTGATGGCATTAATCGGAAGACTGGGCGCATCGTCAGATGTACAACGCACATTGATTCAACAACGCGCCGCTATTACGGTAGCGCAAAATATATTGGCCAAAGAGTTGTTACAATCGGATAAAACAGCAAATGCAGCAAGCGATGAAAAAAGTGGTGATCTACAATGGCAAGGTAAAACATTCCATTGGCGTGCGTGGACAGAAAAGACCGAGCTGGAACGTTTTGTGCGCCGCAATGTCTCGGTAAATACAGCAGGAGAGCCAGCGGTTCAACTGTTCATCTTTTTGGTTCTGCCATGAACAACAAGGGATTCACCTTGATTGAAGTATTGATGGCTGTGGCAGTCTTAAGCATGATTGCAGCCATCAGTTATGGTGTCTTGGGTGTGGCAGGCGAAGGTTTTCTTCGTTTGCAAGAGATTCGTGATGCACAAGAGAAATCAGGGTGGGCAGGTCGGAAATTGCGCGCCGACTGTGGCATGATGACCAGCAGTACGGTAAAAGGAAGTCGCCCCATGCGTATGGCAAGCGATGCGCGTGGCGATGCATACTTTGATGAACTATGGTTGTTGGTGCGTGAACCCGGACGCATGGGAATCACCCAGGTTTATTACCATATTGATGAGCAAGAAGGAATTTTACTGCGTGAATCCATCTTGTTATGGGCTGACGCGCAAACAAAACCACAGAAAATGCAATTAAGCAAAGCGCAATCATTTGAGGTGGAAGTACGCCAAGCATCGGGTGAATGGGTGCGTCGCTGGCCTAAAGATGGCCCTTTTGTATGGCCAAAAGCTATTCGTATTCATGTGCGTGATGCTGATGGGCGCGAATTCATGTGGTTGTTGCCTACGCTTGCGGCTTTGTTGTGAGCACGGCACACAACGAGCGTGGGGCAGCGATGATTATTGTGCTTGGTCTCGTGGCCATTGTTGCAGCTTGGGCTGCCAACGCTGCTTATGAAGACATGTTGTCGCTGCGTCAGGCTGATAATGCACAACTGTCACTGCGTGCAGAACTGGCTTGTTTATCGGCACTTAAATTGGCGCGGCTGGCCTTAGAAGAGGATGGCAAAAACTCGCAAGTGGATAGTTTAGAAGAAGACTGGGCGATGCCTGCCACCCCATTCCCCTTGGATGACGGGCTGGTAATGGGCGAAATAGAAGACAGCAACCGTTTTTTTAACTTGAATGACTTGGTGAATGATCAAGGTCTGGCTGATCGTTATTCTGTGGCTCAAGTTAAACGCTTGTTCACCCAGTTGGACTTGGATGCCAATATGGTTGACGCTTTAATCGACTGGATGGATGCTGATAACAAACCGTTTGGTGTTGGTGGTGTTGAAGCTGATGGTTATTATGATCGAAAATACAGCATTAAAAATGCGCGACTGGACCGCTGGAATGAATTGCGAATGGTGATTGGTTTTGATGCCAAAACAGTAAAAATATTAAGCAATGTTGTAACGGTTCGACCTGTCTATGCTGGGGTAAAAACATTGATCAATATCAATACAGCAAAAAAGCCGGTACTGCAAATGCTGTTCCCCAAGATGACCGATGGCGATGCGGATGCCATGATAGAGGCGCGACCTTATAATGATCTAACGGCAATCAACAACCAACCATGGGTTGCAGGTGGTGACTTGCTGCATCTGGGGGTGAACAGTGATATGTTTTTTCTTCATGCGCAAGCTAGCTTTGGTCACATTCATTGGCGTGAGAATTATTTGCTGGAACGAAAGTCAGGACGATTAACATTGCTATGGCGGGAGCGAATAATTTGGCAACCCTAAGTGATAATACACAAACCTACCTGAACTGGGATGGTCATCGATTGGCTTGTTATCATGCTGATCATGGTTTGATGTGTGATGATCAAGAAAACACCAGCACCGATGCTGTTTTATTACCCGAACGCCCTGAAACATTATCGGGTACGCTGATGCATGGTGCTATTGCGCTTTGGCCATTGGAATCCATGTTGGTTCGAAGTTTGCATTTGCCGCTAAAGTCAGTGGCTTTACTCGATGCTGATATATTGCAACAAGAGCTTGCTGATCGTGTGGGTATTGACCCTGAAGCATGGTACTTGTGTTGGAACTTTGCCGTTGAAACGGATGGCATTCGTGGTTTGGTGTTTGGTATTCCTGAAACACTGCGCCAGGCAATGGCCGATTCTAGCGATTGGCAGCATTTGATGCATTTGGGGGTAGATGGCTGGCATCGTTTACAGCCTTATGCTGATGCTGATCTTGCGATACTCGAAGAAGATGATGATGGCCTTTTTTTTGGTGTTTTTTTATCAGGCTGTTGGCATGGTATGCGCAGAATCAATGGCTTAATGGATGCAAGTGTATGGTCGCAAGTTGTTGCATCATTAGAATCTATGGGGTTCGACCCAACAATACACGCTTTGGACGGTCAAATTAACACAGCAACTTTGGCGCATATTCAGGCTATTGATTGGTCGTGGCAAGGAAGCCTATTAAAAGAACCGATACCCCGTTACCATGCGAATTTGCGTAGCCTTACAGAAAACAATGCATGGTCACGCCATGCACCAAACTTTCGGCGTGGTCGTTGGGCTGCACGCGGAAGCTGGCAATCATTTCGCCCATGCTTGCGTAGTGTTACGCTTGCTGGTGTATTGCTGGCACTGCTGCTGTTTGGGCAATTAGCAAGTATATCGAACCTGCAACAACAACAAGATGATGCAGAATCACGCATTGTTGCGGCCTTTCATCAAGGGTTACCTGATGAAGGCGTGATGCTTGATGCTTTGGCGCAGTTGCGTCAAGCTGTAGAAAGGCAAGGTAAAACAGCAAGGACACCCTATTTATTGAAAGATTTACAAGCCATTTCAAAAAGTTATAAAAAACAAGCTTGGCGAATGAAGTCATTAAACCTACAGCGTGGAAAAATGCAATTGACGGGTGAAATTGCCGATGTAAAAGGCCTGAATCAATTGCAACATAACCTAGAAAAAGAAATGAAACATTCCGTTCGTATCGTCGATACCAACCTTGGTGTGCAAGTTTCTTTTCGTTTGGCGTGGACATGGCAATAGAATTACCCTTTCAACAACAAATCACCCAGCTTAATACGCGCTTGCAAGATGAATGGATACCACGTTATGCCGCGTTACAAGCCCGTGAACAAATGGCTTTAAAATTGGCTGCCGTTGCTCTTCCTTGTATTGTTCTGTTGTTTGGTGTTATTTTACCCTTGCAAGATAAAAAAGTAAGCCTACAAAAAAGTGCCGCAATATTACTGACGCAGGCGAATGAGGCAGTAATATTGGCAAGCCAGTTGCAGCAGCAGGGTGATGAATCAAAACCAGCAGCAGAAACAGGCAGTTTATTGTCAACAATGGATGCCTTGGCCAGTGCGCAAGGGGTTCGCAAGCATGTAACCCAGATGCGCCCTCAATCGGGTATGGATGGCAAACAGCGGTTACGGGTGATTATGAAAAACATCCCTTACAAACAGGCCGCAAGTTTTTTGTTGGCAATGAACCAAGCTACGCTGGAAATACAACAAATGAAAATGAAAAAGTCCAAGGTATCTGGCTATGTGCAATTGCAATTGTTGTTGGCAAAGTCTGAATGAAACCATGGTCAAACCGTCGTTTACTGGCTCTTTTTTTATTGGCTTTGTTGCTCTTTATTCCCTTGCGTTGGGATGCAACAGCATGGCTGGAAATGCAAACACAAAACATACGCGAACAGCTCCCTTTTCCCATGAAGGGTGGCGCGCTTACTTGGTCGGTAAAAGGGCTGACCATTGAGCATATCACGCTTATACTGCCACCACCGGCAGAACCATTGCTTTTTAACCAACTAACATTATCACCCGTATGGGCTAAATGGCTTCAAGGCACGCGAGCCATGGATGTATCATTATCAAGTGTGCCTATCAATGGGCAAACAGAGATTGTGATCGGCGATGCTTATATTCAGCTTTCTGCCATGCAATGGACGCTTGCTGTACCGTGGTTGCAAGCCCAATGGCCTGTGCTTATTCCTGTGGGCATTGCCCTGCAAGGCATGCTGGAAGCAACGGGGGATATACGCTTTGATAGCCAAGAAACCCTGCCACAACCTATTGCTGGCACGGTGAATTTAACATGGAAAACAGCAGGCATTCAACTGGGTGAGTCCGTAACATCGCTGGGTGACTATCAATTGCTAATCCAAGATGAAATGCCTGCATCATGGCAGTTGCAGCTTGATGGTGGAGAATTGCTTAAACTTCAGGGTCAAGCTACATTGCAAAGTCAAAATATGCCGTGGTTGCAATGGCCACTGCAAGGTCAAATAGAAATGATTGCTGCGCCCAATAGTCCGTTGTCGGCATTGCTCGGTAGCAAGAAAAGTATTACCCTTTCAGGCACGCTGCAAGATCCACAGTGGCGCATGTGATGCCATGAAACGTTCAATGCTACGCTCGCATATTTCAGTAGTTTTTTTTATAAAGGAGGTGTTTATATGTTGATTATAAAGAAGTACGCGCTATTAAGCTGGGGGCTTGTGTTCTTGTCGACAGTGCCTGCACAGGCTGGTGAAATGGATTGGTTGAAGCAGGCTGAAGGTGTTTTGAATCAATTAAATCAAGGGGAAACACGCAGCACAGGGCAGAGTGCGATCAGCGCGCTTTCGCAAACGGATATGGTCAAAGGTTTAAAAGAAGCATTGCGTGTTGGTACTGCTCGGGTGGTGAATCAACTGTCAAAAAGAAATGGATTTGAAAAAGACCGCAACATTCACATTCCATTGCCAGCGCAGTTAAACAAGGTGCGTAGTGCACTGGAAACCATTGGTATGGCCGATTCGTTGAATGATCTGGAAAGCAAAATCAACCGTGCAGCAGAGCGCGCAACACCCAAGGCAAAAAAAATATTTGTTCGATCTATTCGCAACATGACCTTAAAAGATGCCAATGCTATTTTACGCGGGCCAAACGATGCTGCCACCCGTTATTTTGAACGCAGCATGAGTCCTGAATTGCGCAATGCCATTGCGCCGCTTATTAAACGCGCTTTGAATCAAGTTGGGGCTGTACGCAGTTATGACCGTGTGATGGCCAATTACCGCACTATTCCAATGATGCCTGATATCAAAGCAAACTTGAACAAACACGTCATGGATAAAACACTGCAAGGTGTTTTTCATTATTTGGCAATAGAAGAAGCCGCGATTCGGAAAAATCCAGCCAAACGCACCACCGAGATTTTACGGCGGGTGTTTGGTCAATAATTTAAAGTATAAGTAGGTAAGTTAATCGTGCATCCAGCGATGTTGGGAATTACGCAATATCTAAAAGATGTAGCAGAAGAGTTGTTAAAATTATTGTTTGTCGCATTGTCTGCCGCAGGTGTAAATTGCGTGCTGCTGTATGGTTCTTGGTATTTTTGGCAGGTGTTTCTCAGTACGCATTCAGGTGATATGTTCGAAAAACTGCATCCTGAGAGGTTCGATCAATTAAAAAGTATTTTTTCGCTTGAGCCATATTGGGAGACGGCGTTGCAATTGGCAGGGATTTCTGCATTGTTTATGCTGGTTGTGGCCTTAATATGCCAGTTTATTTATATTCGACATTTGTTGTATATGCCATTGTGGGGCGTATTAAAAATATCTTGGGCAATTGGTTTAAGCTTTGCACTTGCATGGTTGATACAACACTATGGATTTGACTATGGATTTAAGCCCCATTTGAGCGATTATTTATACTATGTTGCTTTGCTGCTGCCCAGCATGGCCTGTATGCTTTTTCCCAGCATGAAATCAGCACCACGGATTGTACCTGATGTTGTTTCTTTGTTCGTTTCGATTACTTCACGGTTTTAATCACGTTTTATTTTATGCGGGGGTGATGGATAAACCTCAATCACTTCCGCTTCAATAATATCTTTTTTGTCAGCTTTTGTTTTTGCAACACGGCCTGAAATCTGGCGAATGATCACTTCTCGAACCGAGGGAACAAGCAACAAAAAACCAACAAAATCTGTAATTAAACCAGGAAGAAACAACAACAAGCCAGACCCTACCAGCATCAAAGCATGAAAAACATGCGTCGCTGGTATTTCACCTTTGGCCAAACGCCGTTGTGCATCAAGCAGCGTTAATAAACCCTGAAGGCGAATCAATAAGCCTCCCACTGCAGCCGTAAATAGGCAAAGCAATACCGTTAAAAAACCACCAATACCGCGTCCCACTTCAATCAACACATAAAGCTCCAGCAGCGGTACGATAATGAATAGCAGAAGCAGGTATTTAAACATGGATGGCGATTAACTTTTTAACAATTGCTGCTTCAAATGCTGCGCTGTTCGCTGTGCCCGTGCGTTAATAAGCTTTTGAAGGTTTTTATAAATCGTGGGGCTTGCTTCTTCAATCAAGCGCATGGTTTCTTGGTTTAGCCACAAAGAATCCAGTGCTTCTGTGGCATAAGCCGAATAAGCCAAGCTGCCATCACGGTTTGCTAATTCGCCCACCATGTCATTATCTCGACGAATTTCCAGCAATGTGTCTTCATTGTTGCGCCCTGGAAGACTAAGCTCTACTTCACCGGATAAAATCAAATGCACCCCTGTGGGTTTATCACCACGTGAAAAAATTTGTGTGAATGGCGGCGAATAATGGATTTTTAATGCGCCAGATAAAAGGTCACGCAGGTGCGCGGGCAATGGTTGAAACACAGGGTGGGTGAAAAAGAAGCTGTCCAACAAACGATTGGACAGCAAGGTGTTCAAGCGATCACGAAATGCTGCATCGCCTTCAATAACACGTTGTACCGATGATGCTGACGTGCGTATAATATCACTCGGTTCATTGGCAAAGACTGACGTATAACGAAATTTTTTGCGCAAAATACCAAACTCGCCATAAAGCCCGCCTGCACGAATTTGTGCCAGTATTTTCAACCCCTTGCTGGTACGTCGCGTGATCGAAACACTGCCCTTGCGAATAAAGTGCATATCATACGATGCACTACCTTCGTGCAATACCTCAACACCTTTGGCCACATGCATTTCACGGCTAGAAGTGTTCAATATACGCATGTTTACCGCTGAAAGTCCATCCAAAATAGGGAATCTTATTTCATCCAGCATGGGGGCTTTGCCCGAATCAATATGCATCCCTGAAATATCAAGAAAATCTTCGCTCATAAATATTCACGTCCCATATAAGGCTGCAATGCAATAGGCAAGCATACCCGACCATCAGCTTGCCAACCATTTTCCAGCAATGCCACCAAGGTTCGGCCGATAGCAAGACCTGAGCCGTTTAATGTTGCGACGGGCTGTGGTTTTCCTGCTGCATCACGGTAACGAATTCCAGCACGTCGCCCTTGAAATTGACCGAATGAGGAACAGGATGAGATTTCGCGGTAGCATTGCTGTGAGGGAAGCCACACTTCTAAGTCAATGGTTTTTTCGGCTGAAAAACCAATATCTCCCGCACAAAGATCCATCGCACGGTAGGGCAGTGCCAATGCCTGCAATACTGCTTCAGCATGGGACAATAATTGCATCAAGGCATGGGCTGCTCCATCAGGTGGAAGCAACCAAACCAATTCAACCTTATCAAATTGATGTTGCCGAATCATGCCACGGGTATCACGCCCTGCTGAACCTGCTTCGCGGCGAAAACATGGCGTGTAACCACAATGGCGAATAGGTAAAATATCAGCGTCCAGTATTTGTCCTTGGTACAAATTGGTGATCGGCACTTCACCCGTTGGAATCAAAAAAGCATCTTCGCCTTCTAAACGGTATAAGTCATCAGCAAACTTGGGCAATTGCCCTGTTCCTGTTAATGCCTTGCTGTTGACAATGGCTGGCACCCATACTTCTTCATAACCATGTTGGTCGGCATGCAAATCCAGCATGAATTGCATCAAGGCGCGCTCCAAGCGCGCACCCGCACCACGCAATACAGAAAAACGGCTGCCAGCCAGTCGCACACCCGCCTCAAAATCCAAAATACCCAACGACTCCCCAATCTCCCAATGCGGCGGCACGGCATCATTGCGTGGGGTACCCCAGCGATGCCGCTCAATATTATCGGATTCATCGACACCGTCAGGGGTGGTAGCGTGGGGAGGATTGGGGATTTCAAGCAGCATACGAGAGAATGCATCTTCAGCCTCTTTGGTTTCGGCATCCAAAGCTTTCACACGGCCAGCAACCTCAGCCATACGCCCTATGGCATCAGAAGCATCCTCACCTCGGGACTTGGCCGCACCAATATCTTTGGATACACGGTTGCGCTTTGCCTGCAATACTTCCAACTCAGCCTTCAAGGCTCGTTGACGCTCATCAAAAATACGCGCCTGCTGCCAAGAAGAGCCTTCATGCAAAAGCGATGGACTTCGCCGCGCCAAAGCCGCGCCCATAACAGCAAAGTCGCGACGAAAGGACTTACGGTCAATCACTGCTTAGACCCTCATCACCATCCTCCGTTATCTGTAACCCATGCTCTGATAGCTCTTCTTCCTCTTGTTTTTCAACCACGCGAACTGCACCAATCACCCGCTCATTCGCCTTACAATTAATTAATGTTACGCCCTGTGTATTACGACCGATCACCGAGACAGAGTTCATGCGGATACGTACCAAGCGCCCTGTATCGGTCATCAGCATCACCTGATCATCGTCCAATACTTGCAAGGTTGAAACCATCGCACCGTTTCGATCCCCTGTTTTCAAGGTAAATACACCTTGACCACCACGTTTTTGGGTTTTGTATTCGGCAACCATCGTGCGTTTGCCAAAGCCTTTGTCAGAGACGGCCAACATGCTTGCACGGCCAGCGACCAAATTTAATGAAATAACACTGTTACCCTTAGGCATGCGCATACCTGTAACACCACGGGTACTGCGTGCTGTTGGGCGCACATCCGATTCATGAAAACGAATCGTTTTTCCACCAGTGGATGCCAGCATGATGTTTTGATCGCCATCGGATACAACAGCACCAATCAAGCCATCATTATCATCCAAATTGATGGCTATCAAACCATTGATGCGAATCTTTCCATAAGCCGATAATTGAGTTTTTTTAATAACACCAGCCTGTGTGGCCATGACGATATAATGATCAGCATCGAATGTGCGAATGGCAAGGGTATTGGATATTTTTTCGCCTTTTTCAACGGGCAACAAATTCACCAAAGCTTTGCCACGCGCAGCCCGACCAGCCTGTGGTACTTCGTATACTTTTTTGCAAAAAACACGGCCGTGATCAGAAAAGAACAACAAATAATCATGCGTAGAAGCAACCATCAATTGGGCAACAAAATCTTCTTCTTTGGTGGTCATGGCGGTTTTGCCCATGCCACCCCGGCGTTGCGCACGGTACAGCGTGGTTGGGTTGCGTTTGATATAACCTTCACTGGAAATGGTCACCACCATGTCTTCTTCAGTGATCATATCTTCAACCGTGATTTCACCTGTTTCATCCATAATTTGCGTGCGGCGAGGTTCTCCAAAACGGGTCTTGATGTCTTCTAATTCATTCACAATGACGTTCATCAACAACGATTCATCCGCAAGAATAGCTTTTAGGCGGGTGATCGTGCCCATGATTTGGTCAAATTCAGCTTGAATTTTATTGCGTTCCAATCCTGTCAAGCGTTGCAAACGCATTTCTAAAATTGCTTGCGCCTGCCGCTCTGACAGGCCAAAAGAAGCAATAAGCCCCTGTTTTGCTTCAGCAGCAGCCTGGCTGCCACGAATTAAGGCAATGACCGCATCAATTTGATCCAAGGCCAGCAACAAACCTTGCAATAAGTGTATCCGTGCTTCTGCTTTGTTTAACTCAAACAAACAGCGACGGGTGACCACCTGACGGCGGTGGTCAATAAAGTGCAGCAACAGTTCGCGCACCCCACACAATTTTGGCTGGCCATCCAACAAGGCCAAATAATTGCAGCCAAAGTTGCATTGCAACTGGGTCTGCTTGTATAAATTATTCAGCACAACTTCAGGAATTTCATGGCGTTTCAGCTCAATGACAATACGCATGCCATCGCGGTCTGACTCATCGCGCAGATCAGAAATACCTTCCATTTTTTTATCACGAACAAGACCTGCAATGTTTTCAATCAAACGGGCTTTGTTCACCTGGTAGGGTAATTCATTGATAATCAAGGCCATGCGCTTGGTGCGCGCATTCGTTTCGACCACAGCTTTGGCGCGCATGGTAACCGCGCCGCGCCCCGTACCAAAAGCACTGCGCATACCAGCCCTGCCATAAATAAATCCCCCCGTGGGGAAATCAGGCCCTGGCATAATTTGAGTCAATGCGAGTTCATCAATATGGGGGTTTTGGATCAAAGCAATGGTGGCAGTGATGGCTTCGTTTAAATTATGCGGTGGAATATTGGTGGCCATACCCACGGCGATGCCCTGTGAACCATTGATGAGTAGATTGGGGTATTTAGCAGGCAATACTTTTGGTTCGATCATTGAACCATCATAGTTGTCACCAAAGTTCACGGTGTCTTTGTCAATATCGGCCAATAATTCAGCCGCCAGCTTGCTCATACGCGCTTCAGTGTAACGCATGGCCGCAGGAGAATCGCCATCGACAGAGCCAAAGTTCCCCTGACCATCAATCAACACATGGCGCATGCTCCACGGTTGCGCCATGCGCACCAAGGCATCATACACCGCAGAGTCACCATGGGGATGGTATTTACCGATTACATCACCAACCACACGGGCTGATTTTTTAAATGGTTTATCATGGGTGCAGCCCAAGTCTTGCATGGCAAATAAAATACGCCGATGCACAGGTTTTAGCCCATCACGCGCATCGGGCAAGGCACGCCCAATGATCACGCTCATGGCATAATCAAGGTACGAGCGCTTCATTTCTTCTTCAACAAGCACCGGAACTGTAGGGTTCAGGTTTTCTTCCATGATAACTCCAAAATCATAACATCAGCGAGAGGCATGCTAGATGTATGCATGATGAATAGCAACCAAAGAAACTGCAATATTTAGGGCTTATTACGAACAAAAAAATGTCCGCGTGAGGATGGTGGGCGGGGAGGGAATTGAACCCCCGACACGAGGATTGTCAGCCCTGCCAAGAACCCCTTATAGATCAATAAGATTCACGTAATGGCTGTATAAT
>JAUZQQ010000080.1 GCA_030950905.1 Mariprofundaceae bacterium
GGGTTTTCCAAAATAATTAAAAAAATGTACCCGTTGTTTAATTTTCATTCCTTACAAAAAAAGAATGTGTATTGTATCGTTCTTGTATTGTTTTTATTTTCAGCCTGCAATGAAGAGAAGAGCGTTCAACATCAATACCCAGCCACGAATACCGCTGCTTTCCATCGTTTCGTCCATCAATGTTCTTATTGCCATGTACCGCCATTGCCTTCTCAACATAAAGCACAAGAATGGCCAAGGGTTGTAACCCGCATGATGCAACACCGTGCAAAACGTGGCTTGCGCCCAATCCCACATCAGGAACAAATAGACATTTTGAAATACTTACAACACTATGCGGCGGAGCGTGTTTGATGCCTTATATTTTATCGCTTTTATGCTGGGTCTTACTGGTTTCTTGTACCGATGATGCGGCGTGGTCACCGCCACCACAAGTATGGCAGGATTTAACCATTCGGGTGGAGTCTCGACCCGTGATTCCAAGCATTGGTAATAATGAATTTTTAATTATTGCCAACCGTCAGCAACGTGGCTTTATTAATGATTTACTTATTCATGTTCATTCTAACCATAGTAGCTGGAAACAAGCAATTCCTGATGGTGCATTGGGTGTGTTTCGTCGCTCGGTTCCCATCAAAGATCCTGCCCATGACCAGCTTTTTGTTCGTTTAAAACGGGGCGATCAAGAAGGAGAGTTGGTGTTTAATTTAACGCCCACTACCACCCCATGAAACCTCCATTTTATTGCTTGATTATGCTTTTTCTCATGGCCTGTTTCAACGGCTTTTCAGCATGGGCGGCTGATGGGTCGCGGGGCGCGTTGGTGGCAAAGGCACGTTGTGCCACTTGCCATCACCTCAATCGAAGCACACCTTTAATTGGCCCCAGCTTGCAAGGAATTTTTAACCGTAAACCGAGCATTACAGGCGTACCCTTTTCCCGTTGGGGAGAAAAAGAATTGGATGCATGGATCAATAATCCTCGTGCCATTAAACCCAATACAAAAATGCATACGCCGCCCATTGCAGCACGAGATCGCGCCGATTTAATCGCTTACTTTAAGGGGATATAAATTTATGCCGCCATTTCCTACCCTTGCCCAGCCAGGGCTGCTTTTTATGGACATGGATTCAACACTGATCCAATGTGAATGTATCGATGAAATTGCTGATTTTTTGGGGATTAAAACAGAAATAAGTGCGATTACAGAACGCGCCATGCGCGGCGACTTAGATTTTGTTGCATCATTAACGGAGCGTGTTCGCTTACTTGCAGGCTTAGATGAATCAGTATTAAATGATGTGTACCAACATCGAATAACCTTAACAAATGGGGCTGAAATATTGATTAAAGCATTGCAACAGGCCAACTGGAAGGTGGGACTGGTGTCTGGGGGTTTTGATTTTTTCACCAAGCGTTTAAAAATGCGATTGGGTTTAAATTTCACCGCAGCCAATCGTCTTGAAATTCATCAAGGCAAATTAACAGGGCGTATTTTGGGTGATATTGTTGATGCAGACTGCAAGCGTCGATGTTTGCTTGCACAAGCATCTGCTTATGGCATACCCATGGAACAAACTGTGGCCGTTGGTGATGGCGCGAATGATTTACCCATGCTCAACGCTGCGGCACTTGGCATTGCTTTTTATGCCAAACCTGCGGTGCAAGCTGCTGCTGATTACATTATTGAAACAGGTGGTTTGGATCAAATTATTGGCTTGCTTGCAGACCAAAGAAAGCAAAATCCCTGAACAGATATGAATGATGTGGAGACTTTAAAAAATGAGAAATAATCGAAAAGCCAACGAACTGCGTCCTGTTCGTATTGAAACGGGAGTGAATCGTTATGCTGAAGGATCGGTGCAGATTAGCTTTGGGCATACCCGTGTTTTATGCATGGCCAGCGTGGAAGAAAAACAACCGCCTTTTTTACGAAACACAAACCAAGGTTGGGTAACAGCCGAATATGGTATGTTACCGCGTGCAACCCATACCCGAGGTGGGCGAGAGGCAACCCGTGGTAAACAAACGGGGCGCACCATTGAAATTCAACGCCTCATTGGCCGTTCCTTACGCGCTATTATTGATCTTCAACAACTCGGTAAACATACCATTACTGTGGATTGCGATGTATTGCAAGCGGATGGCGGGACACGAACCGCCGCGATTACCGCAAGTTGGGTTGCAGTACGTTTGGCGGTAAACCGTATGCTTGCAGAGGGCATGATTGAATCAGACCCTTTGTATGGGCAAGTAGCGGCCATTAGTTGTGGTTTTGTACAAGAACAAGCCTTGCTTGATCTCCAGTATTCTGAAGATTCTAAGGCTACGATGGATGCCAATTTTGTAATGACTGGCGATGGTGATATTATTGAAGTACAGGCAACAGCAGAAGAGAAACCTGTGCCTTGGCATGACTTTATGGCACTCAAAACACTGGCAGATCAAGGTGTGATGTCTTTAATCCAACTACAAAAATCTGCGATTGAACACGGCGTAGCACTCGGCTAATGCGTTTGGTCATAGCCACCAATAATGCAAAAAAACGTCAAGAAATCGCCACTATTTTTAGCAATACGGCATTAATTATTGTACCAACATCAGAAACCATCCATGTTGATGTGCTTGAAGATGGCGACAGCTTTGCTGCCAACGCACGAAAAAAAGCAGTAGCTTTTGCGCAGGTCAATGGATGCGCCGCTTTGGCCGATGATTCTGGCTTGTGTGTGGAAGCGTTGCATGGTGCGCCTGGCATCTATTCTTCACGTTTTGCAGGCGATTCCTGTGATGATACGGCAAACAATATACATTTACTGAAGACCATGGCCGGCCAAGAAAATCGCAATGCCTATTTTATATGCCATATTTGTTTGTTGATGCCCGCGGGTCATCGGTATTTATCAGCAGAAGGTCGCAGCGATGGGTATATTCTAAACCGTTTGGATGGTAGCGAAGGCTTTGGTTATGACCCCTTATTTTTTAGCAAAGACCTTGGCAAAAGCTTTGCCCATGCCAGTGCCAAAGAAAAAGCATCGGTTTCTCATCGGGGACGCGCATTACGAATGCTCTATTCGCAACTTCAAGAATCTATTAAAAATAGCGGAGTGCAATGAACAACACAAACAAACGCCTTGATGAATTAGAATCCCGATTCAGCCACCAAGATCATCTTATTGAAGAACTCAATGGGGTGATTATTGCGCAACAACAACAGCTTGATCAACAAGCGAATGAATTAACACAACTTCGATGGTTGCTGCGCCATGGTGAAACGCCCATCCGCCATCAAGCAGAGGAAGCACCGCCACCCCATTATTGACTTTTTGCATAACAGCCTCCTAGTATACGTTCTAACCGTACTGCCTCTGGAGAGATTGTATATGCCATTACCCCGCCTCACTATTCGTCCTCGCCGTTTGCGGCGTAGCCCTGCTATTCGCCGCATGGTGCAAGAAAATAGCTTAACCGTGAATGATTTGATCTACCCGTTGTTTGTTGATGAGGGCATTGATGAAGCAGTGCCCGTTAAAAGTATGCCTGGGGTTTTTCGTATTCCTTTGGCGGATGTCGCAAAAAATGTAGAGGCCATTGCCGAGGCAGGTATTCCAGCGGTTATTTTCTTTGGTATCCCAACCCATAAAGACAGTGTTGGTAGTGAAGCTTGGAATGATCAAGGCATTGTCCAGCAAGCGATTCGTGCAGCCAAATGTGCCGTGCCTGATATGTGTGTGATTGCTGATTCTTGTTTTTGTGAATACACGGATCATGGGCATTGCGGCGTGCTAAGTGGCGAGGATGTCAACAATGATCAAACCCTGTTAAATCTAAGAAAAGAAGCCGTATCTTATGCCCGTGCGGGCATCGATATTATCGCACCGTCTGGTATGATGGATGGCATGATTGCAAGCATTCGGCAAGCCTTAGACGACGATGGTTTTAGCGAAATTGCTATTATGTCTTATGCTGTTAAATATGCATCGGGCTACTTCGGCCCCTTTCGTGATGCAGCCGACTCAACCCCCAGCTTTGGCGATCGTGCAAGTTACCAGATGGCATCAGGCAATCGCCTAGAGGCAATTCGCGAAGCACTGTTGGATGTTGAAGAAGGGGCGGATTTTTTGATGGTTAAACCTGCCCTAGCATACATGGATATTATTCGTGACGTGCGTGAGGCATCGTTGTTACCCCTTGCTGTTTATAATGTTTCGGGTGAATACGCAATGGTTAAAGCTGCCGCTCATAACGGCTGGATTGATGAACAACGTGTGGTCATGGAAACACTGTTGGGTTTTAAACGTGCCGGTGCAAATTTAATTATCACTTACCATGCATTGGATGCTGCGCGCTGGCTAAAAATATTATAAGCCATGAATCAAAGCACCCCAGAAACGCCTCAAGCAAGCACCCAAAAAACGCACGATGCAATGCCTTCGGAAGAAATCCTTGATAACAAACAACAAAAAACAAAGCCTAAAAAAAGAATCGCTAAACGCATGCAACTGTTTACAGTGTTAACGATTGCCATGCTTGTTGTTGGCGGTGGAACTTGGCTGCTTTGGCTGGAGCCATTGCTGCACCATAGAGATTCCCCCATGATTCACAGTCTATCAGAAAATCCAACCCCACCAAAGCCCGTTGTGGCAGTCAATACTGGCGATAGTATTTCCCTTGCGCCTAAAACAGAGAAGAAGACAAGCATCATTGCATCGCCCAGCACTGAAAAAAAAGAACAAAACTCTACCATTACGCTTTCTGTTGCAACAGAAGAAGAATCTATTAAAAAGCCAGAAAACAGGGAAAGCACCCCAGTTGCGCCAGTTCAAAAGAATGAATCAGCCAACGCCTCCTCCCAGCATGTTGAACCATTAAAGCAAGCCATAACCGTAGAATTCAACCAAGTGGAACTAAAGTCATTGCATGCTGATATTGAAACATTACGCCGTGCCATCACCACGCTGCAACAACAATACGCCAAACGCCAACAGCAGCAATTGATCGATATATTGGATCAAATTATATCGCCAGACACGACATTGCCACAACAGCTTATACTTTGGCAAAGCGTTGCAATGCAACAAGGATTAAGTGCCGAGCGGAAGCAGCAAGCTTTAACCATCGTTGGATGGGTAAAAAATGATATTAAACGTGTGAATGAATGGATGAAAGGTTTACAAAAGATCGCATCAACATTGGAGCCAATGTCCTCAACCAGCATTATTCCCCGTGATTATTGGTGGCAAAAATGGATCGGCGAACATATTTCTCTGCGCCATTTGCCGAATAAAGATGAACAAGAAAAACTGAATTTGAGGCAACGTATTCTATTCATGATCGAGCGTTTATCGCATGAACAATGGCCGAATAATAAAGCATGGGAAAGTTTGGTGGCATTATTGTCGAACCAGCCATGGGGACTCTCTTTGCCTAAAGATATTTCATCTCTTGCAAAAAATAGTCATACCATACGTCAAGTTGCGCGTGCGTGGAAGGAGCAAGCACCATGACTCGCATCAAAAGAGGCATCATGTTTTTTAGCACGCTATTGGTGGTGATTGCCATGGTATTGCTACCTGATACGGCATCACAATTAATGCGTATGCAAGCCTTTGGTTGGCAACTGGAAATCAAGCAAGGTTTTTTTATTTTGCTTCTGTTGGCAGCTTTGTGGCTGGTTTATTGGCTCAATGCATTGTTACAAACGCTGCTCGCAGGAACAGGGATATTACGGGGCGGATTACGCTCAGGCAAACTAAATCGCCAAGAACGACAGTTACGCGAAGGCATCATGAAATGGGTTGATGCCCAAGGGGATCTGGGCGAAGCAGCATTTAACAAATCAGGTCATGCATTGCCCGATTGGTTGTTAGAAACTTGTTTGCGCAGCAATGTAGCCATTGCAGATCTTCCACTGCCACAAAAAGATGAAAAATATGCACTGTCAAATGCCGTTGTTGCACGTCTTGCCACGGATGAATACCACCATGGCTGCTTTGATTCACCAACAATAGAAACACACCTACAAGCATGGCTATCAACCAGCCCAGATTCAGTACTGGCAATGTTTCGCTTGGCAAAACTGGCGATCAAAGAAAACAATTGGCAACAAGCCAGCCAATACCTTCAAGCATTGGAGAAGAAAAGTATCGTTGTTGATGAGGTCTTGGCCAACAGCGGCGAATCGGGAAATTTACACACCATGATGGCTTCAGCATGGCTGGCTATTGCCAAAGAAGATGAAAGTCAAAGAAAGTCATTGTTGCGAAAAGTGCGCCGCTTGGTTCCTACGCATGGGCCAAGCATCTTGGAAGTGGGGCGATTAATGCAGGCCAGTGAGGGTGATAAAGCAGTGAAAAAACTGTGGCTTAACTTTCTTCAGCAGCAAGATGATGAAGCCATTGCTGATGCGTGTTTTAAATTGTTGGCAGACGAATTTTTGCCAAGGTTTCGTGAAATTGAACACATTCGTAGCACACCATCATTTGAATGGTTAAAAGCACGGTTGGCACACGCCTGTCAACTGAATGGGTTGGCTGAAGAATTGTTGGATCGTGTGATTCTTGAACATCCACGCCCAAGTTTCTTGCGTACCCGTGCTGCATGGCAATATGAAAAACAACAATGGGATGCTGCTTATGCAACATTGCAACGTGCTTTGGATGCGAAAACCACTTAAAAAACCGCAAACAACCTTACCTATTACGAACTACAACAAATACTTACGCGACTTCGTGTCGAAACTGTCAGCGGCCAACTATAATAAAAAAAGTAAACATGCAGTTAAAGCCATCGCTTTTTCTACATTGTGTGTTGAGTCAGCAATTAACAATTATGCAGGATTTCGGTAATGGGCAATTCAATCAATATCATTCGTTAATAGGAACAATATAATCAGCCCAATGCAGCTTGCTGCGTAGGGTTTTATAATAATGGTGTTCTGGCAGATAAATCAAGGTTATTTTGCCGCCTTGGTGAATACGTACTGCGTCATTTACAGCCAATTGTATCAATGGCTCACCATCTAAGTTTAGGCTTGCCGTTTGCGGGTTGGCTGATAGGTGCATTTCAACGGTATCGTCAGCAGAGATGACAATGGGTCGGTTGCTTAAAGTGTGCGGGCAAATGGGTACCAGCGCAAGGGCGTGAACGCTGGGGTGAATAATTGGGCCACCCGATGATAAAGCATAAGCTGTTGACCCTGCGGGTGTTGCCAAAATAAGGCCATCAGCATGCAGACGAAAGGCCAATTGCTCGCGAATATGTACCTCAAGCTCAATGGGTCGTGAATTATTGCGTTGAATTACGACATCGTTCATGGCATAGCCTGATGCCAAAGTTTTACCATCACGCAGGACATCGGCCTTTAAACTGATGTGCTCAATGGTTTTAAACTCTCCTGCCAACACTTGTGATAATGCTAGGGGAACATTGCCTGCTGGGGTATCGGTTAAAAACCCCAAACGTCCCATGTTGATCCCCAAAATAGGAATACCCGTGCCAATAAAACAACGCCCAACACCAAGCAATGTACCATCGCCACCCAATACCAGCATCATATCAACACAATCAACCATTGCCCTCATCGGCATCACTTTAGCAGCTTGCAAGGGCAAGCCATTGCTCGTAATGCACACCCGATAACCACAGTCAGTGATCCACGTGGCAACTTCTTTGGCCAAAGATTCTGCTGCCATATCGCCACGTTTAACGACAATGCCCATGCATTGTATCACAGCTTTTTCCAGCTATCAGGTTGGCTGTGGCATTGAAAACATTGATCTGCTTTAACATGGCCTGCTGGCTGTGGCCGTACACCATTTGTATTATGGCAGGCCATGCATGCAGCGCGTGATGTTGCTGTTTGGTGGGTTGCATTATCTGGCGTAGCTTTGGTTTTTCGCTCGCTACTGCCGAGAATCAAGGCGACAATAACCACGCCTACAACAGCCATAAAAACCCAATCACCCTGCGATGGCCGCCACCTACCTTTGACTGTTTCGTTCATGAGATAATATGCCTCCAAGCAATCATTCGTTGCCAAGCTGTGCAAACGCTACACAGAAGTATTTGAGAGTTAAATAGTTAGGAACTGCTCGCTTGCCTTATAGTAAAAAGTATTGCTTTAAGTATCGCTTTTAATAGCCTTCCTTTAAGTTCTTGAAAAGAAAGCATGCTTGTGCCTTTTTGCGATAAAAACACAGGATAATAAAAGAGTACACGATGAACAGCCATAATATAGCATCCCTGATCCGCCAGATGGCCAAAGAACAAGCGCACAAAATGGCCGTATGTCTATCCCATGGGCGTGATACTGAAGGGCGGGTACTGTATAGCCATGATACGTTTCTTCAGTTGGAGCAGCGTAGCAACCGCATGGCCATTGTGCTTGAGCGAATGGGCATCACACGGGGCATGCGCACGGTATTAATGGTTACGCCAGGCTCTACCTTTTTTGCCTTAACCTTTGCATTGTTTAAAATTGGCGCGATTCCCGTCATGGTTGACCCTGGCATGGGTGTGAAAAATTTGAAAACTTGTCTTGCTGAAGCTGAACCTGAGGCGTTTATTGGCGAAGGAAAAGCGCATGTTGCACGTTTGTTGTTTGCTTGGGCGAAGCGTACATTGCGCATCAAAATAAGCCTTGGTACACGTTGGTTCTGGGGTGGTTTTCACCTAGCACAAGCACTGGCTTATATTCCGATGGAACGCAGCTATGATATGGTCAACAGTAAAGCCGATGATCTTGCGGCAATTTTGTTTACCAGTGGCAGCACGGGCATTCCCAAGGGGGCCATATACACCCATGGGAACTTTATGGCGCAAATAAAATCCTTGCGTCAGTGTTATAATATCAAACCTGGCGATGTGGACTTACCCACCTTTCCCTTGTTTGCTTTGTTTGCCCCTGCGTTGGGCATGACGGCGATTATTCCAAGCATGGATTTTACCCGACCCGCACAGGTAGAACCCCAACGCTTGATTGAAGCCATTGAAGACTTCGGTGTTACCAGCATGTTTGGCTCGCCCGCATTGATTTATCGGCTGGCGATGTATGGTCAGCAACAGGGTGTGCGCTTGCCTTCCTTACAACGTGTGATTTCTGCTGGTGCACCTGTTTCTGCTGATGTATTGGCACAATTTGTCCCCATGTTAAACAATGAATGCCGTGTATTTACGCCCTACGGGGCAACCGAAGCTTTGCCTGTTTGTTCTATTTCTAGCGATACGATACTGCAAGAAACCGCCGTGAAAACGGCACAAGGTAATGGTGTGTGCGTGGGACTTCCCGCGCCGGGTATTACGCTGCGCATTATTGCTATTGATGATCAAAAGATTGCAACGTGGTCGGACAACTTAACCATTGCTGATG
The DNA here is from genome assembly GCA_030950905.1 of Mariprofundaceae bacterium. Taxonomy (GTDB): domain Bacteria; phylum Pseudomonadota; class Zetaproteobacteria; order Mariprofundales; family Mariprofundaceae; genus AB-137-C09. The sequence continues at coordinate 9,368 of JAUZQQ010000080.1, forward strand.
GTGAAATTGGCGAAATTGTGGTCAAAGGTGAGCAAGTAACCCATGCCTATTATGGCCGCAGCGAAGCCACGGCATTGGCCAAAATCATAGATCCCAAAGACGGTGCTTGCTGGCATCGCATGGGGGATGTTGGCCACCGAGACAGTGAGGGAAAGGTTTGGTTTTGTGGCCGCAAAACCCACCGTGTGATCACCAAAGAAAAAACACTGTTCACCATTCCCTGCGAGGCGATTTTTAACAAGCATGCCAAGGTGTTTCGCAGCGCACTCGTGGGCATCAAGCATGAAGAAGAAATCATACCTATTGTTTGCATCGAGCTTTTGCCTGATGTTGCCGCCCATGAACAAGCAGCGATTCGTCAAGCGTTGATTGCTTTGGCAGCGGCTAACTCAATAACAGCCATGATGGAAACTATTTTGTTTCACCCCAAGTTCCCCGTTGATGTGCGTCACAATGCCAAAATCTTTCGCGAAAAACTTGCCCTCTGGGCGGCAGAAGTACTGGCGTGAGGCGTGCTTTGGTGACGGGGGGCGGTGGTTTTTTGGGCCATGCTATTGTCCATGTATTACAGCAGCGCGGCGTGGAAGTGCTGTCATTTTCTCGCTGCCACCATGATACAGGTTCACGCCATATCTGCGGTGATATTTGCGATGGACAAGCCGTTGCCGATGCGGTCTCTGGTTGTGATACGGTATTTCATGTCGCTGCCAAAGCAGGTGTTTGGGGCGCATGGAAAGAATACGAGAAGATTAATGTCCAGGGAACCCAGCATGTTATTGATGCCTGCCGTACACACGCTGTACAGCGATTGGTTTATACGAGTTCCCCCAGCGTTATTTTTGATGGAAATGACATGGAAGGGGTCGATGAATCTGTGCCGTACCCAAACCACTACCATGCCCATTACCCCAAAAGCAAAGCCATAGCGGAGCGTCTTGTGTGTGCTGCAAACAAGGCAGACTTGGCCACAGTATCGTTGCGCCCCCATTTGATTTGGGGGCCTAATGATCAACATCTGGTTCCCCGTATTCTTGCCAAAGCTCGCAAGGGTGCGTTGCGACGTATCGGCTGCCGCCCTTGCTTGGTGGACACCATTTATATTGATAATGCCGCAGAAGCCCATGTTTGTGCAGCCGAGCATTTAAGCGTCGGCAATGCCTTGGCGGGGCGAAGTTATTTTATCTCCAATGGTGAGCCGATTCCACTGTGGGATATGGTCAACCGTATTCTTGTGGCGGGCAATATACCACCAGTTAATCAAACTATTTCTGCTAATGCTGCCTATGCGCTTGGCACAATATTGGAGCATGCATACCGTGTATTGCGTGTTAAAAAAGAGCCCCCCATGACCCGTTTTATTGCCAAAGAGTTGTCCACGGCGCATTGGTTTAATATTGCAGCAGCACGCCGTGATTTTAATTTTCAACCACGCATATCAATTGATGAAGGCATGCAACGATTGGCACAATGGCTGCAAAAAAATGAGAATGAAGCCAACGTCCAATAAACAATCGAAATCGCCATGGAAATTTGAAAAAATAACGACCCAAGTGAGGGGCTGTAGAGAGCTGAGCGAACGAAAGCCCCTCTCGATTTTATTTTTTAGGCAATATCTTCATTGCTTACAAAACAACAATACCATGTTTGGGCAATAAATTTTTAAGTGTGTAGTCGCGATGATAAATGGCTGCTTGATGGAACTGGTAGACTTCCTTGCTTGTCATATCAGCGGAATTGTCCAAATCCTTAAATTCATTTTTCTGTTGTTTCCAATCATTCTTTGAAAAGTACAAAGCTTCATCGTCTTCTTTTTTAAACAATTCATTATTATTGATTGCTGTTATCCACGCTTCAATTCTACCTTCTTTATCAGCTTCAACTCGTAGAATTTCATCTACCTTGCTCCGAATTTTTTCAAATGAAACCTTATTCCTAGCAATACCAGCCTTGTCGGCATATTCACTAAATGCGGCATGTAATTT
>JAUZQQ010000081.1 GCA_030950905.1 Mariprofundaceae bacterium
TGATGTCGGCGATGATACAGTCCCACCCGTTCGAGCAAAGTATTGGCGCGGGCTTTCACAGCGTGCAAGCCCGCCAATTCCATAGGTAACATGAAGTTTTCTAGCGCATTAAAGGTCGGAAGAAGCTGAAACGACTGAAAAACAAAACCAAGCATTTCCCCACGAACTTTTGCCCGCCCCTCTTCATCAAGTTTCCCTAGATCCTTGCCCCCTAAAAACACCGTGCCCGTTGTCGGTAAATCAAGCCCTGCCAAAATGCCCAGCAGTGTTGATTTGCCAGAACCCGACGCGCCCACTACGCTTGCAGCCTCACCTGTGTGAATTTTCAGGTTGATGTCACGTAATATATGCAAATCTCCCTCTGGACTGGTTACACATTTACCCAAACCAGAGGCTTGCACAATCACAGGGGTACGCTTATCCATGCTCATTCGGTCTCTCTTATGCCTATCTCTTTGCTGTATACCTTGGCTGACCCAAGCAAGCACCATTACAAAAAAATGCAATATTTTGGTGCTTGGCGACAGTTTAAGTGCTGCTTTTGGCATAGCAACGAAGGAAGGATGGGTGCACCTTCTGAAAATGCGATTAAAAGAACGCGAAAGCACGTGTGGCGTGGTGAATGCCAGTGTCAGTGGTGAAACCACCCAAGGAGGACGCGCCAGATTGCCGGCGTTATTGCAGCAACATCAACCCAGTTATCTTATTCTTGAACTCGGTGCCAACAATGGTCTGCGGGCATTACCCGTTGATCGCATGCAAAAAGATCTTTCATCAATCATTGAAACTGCACAAAGCGTAGGTATTCACGTGCTACTGGTCGGTATGCTTATGCCGCCCAATTATGGGCCAATATACACGCAGCAATTTGCCTCGGTCTATCAATCATTGGTCCACGAATATAAGACTCCTTTTGTCCCTTTTTTGCTGGAAGGGGTGATCACAAAACCTGCGTGGATGCAGGCTGATGCGCTACACCCAAACGCAAAAGCTCAATCAACCATGCTAAATCTTATATGGAACCAGCTTCAGCCCATGATTAAATAGGCATAGCCTTTGCATTAAAGCCCTGTGTTTATGACGGAACTTTGTTGACAGCGTAAGGGCTTTTCCTAGCCTGTTCGGTTCTAAATTAAAACTTAGGTAAAACTTAGCCACGAGAATTTGAGCAATCTTTCTATTCTCGGACTGCCTCCTAAGAAGGATAAAACAGTGAACAGTAACAAAAATGGAAGCAGTCACCCAATGAATACAGAATTATCTGTTGATTTGGATGATTTAAAGCGGGATGTGCAATCAGCACAGATACAAGCTTGGTTACGCAAACACCAACAGTTGCTGACCGTTGGTGTGGTGGTGCTTTTGTTGATGGCAACGGGCGCAAGCTTATGGAATGAACGCCTTAGCTCACAGCGTGAAGCGGCGGCTTCTTTGTATTATCAGGGGGTAGCACAGACCGATTTAGAGAAAAAACAAGTCGTCTTCTCTGATATCATCAAAGATTACAGCAATACAGCTTACGGCCTTTTGGCACGTTTACAATTGGCTGTACTGGTAGAAAACCCTGAACCTATATACCAATCATTGATCGATGATAAAACGATTTCGCAAATATTTCGTTGGCAAGCTCGTCTTGATTTGGCTGAGTATTATATCTCCCAAGATAAGCTGGATCATGCCAAGGCATTGCTGAGTATACGGCTTGGCAAACAATATGAGCAACTGCGTTATTATTTGCTGGCAAGCATTAGTGATGGAGCAGCAAAGAAGGACTATTTACAAAAATCTTTGGATGCTGAATCGAATGATGCGTTGCTAAAAGACAAGGTTTCATCGTTGCTCGGTCAATCAATTGCGACCAAAGAATGAAACTATACCCATGGTTTAGCCTGTTGATGGCTGTGTTAATGTTTTCTGCATGTGCAAAAGATACGGTGCACAATACCCAAGCCATCCCCCTTAAACAATCCATTGGAATTCTTTGGCAAACAGATGTGGATAATCGCAAACCGCAAGATGCGATGAGCTTTGCTCGCCCTATGGTGAGTGGCTTACTGCCTGAAGCAACCATTGCCATAGGCGGGCTTGATGCGCGTATTCATCTGCTGTCTATGTCAGGGCATGAACAAGCCCGTATTCCAATCAAAAATAACTCGGACTCTGGTGGTCTGGAATTAAAAAATGGTCTGATTATCATCGGTGATACTGGCGGTATGCTGTATGCTGTTGACCCTGTAAAAAAAGAAACAATATGGGCATTGCAACTGTCGGCTGCTGTGACGGGTACGCCTGTTGCTGTTGCGCGTGATCTTTTGGTACAAACCATTGATGATCATATTTACCGTGTTTCTGAAGATGGTAAAAAACAATGGGTGTTTTCGGCGAAAGCCGAAACTTTGGGCTTGTATATTAGCCCGACACCGTTGCTTAAAGATGGTCGGATTTACAGCCTGCTTGGCAATGGCGATGCACTGGCTCTGGATGCCAAATCAGGCGATTTATTGTGGCGCAAACAATTGTTGTTGGACTCACGGGCTGGGGCTTTGAACAATATGCGGGTTCCGCTTGCAACACCGCTTGCTTTGTCGTCATTAAAAATGGGGGGCAATACCTTCCCTGATGTGTTGTTGGTGGCCTTTTACCAAGGTGAAATTTTTATACTAAAACGGCAAGATGGCGCGTCATTGATGACCCATAAAATCTCATTAAAATCATCGCCAGTGGTTCAAGATGGGCGCATGTTTATGGCCGATAGCCACGGTGAAGTGCAGGCTTGGGATATAGAATCAGGGGTATTGATTTGGCATCGAACTTTATCCAAGGGCGAGCTGATGGGACCCATCTTGTGGAAAAAACAATTATGGGTACAAGATGATCAAGGTCAGTTGTTTCGTTTAAATGCCGATGGTGATCTATTGGCCAGTCGGACATTCCCTGGTCGCTTTGATCGCTTGCCCATTATCACCGTTGATGGATTGTTGTACCACAACAACCTCGGCGGTCTGTACATGGTGTATTGATGGCACTTTCACGCTTACCCGTCGTGGCCATTGTTGGTCGTCCCAATGTCGGAAAATCGACACTTTTCAACCGTCTCGTTGGCTTCAGGCAGGCAATTGTTGGCGATCGCCCTGGTGTAACCGTTGATCGCTTAGAAGGGCAATGCCAATGCGGTGCGCGGCAAATGGTGTTGGTAGATACAGGTGGCATTGGTGAAACACCGTATGGTGAAATGCAACAAGCCATTGATGCGCAGGTGGATGCAGCATTGGATGTCGCAGATTTGGTTATTTTTGCTGTGGACTCAAAAACGGGGGTCACGCCCGTTGATTATGAGATTGCTGCTATGCTGCGCCGCAGTGCCCGTGCTTTGTTGCTGGTTGTCAACAAGGCAGAAAATGTCAGCACTGCCCATGATTTCTATTCTTTGGGACTGGGTGATCCTTTGCCTGTATCGGCAATGCATGGCGAAGGCGTGAGTCATTTAAAATCCACCCTAGAAGCCGCGCTGCCAGATTGGACAGCAAGCGATGATGATGCGCAAAAGCCACTGGCTTGTATCAGCGTCATTGGCCGCCCCAATGTGGGTAAATCCACATTGATCAATGCTTGGCTGGGGCGCGAACGTATGGTGGTTAGCCCGATTGCAGGAACCACCCGTGATGCCATTGATTCAGATATTCCTTGGCAAGGCGGCATTGTGCGTTTGATTGATACGGCAGGTCAGCGCAAACATGGCCGTATTGCTGATGTCATTGAGTTTGTTGCGCGTGTAAAAGCAGTGCAAGCCTTTCGCCGTGCTGATGTTGCGGTATTGCTGCTCGATGGCGGCGAAGGCATTGTCGAACAAGATATGCGTTTAATGCAATTGGCACGAGAGTCTGGCTGTGCTTTGATGGTGGTGGTCAACAAATGCGACCTTCTTTCAGATGCTGAATGGAAGTATTATGCCGAGCGTTTAAACTTTCGCATGCGTGGTTTACCTGATATACCCGTTAAACGCATCAGTGCCAAAGACCGCAAAGGTATCAACAGTTTATTAAAATCAGCATTAAAGGCTGGTGAGCGCAATCGTTTTACCGTTGGTACTGGCGAATTGAACCGTTGGTTAGAAGCGGTTCAAATACGTCAACGTGCGCCACTGGTGGATGGCGCTAGCGTGCGTCTTAAATATATCTCTCAAGTTGCAACAACGCCGCCAACGTTTAAAGTTTTTTGCAACCGCCTTAGCAGCATTCGTGGTGGTTATTTGCGTTATTTGGAGCAAGACTTTCGCCGTGTTTTTGACTTGCCAGGTATTCCCGTTCGTTTTATTTTTTCAGCCTCAAAAAACCCTTATGCAGGGCTTGATCCACAACGTGACGAAACGCCAGAGGCGCGCGCCGCTTACCGTCGTTCCAAAAAGCGTAACAGCAAACGGCAAGCGCATGAAGGCAAATACCGTTAATGCATTGTTTTGAAGAGACGCGGCTGCTAAATTGTGGCAGCCATGATATTTTTTTGGTGGTGATGGATATCGAACGCTACCCTGAGTTTCTACCTTGGGTATCAGAAGCCGTGGTATTAACGGCAGGCGACGACCAATTGAGTGCCGAGTTGGTGGCTGATTTTTCGGGTATGAAATACACCTTTCGCACCGTGGATCGTTTTGTTGTAGATCGCATGGTGGAAATCCGTTTGTTGGATGGTCCTTTTCGTTTTTTGGAAAGCTTTTGGACATTTGAGACTGTGGAAAACAATCGCTGCCGCGTTCATTTCTCTATTGAATTTGAATTTAAAAACATCATGGTTTCGTTGATTGCTACGCCAATTTTCACCGCTGCTTGCAAAAGCATGGTGCAGGCCTTTGAACAACGTGTTTACCAGTGCAAAAAGAAAATATAATGCAAGTTTCTATCTGTTATGCTTTGCCCCAACAACAATATTTAGAAGTGGTTGATGTTGCGGATGCTTGCACCCTTGAAGAAGCCATTGCCACCAGTCGATTGCTGGAAGTCTTCCCTGATTTTGATCTAAACCTGCACGGTTTTGGTATTTATGCCAAACTTAGCAAACGCGATGCTATCGTTAAAGAGGGGGATCGCATTGAAATTTACCGCCCATTGCCGCGCAAGCCACGCGACCCCCATGCAATGGCCGAAAAAAAAGCCAGAATTAAAGCTAAGAAATTAATTACCTAGAAAATGGGTTCTTCCCATAAAAAGCATCGTTGTTGGGTAAGCGCAATTGTTGTTTGGGCTGGAGAAATTTTTGAACATCAGGGTTTTCTAATTGCAAATCACGCATACGAACATGGTAACGTTTTGCAATACGCCACCATGAATCCCCTTGTTGTACCGTGATATATTTGGCCTTCTTATCAGGCATAGAAGCCCCAGATAAATCAATACCATGTCCCGTCGAAAACGCAGGCAGGCATAGTGTTAATGTGGTATTTTTAGAATAACGGATGCGTTCTAATTCGGGGTTTAAACGAAAAATAGTTGTTGTTGCTATATGCAGCTTTTCACCCAATTCCTGAATGTCCAATCCTTGTTGTTGCAGCCGCTGAACACGCGGGCTTTCTGGGAAAGTGAGCCGCCCCATGTATTGGGCATAAGCAAGACTTAATACGTTTTTTACATAAGCACGACTGGCTTTGGGTGCAGGCAGTGCATTCAATCCATCTGAAGGTTGCCAGCCGCCTTGCTTTTGTAAAAATTTTGCCAGTCGTGAAGGGCCACAGTTATAAGCCGCCAAGGCCAGCGGCCAATATTCAAAGCGTTCTTGTAAAGCTTGTAAGTATTGGGCGGCGGCATGGGTGCTTTTTTCGACATGGCGAAGATCATTGCTTTTCGTGTTTCCTTTAAGCCCCATGGCACGGGCTGTTGAAGGCATGAATTGCCACAGACCAGCGGCTCCTGCGGGCGATATCTCATAGGGGTTGTACTTGGACTCCACAGCGGGAACAACCTGCAAGGCTATTGGCATCTTCATTTCACGCAAAACATCAACCACCCGACGGCGAACAAAAATAGAGTTATTGGCGACAACTTGCCAGTGTCGTTCAGGAAAATTTTTTACAGCACGTTCTTCCAACATGGTTAAATCAAGCTGGGACAAACCTTTTAATAAAATAGGCAAAATAGGTGCAAGTGGAAGAATACTTGTCGGTGCAGGTGCAACAATGCTTGTGGGTAACGTGAGCATAGGCAAGGACATCTTGGCAAGAGTTTCAGGCCATATGGGTTTAAATAGATGGTGTGTATTGCTGCTCGCTAATGTTTTTTTTGTCTTTTCATGCACATGCTGTGGCACACAGGAAGAAAGCAAAAGGAACAACAAAATAATAATGATAGTGATTGGCTTGCTTATCATCCCATATCCAACGGATCAACATCAATGCGGCAACGCACTTGCGAGGGTAAACGAAATTGATGGAGTACAGGGGTAAGCTTCCAAGGCAAATGCTGTTTGCTGGCATCACGCAATAATACTTCAAAACGGTAATGGTAAGCTTGACGCTCTAACGCACATGGCATGGCTTCCATGACAGTAATGTCAGGAATAGCTTTGCATAACATCGCAATCTTTTCGGCGGCTGATTGTGCCATGGCTTCTTTTTGTGCGGAACATACGATACGAACCCATCGAGCAAAGGGGGGGAATTGTAGTTGTTGGCGCAGCAGCAGTTCTTCATCCAAAACATCGGCGGCTGATTGCCCATGCATGCGTACCAACCATGGGGCTTCAGGCATCCATGTTTGCAGTAAAACACGACCCGCTTTATGGCCGCGACCTGCACGCCCCATCACTTGTGTCATTTGTTGCCACCATCGCTCATTTGCGCGAAAATCAGGCAGTGATAATCCCATATCTGCATGAATAACCCCAACCAAGGTAACATTGGGGAAATCATGCCCTTTAACCAACATTTGTGTGCCAATGAGACAATCAATATCACCATCTTCAAATTGTTTTAAAACAGCAGCCAAACGCTGATGACTGGTGACCATATCACGGTCAAAACGCGCCAATCGCAAGCGGGGGATATGCTGCTCTAATGTTTCATGCAAACGCTCTGTGCCAATCCCCATGGGCAGCAAGGCTACTTCGCCGCATTGCTCGCAACAGCGTGGAACCACCCGATTATAACCACACACATGGCAGCGTAACTCTCGACTTTTACGATGCAATGTGAGACGAAGCGCGCATGCCACGCAGTGAGCCACATCACCGCAGGCGACACAGTGCAAGGCGGGGGCATAACCACGACGATTAAGAAATAAAATGGATTGTTCTCCAGCATCCAGTGTGTCTTTTAATGCCTGCATCAACGGCGGCGATATAACAGCTTTATGCTGGCGCATATCGACGATTTTAATCGCAACAGGCTGACTTTTTATCGCTTGCAGGGTTAGGTCCAGCCGTTCATAGCGACCTTGTTTTACTTGTTGCCAGCTTTCTAGGCTGGGTGTGGCAGAACCAAAGATTATGGGTATTTTCATGGTTTGGGCGAGCAATAATGCAGCATCACGGGCAGAGTAACAAAGACCATGATGCTGTTTAAAACTGGTATCGTGTTCTTCATCAATAACGATCATGCCCAAGCGTGGCAAGGGTAGAAACAGTGCAGAGCGTGTGCCTATCAATACCTCTGCTTCAGCCAAGTGACTGATTGCAGCCAAGCGTTGCGCTGTAGCCAACGCCGAATGCCATACCATAACACGGTCAAATCGCTGGCATAAGCGTTGTTGCCACATCGGCGTTAAGCCAATTTCAGGCACTAAAATCAATACTTGCTTGCCTGCCTGAACACAATGACGGGCAGCATTTAAATACACCTCAGTTTTGCCAGAACCTGTGCAGCCAAACAGCAACACCGGGTGAAAACAGTTTGGCGCGGCCAAAATACTGTTAAGTGCTTGTTGTTGTTCGTGGTTTAATGTTGGGGGTGGCGCGCTGCATGGGTTTTCTGCTAGCCATACCGCTGGGGCTACAGCTTCTTGCAAAGCACCTTGTTGCACAGCCTGTGAAATATCCCTGAAAATATAAGGGCTGGTACAACGAGCACGTAAAGTTTTAATGCTTAAGGGTGTATTCCTGCGAAATGCTTGATGCAAGTCGGGAAATGATTTAGCCAACATCGCTGTATCCAACTGGCGAAAACGGCGGTGATTGCCAACACTTGCCCAAGCCAGCGCAGTTTCCCACACGATGCCCAATGGTGGGAGATAATAACGTGCCAAACGCTGCAACCATTGCTGCCGCAACACATCATACAAGGGTGCGACATCCAACACATCCAGCACATCCAATGTTTTGATGCTGGGCTTTTCGCCTGACTGAGAAACAATCACACCAAGGCGTTCGCTACGCCTCAATGGTACAGATACGCGCAGACCAATGTGTACTGTTCCCAAATGTTTTGGCCAACGGTAATAAAACAAGTTCCGCAAGGGTGAATACACAGCAACAGCAACCCATATAACCGCATCTTGCTGTATTTTCATCGGTGTTTACCTACTTAAGGTAAACACTCAAAAACCTGTACCCAAGCCAAGGTCTTCTAGTTTCATGGGGTGATCAAACCAACCCGAATCAATTTTAACCCACAAACGTAGATCAACATGTTGATCAAACAAGGTTTCTAAGCCTTTGCGGGCAGTGATTCCCATGCGTTTTATTTTTTCGCCGCTTTTACCAATAACCATGGGCTTGTGGCTTTCGCTACCAACAAGAATAACGGCTTCAATATGCAAGCCTTTGGCTGTTTCTTTAAAAACTTCAATATCCACCGCAGTTTGAAAGGGGATTTCTTGATGCATGGCTAAAAAAACTTGCTCGCGAACATATTCGGCGGCCAGTTGGCGCTGACTTTGATCGGTATACCAATCTGCATCATAGTCTGCCTCAGCTTCAGGCAAATATTCGATCAATGTTTTTAAGAAGCCATCAACTTGATTGCCTTTTTTTGCAGATAAAGGAATAAATGCCTTGGCTGTGGGATCCAATGTTTGAATTTCTTGCAAACGGGGAAGCAACAATGCTTTGTCCATTTTGTCTACTTTGTTGAGTATATGAATGCGGGGTTGCCTTAAATTGTTTTCAGCAAAACGCGAAATTAAACGGGCAGTAATATGATCCAACGGACGACTGGCATCTTGCATAATTGCCAAAACATCGGCTTCTTCAGCCGCCGCATAAGCAATACGTACCATATTTTTATTTAATTGTCGCTTGCCTTTATGAATGCCTGGCGTATCGACAAAAATCATTTGTGCTTGCTCTGTGGTATGAATACCAAGAATGCGATGCCGCGTCGTTTGTGGTTTTGGGGTTACAATAGCAACACGCGCACCAATGATTTTATTCATCAACGTTGATTTCCCGACATTCGGGCGACCAAGTAAGGCTATTCTACCACAGCGAAATATTGACATTATGATTTTTTTTAACCATTCCCCTTATTTTTTTCAAACCCTAATTCAATAATAGCCTGCTCTGCGGCCGTAAGTTCAGCGTGTTTTTTGCGATTTCCCCAACCATTTCCCATTGTTTTTCCTTTGATTTGGCACAGTGCTTGAAAACGAGGGTCTTTCTGCGGACCAAGGTCATGAATATGATAATGTGGCAAGCCTTTGCCATGACCTTGTGTCCACTCTTGCAAACGACTTTTGGCATCGGTGGTATCCAGTGTTGCCAAAGCATCAAAAAGAAATTGCCAAGCACGCAAAATCAAAGCTCGAGAGGCTTCAAAATCAAGTGTTTTAAAGGTTGCGCCAATAATTGCTTCCACGGCATTGGCTGCAATCGAGGGTGATTTAAGTATGCCATGGCCATCACGTTCACCTTCGCCAACACGCAAGTAATCAGCAAGCTGCCATGCGTTTGCAATTTGAAGCAAGCTGGCGCGGCATACCAAATGCGCCCTTAATCGGGTTAAGTGACCTTCATCTTTATTGGGGTATTGGTGGTGTAAATATTCCGCAATAACAAGTCCAAGCACGGCATCACCCAAAAACTCCAAGCGCTCCATATGCAAAGGATCACCAGAGGAACAATGGGTTAATGCACGTTTAAATGCCGCATCGGGCAGCATGGTTAATGCCAAGCGTTGTTTCAGCGTATCATGATCCAGGTGTTTTTGCATAAACCTCAAAATCCACATCCATGCGTGCTTGATGACGCATTTTATCGATGCCTTTTAATTTTACGGGGTCATAATCTGAATTGGGGTCAGCACTCTCAACAGGCCCCATGAGCCAAACAATAACGTGGTACTTTGATGATAATTCAACACGACCATAACCAGCATTAATACGCAAGTTATCATAAAATTCTTGCGGCACGTCTGTTCGTTTCATGGCTTGTGTTTGAAACAAAATAGGCAAGCGGGCGCGGATTTTTAGTTCATCATCATCGGCCATTTCTTTGCTCGTTGCCTCAAAAATATGCTGGACTTTGTAGTGTATATAATACACAGGAAATACTTTAAAAAGACCTATCAGTATGCCAGCGAGAATAATTAATAAAATGGCCATTTTAAACATAGAAAAGCCACGTTGCTTATTTGTTGTTATCATATAAAAACCTCAATGCAGTATTGTACCCAAACGATTCCAGCGTACTTCGCTTTTTGGACCATCCCATGACCACCAAATAATGGCCGCCTTGCCCACCAAGTATTCTTGCGGAACAAAGCCCCAAAACCGAGAATCACGGGAGTTGTTTCGATTGTCTCCGAGCACCATATAATGCCCTTCTGGAACCGTCCACAAACCATCGCGCAAGGTGTATTCTTGGCGCAGGACATGGTGGGTGACATCAAAAATATTTTCTTCAAATTCCGTGGACACTTGTGCACTGCCATCACCCAAAAAATAGGTGCGTGGTGCGATTTTTGTCAACGGCATTTCTTGATCATTGATAAACAAACGATTGTGATCATAACGAATGTGATCACCGGGTACGCCAACCACCCGTTTGATGTAATCTTTACTGCGATCTTTCGGGTAATCAAAGACCACCACATCACCATGTTTTGCAGCACTGGGAAGCAATTGTATATCGGTAAAGGGAATGCGTAAACCATAAGAATAACGCAGCACAAACAAATAATCGCCAACTTCCAGCGTAGGCACCATACTTGATGATGGTATTTTAAATGGTGCGGCAATAAAACTACGAATAACAAAGGCCAACAAACCAATAACAACAATGCTTTCTAGCCATTCTCGCCAGACTGGTTTTTGATTTTCTTCCATCAGGTTCCTTCCCCTAATTTTAATACTGCCAAGAATGCCTCCTGTGGTACCTCCACACTGCCGATTGATTTCATTCGTTTTTTCCCTGCTTTTTGTTTTTCTAATAATTTTCGTTTCCGTGTAATATCACCACCATAACATTTGGCTGTAACATTTTTACGCACAGCTTTTACTGTTTCACGCGCCAGAATACGCCCGCCAATGGCAGCTTGTATCGGTATATCAAATTGTTGCCTTGGAATCAGTTGGCGTAATTTTTTAACCAATTCACGGCCACGTGTTTCTGCAATAGTACGATGAACAATCATTGAAAGTGCATCCACTGTTTCAGCATGCACCAATACATCCAGTTTCACCACATCATCTTCACAAAAACCAGCCAATTCATAATCCAACGATGCATAACCACGGGTCACCGATTTTAAACGGTCGTAAAAATCAATAACCATTTCAGCCAGCGGTAATTGGTACGAAAGCATTACCCGCCCTTGACCGATAAATTTCATGTCTTTTTGTATACCGCGTCTATTTTGACACAGTTTAATAACAGCACCGACAAACTCTTCGGGCATAAACACATGCGCGATCACAGTAGGTTCTTCGATACGAATAATGTTTTGTGGGTCGGGGAATTCGCTGGGGTTAGAAATTTCCCGCATCGCACCATTGTCCATGTACACTTGATAGACCACCGAAGGTGCTGTGCTGATAAGCTCAAGTGAAAATTCACGTTCCAAGCGTTCTTGTACGATTTCCATATGCAACATACCAAGAAAACCACAGCGAAAGCCTAAACCCAGCGCCATTGAACTTTCAGCATCAAAGGTGAATGCAGGGTCATTCAAATTTAACTTTTCCAGAGCGTCACGTAATTCACCATAATCACTTGAATCCATAGGGTAAAGACCAGAAAACACCATCGGCTTAGGCTCGCAGAAACCCGGTAAACTTTCGCTTGCAGGGTTTCGTTCCAAGGTCACTGTATCGCCAACTTTTAAAACTGACAGTTCCTTGATTCCACAGACCATAAAACCAACACAACCAGCATGCAATGATGAGCAACTTGAGGCTTGTGGTAAAAAAACCCCTACATCATTGACTTCATAACTGCTGCCTGAAGACATAAAGCGAATTTTATCCCTTGCTCGAACTTCACCATCAAACACGCGCAACAGAGCCACAGCCCCCACATAAGCGTCAAACCAAGAATCAATAATCAAGGCACGAAGCGGTAAATCATCTTGTTGATCCGCAGGCGGCGGTATACGCTGTATGATGGCTTCCAATATTTCGGCAATGCCTTCCCCTGTTTTTGCTGATACAGCAATAGCATCGGAAGCATCCAAGCCGATAATTTCTTCAATCTGTCGTTTCGCCTCTTCTACATCGGCACTGGGCAGATCAATTTTATTGATAATGGGAATTATTTCTAAGTCTTGCTCCAGCGCAAGGTAAACATTGGCCAAGGTTTGTGCCTCAACCCCTTGGGTAGCATCGACAATCAACAATGCGCCCTCGCAGGCATGCAAAGAACGCGATACTTCGTAACTAAAATCGACATGGCCTGGGGTATCAATAAGGTTTAATGTATAGGTAATACCATCATTCGCGACATAACTTAAACTGGCTGTTTGCGCCTTGATGGTAATGCCACGTTCTTGCTCCAAATCCATGGAGTCCAACACTTGTTTTTTCATTTCGCGGTTGGAAAGCGCGCCTGTGATTTCGATCAAACGATCAGCAAGGGTTGATTTTCCATGATCAATATGGGCAATGATGGAGAAATTACGCAGGCATTGTTGTGGTGTGGTTAAAGGGGGTTGAAGCTGTTCCATGTGCGCGGCAGTGTAACACTCGTGCTGTGATGTGCCAGATGATTGCTTTAAAACTTGACGCTGAAAATATATTTTCTACACTGCGCCGCTGTCGTAGAAATAAAAATGGCGCTTTAGCTCAGCTGGTTAGAGCACCGGAATCATAATCCGGGTGTCCGGGGTTCGAGTCCCTGAAGCGCCACCATTCAATGTTTTTTCAAAACCCAGATACCTGCCTAAATTTACGCTATTTCCCCCGTCTTAAATTGCAAGCTATACCGCAGAAGCAGCGCCTCTTCTTGACGCTTATGCAATAAAAGCAGACGCTTCTCCCCCATTACAAAGCAGTTTATCTTTCTTATGCGCATATTTGCTCTGTGCTATGATAATCGCTGGGGGAAAAATGCGTAAAGTTCGGCAATCATTAATGCTATTGCTGCATGAAGCAGCAAAACAATACCAGGTTCATGAAATACCCAAACGTTTGCAGGCTGCTGTACTGCACGATGCGATGACGCTGCTTCCTCTGCCTGAATGTGCTGCGTCATCTGAGTTGGTAGCCTTGCACTTGCGTACGCTGCGCACGGGTTCATTGCATCGTCATGTGTTAATCATTCGCTGCCCTGACCAAGCTTTTTATTTGGATGCAGTAAAAAGTTATTTAACCCGCCATGGTATTGAACCGATCCAACATCAAACGGTGGTTGCTGCTATTTACTGCAACAAAAAGGCGCAGTGCCGCATTGAACTTGGCTCGCCTGAAGCCTCTTCTGATGAGAACTTTATGTTTATAGCCATCCATTTATCAGCGGCATTGGTGAAAAACAGTGATGTTATCAAGCAAGATATTCATGTTATCTTGCGAGCGGTTGCTTTATCGGTGGTTGATTTCCCTAAGATGCGTAAAAAACTACGCCATATTGGTCAAAAGCTCGGCGTAGACAATGCTATTGAAGGTGCATTGTTGGATTGGATGAATGATGATCATTATGTTATTTATGGTATGCAACTGGGGTCTTGGCGACAAGGGGTGATGCGGCATTACCCTGTTTTGGATCGAATTATTCCAGGCTTGCGTAAAGAACTGCCTACAACCAAAGCAGCTTCATCGGTAGGTCTTGAATGGTTATCGTTAGCAAGCATGTTAAATCACCTTTATAGTCCATCACGCATGGAGGTGGTTCGTATTTCTTGGCTTGAGCACGATAGCTTGCAACAAGGCATCTTGATTGGTCATTTTGCACGCAGTGGACGGTATACTAATGCCAGTGAGATACCACGGTTACAGCAAACATGGCGCAGCCTATGCCAATCAAAAATGTTAAAATACTCCAGCTTTTACCGCCGTGAAATTCGTTCGTTGTTTGACCGAATGCCAAAACCTGTGTTGCTTGGAGTACCTGGGCAAGATTGGCTTAAACCATTAAAAGAAATCACCGATTTAAGCAGCCCTACGCAAATGAGTGTGGCCCGTTTGACACCAGAATATAGCACCATAGAATTTCTTATGATGGCCATGATGGGTGATCGTTTTGGGCCTAATATTTTATCGAGTATTCGCGATGTATTGCAGCATGAAGGTTTAATTTATCACGATCATATCAGCATTAACATGGGATCAAAGAAAATAATTATTGCTGCTATTGGTGCTTCTGTTGATGGTGTAAAAAAAGAATGGCCAGCGATGGCTTCACTGCATACGAAATTGCAAAATTGTATTGTGTTTTGGAAAGACCAAGCAAAACAAAGCATTTTATCGCAGCCTGATAAAGTAAATATACCGAAGGCATTGTATGCCTTGGAAGCATTGCCGCGCTTGTACCAAGAACTCTATCCGCCTGAACAATTTGTGCATGATCTTCAGGCAGCCAATCGTATTGCCCATCAACAACGTCGTTTGGTTCGGATTGATTTGCAAAAAAAATATATTACGCTCCATATTTATAGCCATAACAACATACCACTGGGTGTATTAATAGAACGGATTCAAGCTTTTGGTTTGCTTGCCGTGCAAGAATCATTGCTCGCTTTTGGCCATGGTGATCAACAAATTGATTTAATTACCTTGCGTTGCACTGCACCATCAGGGCTTCGCGTTGAAGCCAAAGAGCGTTTGTCTTTTGGCATTGAAACAGTATTAAATGAAGAAGCCGATCACGATTTGCTCAATGCATTGTTGATTTCTGGTGGTTTATCTATTCGAGATATAGCGGTATTGATCACATTGAGAAATCATTTGATTCAACTTCTTCCTGATGCTGCACCCGGCCCCTTATCAAGTATGATGAATCAGTACCCCATGGTTTCATCACGCTTGTACCGTGTTTTTGAAGCCCTTCATCGCCCTGGTATGCCACAAGCATCCAGCCCCCAAAGTTGTTTGTCTTTTAAAAAATCAATGCGTGATGTAGCCAGCTTAACGCATGACCGTTGGTTTCGTGCCTTAGAAAGCATCGTTTTATCCAGCCTGCGTAGCAATGCATACAAGCGTGAAATAGCCGAACCGTTGGCCATTAAACTGGATCCAAAGTCATTGGATTTTATAGCGCATCCAAAACCTTACCGTGAGATATTTGTGCATGGGATCCATGTTGAAGGTGTGCATCTACGGGCTGGAAGTGTTGCCCGTGGGGGGATTCGTTATTCTGATCGTGCCAACGACTTTCGCACCGAGGTGCTGGAGCTAATGGCTACCCAAACAGTGAAAAACGGGCAAATTCTTCCTACGGGTGCCAAAGGTGGTTTTGTCATTCGCGGTGATGCTGTTGATGCAGAGTTCGTTTTAAAACAGTACCGACTTTTTATTCGTGCTTTATTAAAATTAACCGACAACCTTGTCGTTGGCGACATTGTTCCGCCAGTAGACATTCGTATTGCCGCTATGGATCAAAACGACCCTTACTTGGTGGTCGCTGCCGATAAAGGCACGGCATCTTTTTCTGATGATGCCAACCATGAAGCAGAAGATTATCAATACTGGCTGGGTGATGCCTTTGCGAGTGGTGGTCGTTATGGTTATGACCATAAGGTTTTTGGTATTACTGCGCGTGGTGCATGGGTCTGTGCCGAACAACATTTTCACACATTGGGACGTGATGCGGCAATGGATTCCATCAGCGTTGTTGGTATTGGCGATATGGCAGGGGATGTGTTTGGCAATGGCATGTTGCTAAACCCTAATATTCGTTTGATTGCAGCCTTTAATCACCGTCATATTTTTCTTGACCCGAACCCAAAAACTCCACTTGCTTTTGCTGAACGCCAACGTTTGTTTCAGGCAGCACAAGGGTGGAATGCTTATCAGTCCAACTGTATTAGCCATGGTGGTGGTGTTTTTGAACGCAGCAGCAAAAAAATTATACTCGTTGATGAAACCTGTGCGGCATTGGGCATTACCACTGCTGCAATCTCAGGGGAGGCTTTGATTCGCGCCATTCTTAAAGCACCTGTGGATTTGTTATACAACGGTGGAATAGGTACTTACGTTAAAGGAAGCCACGAACTGCACACCGATGTGCGAGACCCTGCCAACAACAGTGTTCGTGTGAATGCCAGTGATTTGCGTTGTGCTGTGGTATGCGAAGGTGGCAATCTTGGTTTCACCCAACATGCGCGCATTGAATATGCCCAAGAAGGTGGGCTGATTTATACCGATGCCATCGACAATGCTGCTGGTGTCAACATGTCCGATCATGAAGTAAATTTAAAAATTCTTTTCTCGGCCACCGATGCTGGTGACATCGGTACAAAGCGCCGCAATCAAGTGCTTGCTGGCGTGGCTGATGCAATAACAGAACAATGTTTGGATGACAACCGTCAGCAAGCCAATGCCATCATGTTGGCACAAATAGATGCCCAAAACCACCTTCCGCGCTTGATGCGTTTGCGCGAACAACTGGTCGATGATGCTCGTTTGGACTTGCGTATTGATGCGGGCATGCATGATGATAAAACTTTAGCATTAACACCACAATTGGCGGTTTTGCTGGGGCATGAAAAAAACCGTATTCATGATGCATTAAATGCTGACTACTATGCGGAGTGGAGCCTGTTTACCCGTGGTTTATTGCTGCATTATTTCCCCCTAAGTATTAGGCGGCGATTTCAAGATCAAATTATTCAGCATCCCTTGCGAATCAGTTTGGCAAACACCTGTGTCAGCAACCATGTATTAAACAACAACGGTTTAACCAGTGTGCATTATTTGCAATCTTTGCTTGACACATCGGCAGCTTACGCTTGTGAAGCGTTGATGATTGCTGAGCAATTGCTAAGCAGCCAGCTTATGCGTGATAGGATTCAGCAAAGTCATGGTGATGCACAGCTATTAAATAAAATCCAGCACAGCATTCAAGAGTACCATTTGCAGTTTGCAGAAGAGCTTTTGCGTCTTTGTGATGTTCGCAAGCTCGATGCAGGCTGGTTAAAACGACAACAACAAAGCCTTCGGACATTCAAAAAAACAGAGGCAGTCATGGGCATTGAAGGCAATAAGAATAATTATTTTTCACAGCTTTTGCGCGATGCAGTACGCACAGGTTTGCCGCAAGAAAGTGTTTCTTCTTTGGCAAAACTGCCTGAGCTCGCTCAAATTGCACCTGCATTGTACCTTAGCCGCCAATACAAACGACCATTAAAGCATTGCTTGCATGCGATGCAGGCGGTACTTCATTTGCTTCCTTTTTCGGCTGTAGAATCACCCATGCGTGCTGCGAACTGGGGCGAAGATGAGGTTCATTTATTACGTTGCGAATGGTTTCATCGCTTAACCCAGCTTAAAGCCAAGGCTGGCGCAGAACTGCTGATGGAAAAACATGGGGATTATCTACAAAGAGGCAAAGAGCGCTGGGCGAAACACCGTCATTGGCCAAGTTTGCAAGCCTTTTTATTAGAATCGACCAAGGGAAGCAATAACCCAAACAGCAATGAAACACAGCGTACCCATTTAATGTTAATGATGGCACGGTTAGAGTCGGTTGTTGAAGAGTCTCAAGTAAGCGCTTGAACCCTATATTTTTAATAGCTAAGTTAATATTATTTCGCATGTTTTACGTCATATCAACCAGACAGCTTGCAAAGGTGTTCCTTGTTGATACATTACTCTACAGTAATGGTTTCGTGTGCATTTCGCAATCTCGATTCTTAGGGGGTCATGACTGTGTCTACTGAAAATATCACACCCAAAAACAAGCATCGAAAAACAACAATAGATTTGTTGCATACCCATGATCGCATCATCGCTATTGTGTTGAATCATGTTAAAAGTGCCGTGATTTCAGTGGACAAAGCAGGTGGTATATTAACCGTTAATAAAGCGGCTTGCACCATTCTTGATTACCGTGAGGATGAGTTATTGGCGTTAAATTTGGGCGAGGTCTTAAACTTGCCACAAATCAATCGTCGTGGCATTGCTTTTTTGGTGGATCACCTTCATGATGGCAAGACCACTGAATTCACTTTTTCACCACAAGCCAAATTGGCGATGATCGCCAGGCTTTCTGTGACGGAAGCAGATGTCGATGGTGAAACCATTTACGTCGTTGTTTTTGACGATGTTACACCGCTTCGTGAGGCCGCGAACACCATCCGAAGTTTGGCCAGTTTTCCCGACGAAAGCCCCATGCCGATCATGCGTTATGCAGCCAGTGGCGAACGCCTGTATGCCAATGTTCCTGCTAAACAATTATTAAAACAAATTGAAGCAGACAAAATGAGCAATGATTGGCTTGATCTCGTTGCATCGGTGCAGCAAAGAATGCAACAGATTGAAGCGAATTGGGTGATTGAAGGGCAGGTCTTTAAATGCCTTTTTATTCCTGTTTGTGATGAGTATGTTAATGTGTATTTGCGCAATGTTACCCAAGAGGTTGCCTTGCTCGATGAAATGGAACAATGCGTTAAAGCCCGTACCCGCGAATTGCGTGAAACCAATGAATACCTCAAAAAAGAAATCATGGTGCGCATGGAAACAGAAAAAAAATTGCGCCACCTTTCATTTAAAGACCCTCTTACAAACTTGGCCAATCGTCGCTTGTTTATGGAGCGATTAGAACATGCTATGCGTTTGTCTTTGCGAAACAATGACCGTTTGGCCGTGGTGTTTATGGACCTTGATCGTTTTAAGCTTGTGAATGATAGTTTAGGCCATGATGTGGGCGATGAACTGTTGATTCAAGTGGCTGATCGCCTCACCCAATGCCTGCGAAAAAGCGATACATTGGCACGCTTGGGTGGTGATGAATTTGCTGCTGTTTTTGAACAAATTGAAACCAATGAAGACCTTGAACTTGTTGCTGAAAAAATTCGTTCGACATTGATCACGCCTTTTATCTTGGGTGAAGAGAAAGTTAGCGTGGGTTGCAGTATTGGTATTAGTTTTTTTCCTGATCATGGCACATCCATCAATAACTTGCTCAAAGCAGCCGACATTGCCATGTACAAAGCCAAAACAAAACGCAATACCTATTGTATTTATGAACAAGTTTTATCAGACAAAACAATTTTAAGCCAAGAATTAACCTATGCGTTGGAACGAAATGAGTTTTTTTTGATGTTTCAGCCTATTATTGATGTGAAAAATCGTAAAATTTCAGGCCTTGAAGCCTTAACTTACTGGAAGAATACGACACTGGGTACTGTCGCCCCGCACGATTTTCTTGCGATTGCCGAATCCAGTGGCCTGGTATCAATGATTGATATGTGGAAGATTGAAGCATGCTGTAAAGTATTGGAAGATTGGCAGCCATTATTGCCTTATGATATGATGTTAACCTTGGATGTCTCATTTGATATTCTGTTGCAAAAAGACTTTGTGCAGGTGCTTGCCAAATTATTAACAACGCATAAGCTTAAAGCATCACAGTTGGAGTTTTCTTTTTCTGAATTTGCTGCAATGAAAGCATCAAAAAAGGCCAATCAAGCACTCGATGAATTGATCGAACTGGGTTTGAAAATATCAATCAATAATTTTGGTGCGGGTTATTCTTCATTAAATCTCCTTCGTACGTTGCCCATTCAGGCCTTGCGTATTGATCGTACTTTTATTCGTGATTTAAACATCGATGAAAATGATCAGGTGATTGTAAAAATGATCATTCACTTGGCACAACTTTTGAATATTGACGTGGTTGCCGATGGTGTGGAAACAGATGAAAACTTTCGTTTTTTGCAAAAACTGGGCTGTCAATACATGCAAGGAACTTACTTTACACCCTTGCTGGATGGCAAAGCAGCAAGCAACATGGTTGCTGCGGGTATTTCGGCGGCATTGTTTCTTGATGTTTAGCAACGTGCCTAAAAAAACTTGAGCAAGCAGCTACCACGTCATCTTTTCAAAAACGACTGAGTTTTTACATAGGAACAGGAATTTAATATGCAGAAAAATAACAACGTAACATTTTTTAGTGAAAACAGCATGGCTGATGTATTGCAACAAGAAATAGCCCAACGCTTGCTTGCTATTCGCATGAATGCCGCATTGTATAGCCGTCGCAATGAAGGTCGGGAAACGCAACAGCTTGCCAATCAAGCTGTTTGCATGACCGATGAAATCATACGACATTTTGAGTCTTTGCTAAGCATCATGCGGCTTCCCAAGCTGGCTTTCGATCAAGGCATTGTAAACGCTGTTTCAGTATTGCAAAAAGATATTGAATCCATGGGGGCATCAAAATGTATTTTTCATGTGCCACAAGAACTCGAAAAACTCTCTTCTTCTGATGCTTTTTTCCTCTTTCAAATCGTGCACGGGATTGTTTTGCAGTTCATGCTGGATGCTAAAAAAGGTGCTGTGATAACCGTTGAATTAAAGCTTGATACCAAGCTGCAACAATGTGTCATGACCGCTTGTATACCAGATGGCGATAAACAATTGCTGTTTTTGCGAGAAACATTAAAGGGGCGTATTGTCGGCGATGTCAATTACAACAGTGAAAGCTCGAAGTTACATCTCACCGTGCCAGTTTCTGGTTTGGCATAGCAAGAAGATACAAACATGGAATCACATATTAACCCAATAAAAATGATGATTGTTGATCATCAAACCATTGTCCAGGCAGGTTTAAAAAAGCTTATTGAAAGCGCCCCTGATATTGATGTTGTCGCCGTAGCTGATTCTGGTGAAGAGGCCATAGCCCTTTACAAGAGCGATCCAGTGGATGTTTTATTAATGGAAATAAACATGCCAGGTCTTGGCGGTTTTGTTGCCTGCCAGCGTTTGTTGCGACTTAGCCCTTCTGTGGCTATTTTGTTGATCAGCATGTACCAAGATGATGATTTGGCGGCCAAGGCTTTAAAAATTGGTGCCAAAGGTTTTATCTGCAAATGTTGTCATCCTGACGAATTGTTGCATGCTATTCGTATGGTAAAACAAGGGCGTATCTTTCTTGATGCCAAAACTGCACAATCCTTGGCTATTCATTCTGCAACGGGCAAAGCAGACACGCCGATTGATGTGCTGACACCCCGTGAATTTGAAGTTTTTGTATTGCTGGCACAAGGGCTTCCAGTAAAAGAGATTTATCCAAAGTTGTACCTGAGCCCCAAGACGGTGAATGTCCATCGTGCCAACATATTAGAAAAACTCAAAGCCAAAAATGCAGCAGAACTGGCACGTATTGCGATTCGTTATCATGTTATTGAGGCATAGGATTTCTTAAACAAGCTGATTATGCCAAATTTATAAGGCGATAGTGTCCAGCTTAATATTAGATTTTTTAGTGACGAAAAGGGGTTTTTATGTCTGTACAGCAACACCACAGATTGATTATTTTAGGTTCTGGGCCTGCGGGTTATTCTGCTGCCATTTATGCTGCACGGGCGAATTTAAAGCCAGTGATATTGCAGGGTATGCAGCCAGGCGGGCAATTAACCACAACAACAGATGTGGATAATTACCCGGGTTACAAAGATGGCGTACAAGGGCCAAAAATGATGGAAGACCTGCAAGCATAAGCAGAACGGTTTGGCACGAGCGTTATTTGGGATCATGCAAACAGCGTGGATTTGTCCGTGCGCCCATTTGTACTGAACACCGATCAAGGGAAATATACCTGTGATGCATTAATCCTTGCCACAGGCGCTTCTGCTAAATATTTGGGTTTACCCAGCGAAACAGCATTTTCAGGGCGTGGGGTATCGGCTTGTGCCACTTGCGATGGATTCTTTTACCGCAATCAAGAAGTTGCCGTCATTGGTGGTGGTGATACAGCAGTGGAGGAGGCTATTTATCTTGCCAATATTTGCAGCAAAGTAACCTTGGTTCACCGACGCGATGCACTGCGTGCAGAAAAAGTTATGCAAGAACATTTACTGGCTTGTGATAACATTGAAGTTGCTTGGAACAGCGTTCTTGATGAAATAGTGGGGGATGATAGTGGTGTCACTGGCATGCGCTTGAGATCAACACTGGATAATAGTATGCGGGACGTGTCTCTGCACGGTGTCTTTATTGCGATTGGTCATCAGCCCAATACTGGCTTTTTAGATCAGCAATTGGCATGTGATGATGCAGGTTACTTAATCGTCAATGGCCGCAGTACAGAAACATCTGTTGCTGGTGTGTTTGCTGCAGGTGATGTGGCTGACTCTGTTTACAGGCAGGCAATCACGAGTGCTGGTGAAGGCTGTAAGGCAGCACTGGATGCGGAGCGTTGGTTGACGCTGCAACATTAAGGCAATGAATGGCTTCCCGCTTTTACGACGGGAAGCCTTTAGTGTTCATTTGTGCTTGTTTTTTTTAACCGCTAATGGACGCGAATAAACACGAATAAGAGAAAAAGAAAAACCATGGGTATCCTGCCTAAATATTAGATGGTTATAAATTCCTGAAATTGATTTACCCTAAAACGGCATATCATCGTCGGTAGGCACGTTAGCAAAGTTAGGGGTGTCAGCAAAAGGATCGCTGCTTTGGGGTGATTGCTTGTTTTGTGGCTGTTCTGGGGGGTGTGGCTTGTTTTTTGCTTGCGCGGGTGCGGTTGGCTGATGGTTGGCTGATGGTGCTGCGCCCCCATAAGCGGGAAGACCTGCATCTTGTTGCCTGCCAGCTTGTTGTGTGCCAGCTTGTTGTGTGCCAGCTTGTTGCTGAGAAAAATCCCCATCACTTCGGCGATCCAACATTTTCATCTCATTGGCACGTACTTTTGTCGTGTAACGATCTTGTCCATTTTGATCAGTCCATTTATCTGTTCGAATTGCACCCTCAATATAAACACGACTGCCTTTGCGCAAGTATTGATTGGCGATTTCGCCCAAACGTCCCCATAAATCAATACGATGCCATTCAGTCCGTTCTTGCATTTGACCTGTTGCACGGTCTTTCCAGCGTTCGGTTGTCGCTATTCTGATGTTGCATATACAGGTTTGATCTTGGGTGAATCGGGTATCAGGATCCGCACCCAAGTTTCCAATCAACATAACTTTATTTAGCATATAATCCTCTCATCATTTATGTTCTGTAGCCCGTTGCTAACGAAAATCAATAAAAAATCAAAGCGTATTATTCGCACATACCTATTGACGCTTTTCATAATCGCTCACGGACTTCTTTGTTTTCATGCCACCAAACCATCGGTCAGGCAAGGTAAGCAAGCCTTCGATGATGCCTGCATTGGGTAAGCCTGCGGAGGCAGGTGTTACTTGTTCAATTGTTGCATTGCCAATAGCGCCATGCATATGATAAACCTTACGAATAAAAGAATGCGCAGCACCACCAATCAAATCCCGCAGCAAAGGTATTTTGTCCAAAATGGCATCCAAATTTTGTAAAGGGCGAAATACCATGGTCAGATCAATCGTTTTTTTATCAAGGTTATAACGCCCATAACCAGCCATATCCATGGCCGTGGAACGCATGGCAAGTTGATGAATATGAAGGTTTTGATTATTTAATGTGGCTTCTATTTGCAAGCGTTCATAAAATAAACCTGCATGGGTAAGGTCTTTTCGTTGACCAATCAATAACGCAGGAAGATCAGCAATGCTGGTGATGGCAAGAAGTTTTGTTAATAATCCACCTTTGGCAATACTTCCTTCATCCACGCGCAAGCGCAAGCGTCCGCGCAAACCTTGCCACCAAGGCTGGTTTCGCATCAATACCCCTTCACCAGCAAAAAGTATTTGATCTTTACCGCCAGAAAACATTTTTGTCATGGCTTTGTTGCGCATCATGCGCGAAAAATCACCCTCGGTAGTAGCGAAACCTTGCCAGCGCATGCTGCCATCGGGCAAGGGGCTTAACGTCGCTGTTAATTGTAAGGATTGCTCATTCATGCTCGCAGAAAGAGACCCAACTTCTATTTTTCCTTTGCCCAGCATTTTAAAACGTACGCCAACATCACGCAACGCCATAGAGCCAAGGTTAATAATCTCGGCAGAAAAACGCCCCAGCGACAGGGGTTTTGATTGCATGGTTAATTGTATATTATGCATGCGCGCATCTTGCCAATCAAACGTGCGAATATGTGCTTTTAATTGCCAGTTTTTATCGACTTTTTCTTTTTTTCTGCTTGGAATACTGGTGGGTAATGCCGAACGGCGCAAGTAGTCAGCATCAACGATCATTCTCCACGGTTTATCGCCTCGGGGGCCCACAATAGACAAACGCCCACGAAAACCTCGGGTTTTTATTTGTTCTAATTCAATCGATATTCCTTGCGTATTAACATGCCCACGCCCGCGCAATTGAAAACCTGCATCGCGGCAGACGACTTCGTTTATTTGAATGCCCGATTCTTCCAAGCTATGCGCGGTAAAGCCAATACGCATGGCTTGGCCTATTTTCTTTGATTCACCTAGAAAGTTATCCCATGCTGCCGCGTTCAGGATGATACTTCCACGCCAATCACCATCAAACGCAAGATGCGCTTTAAATTGCCCCGATGGCTGGGTTATTGGAATATGGTAGGCCGTAACAATACGCGTCAAGGGGATCGCAAAGTCCCCAGAAAATTGACCCAAACGCCATGATTTATTTTTTATTTTGGCATCAAAATTTACGGTTCCATGCAGCATATCAGTTTCAACGGTGACAGATTTTCCTGTTATGCCCTTGTTTTTTTGCCAGACAATAGTGCCAGCATTTACCGTCACTTTTTGATCTTGAATGTAGAGCAACCATGGGGTAATGGGGGATAAGCTTGCAATCGCCCATTCAGGATCAGCTTTAACAGGGTTCCACAGTAAATCTACGTTTCCTTTTGCTTTACCATATTGCCAGCCAAGTTCTTTGGCACCATCAGGGTCTACCCAACGATGCAAACGCATCATGTCCACGTTTTTTGTTTTTGCTTTGATATTAAGAATTAACGTATCCCATGGGATATGCAATTGACCATACGCCAAACCGATAGCATTTGGCAATGTTGTTTGCTTGATGTTTGCATGCAAGCCGTCTTGATTTAGGTCTATGCTTGCTTCTGTATGCAACAAAAATTCGTTTTTTTTGCCCAAATATACATCCACATCAGACAAGTTGGAACGCACATGGTAACGAAAAGCACCATTGTTTAATGCGGCTGGCAGCTTATGCCAAGGTTTTAACCATGGTAATGTTATATCCGCACGGGTGTTTTTGGCTGTACCATCATGCATACTTGATAACCAATCATGCCATGCTGTATCATTGTTGATAGGGCGCAACCACGACCACAATAAAGGCATCTTCAAATAGGGGCTTTTTGCATGCAATGAAAGCATACCTTTTTCCCATTTTGCAGTGGCTACAATACGCTGCTTGCCGTGCTGCCAAAACAATTTAGAAAAATTAATACTGGACCAGCGTGAAGGGGTCCATAAAGATTCGCCCTCGATTTCACCTTCGATGTCCAATTGATCAAATGGAAGTTGAAAAGATGCCAAAGGTAGGGTTAGTAGTCCTGTAGCGGATGTTGCAGAAACAAATACCTGCCATTTATTGTTGGCTTTTCGCCGAAGCAATAGCTCAGCTGAAATATCGGGTGATAATTGAACACCTACACGCTGTTGCAAAAACAAATGTAAACGATCAACGCTTGCTTTGATCATTTTTACTTGCTTATCATCATCCAACATCAAACTGATATTAAGCTCATCGGAAAACAATTCAACACTGCGCTGCGCCATAGAAAAAAAGCCTTTCGCATGGTGCAAAATGCGGTGGTACTGCTTGTATTGCCACAGTAATGTCATGTTTTCATAGGCAATCAACGTGGAAGACTTTGAATCAAACCATGGTGCAGAATGAGCTTGCTGTGCGATTTTTTCATCATCTACATGATCCGAAAAAGCCACCTTCAACAAGCCATTACGGATGTAAATTTGATCGGGTAGCCAGATACCTTGTGCCAATTGACCGATTGACACCACCAGTGAAATTTCCGCACCTTGTAAGCTTATGCGAGCGTCGGCTGATAACAAATCCAGACGCGCGGCATGAATTTCCAAGTCGCCACGCCAACGCCACGACAAGCGTCCCAACGACAAGCTTTTTAACGACAACTGGTTACGTAAACTGGCCTCAATTTCAGGACGAAGTCGATCAAGGTCAGGTAATGTCCAAGAGACCCACGCAACAGCCATGACAAGCAGCAATAACAACAAAAGAAATACGCGGCGACAAGACGATAATACGCATTGAAAGGCATAAAAAACGCTAGCAAAAGATTCAGACACAGCCACCTACTTGGGAGACGCAGTCTCTGATTAAAGAACGTACCGCAAGAAACGTCTTATGCAGCATCCTTATCTTTCATTTTTTGAACCTTGGCTTTAATATCACCCAGCAATACTTTAAAGCCGTTTTTTTTCAAGGCTGATTTAAACTGCTTACGGTAAGTGCCAACCAAACTCACGCCTTCAATTTTAATATCAAACACGCGCCATCCCATGGTGCTTTGGTACAAACGATAAAACACAGGAATTTCTTTGTTTCCATCAACCACCCAAGACTTGACCAATGCTTTTTTCTTTTTAAATTGGGTATCAGCATAACGAATGGTTTGGTCACTGTAACTGTCCAAACGGTTGCCGTAGGAACGCTCCAATAGTTCACGAAATGCTGCGGAAAAGGCTATTTTATCGCTTTCACTCAAATCCCGCCAAGAACGACCAATACTGCCGCGTGCCATTTTACGGTAATCAAATTTATCGGCCACGGCATTGCTGATTGCAGCGCGATCATCTTCGCTAAGTGCCTTGGGGTCTTGCCGCGCCTTGAGTACATCAATAATACCATTAACGGTGGACTCAACCACTGCTTTTGGTCCATCATCCGCCATGGCTACGGGTGAAAACGCGAACCACAGGGTCGCGCACAATGCCATGATACTGTATTTTATTGTCATGTTTAATCCTTATTGTCTGGTGAGAAGATATATTTACTCACCAAGTCTTCAATATTGATGGCGGATTCTGTATCTTCTACTTCATCGCCATCAGCCAGTGTTGATTCATCCGCGCCTTGCGTGATACGAACATAACGCTCGCCAATGATACCTTTGGTGCGAATCGAGGCAATGGCATCGGTGCTGATGCCCACCCCTTCATCAATTTCCATTTGTATGTAGGCATCATTGTTGTCTTTTAACGAAACCGCAGCCACACGGCCGATGGAAACCCCGGCCAACATCACATCACCGCCAGTGCGAATGCCGCCAGCATCCGAGAACAAGGCATCAATGGTATAACCTGAAGTCGATAAACCACCAATTTGCCCCAGCTTAATAGCGAGACCTGCAATCGCCACAATGCCGACACAAACAAACAAACCAACGATAATTTCAACTTTTCGATACTGTTGCATAATAAACCCCAAAAATTATAAGAAAAATGATGTAAGAATATAATCAAAGATCAGCACGCTAACAGAACTTAAAACCACCGCCTGCGTGGTGGCACGTGCCACGCCTTCGGTGGTTGGTTCTGCACGGTAGCCGTACCAAGTACAGATAATGCCGATCAACAGGCCAAATACAATGGTTTTAATCCAGCCAATATTTAAATCTTCCATGCGTACTTTGGTCACCATCTCGGCAATAAATGCACCAGAGTTCACGCCCAACAAATCAACACCAATGACGTAACCCGCAGCCAGACCAACAACATCAAACAAGGCGATCAACAACGGCAAGGCGATCACAGTGGCAATAATACGCGGCATAATAATACGCGCTTTGGGGTTTACAGCCATCATTTGCAAGGCATCGAGTTGTTCTGTTACGCGCATAATGCCAATTTCTGCCGTGATGCTGGAGCCAGCTCGACCAATCATCATGAAGGCTCCCAACACAGGCCCTAATTCACGAATTATAGACAAGGCAATAGCCGAGCCAAGCAAAGATTCCGAACCGAATTTTGCAAGCATATAATACCCTTGCAAAGCCAACACCATACCTGTAAAAGCCCCTGTGATGGCAATGATAACCAACGAGCCAACACCCAAAGCGTATACCTGCTGTACAATATGTCGGCCTTGCCAAGGGGGTTGAACCAACATCGCCATTGCCGAAAAACCCAAAATATTGGCATCACCCATGCGTTGCAACGTCAACAAGGTGCTGCGCCCAAGCTTTCCTAACACTTCTATAAGCAAATTAACCATGTGAATCCACCTGCATCAATGTTTCTAGGTAAGGTGTATCGCTGCGCGAAAAAGGAATCGGGCCATCGGGCTTGCCTTGAATAAATTGCTGCACACGCGCATCGCTGCTGTTGGCAATATGCTCAGCCGTTCCTTCGGCAATGACCCTTCCCTGCCATAGCAAAATAACCCAATCAGCAATCGCTAGACCTGCAGCAACGTCGTGGGTAACCACCACAGAGGTCATTTTTGTTTTTACGGTAAGTTGTTGGATCAAACGGGTAACCACAGCAGCGGCAATGGGATCAAGCCCTGATGTGGGTTCATCAAAAAAAACCAGTTCAGGGTCAGTAATCAACGCTCTGGCAAAAGCCACGCGTTTGGCCATGCCACCAGACAATTCAGATGGCATTAAATGTTCAAAACCACGCATGCCGACTTGCTCCAGTTTCATGGTTACCATGGTGCGAATCAGCGA
The DNA here is from genome assembly GCA_030950905.1 of Mariprofundaceae bacterium. Lineage (GTDB taxonomy): Bacteria > Pseudomonadota > Zetaproteobacteria > Mariprofundales > Mariprofundaceae > AB-137-C09. The sequence continues at coordinate 29,095 of JAUZQQ010000081.1, forward strand.
TTCATCCAAGTTTGTATGTTCATGCAAAGGAAATGAAACATTTTCATAGACATTCAACGAATTAAGCAACGCCGAATATTGAAACACCATGCCCATGCGCAAACGCAAGGCGTACAAATGACGTGCGGCCATGCATGTTAAGTCGGAATCGTTATCAAACCAAATGTGGCCTGTACTGGCTTGCTCTAGGCCTGATAACAAACGCAATAAGGTTGTTTTCCCCGATCCTGAGCCGCCCATAATCACAGTGGTTTTCTGTTTATGAATATGCAAATCAGTCGGTGCTACGGCAAGAAATTCACCAAAACGGCGGCTTAGGTTTTGAACCTTGATCATGGTATCGTTATTCTTTGGGCAACGACGAAGGGCGTTGCATCAAGTATTCATCCACCGCATGTGCGGCTTGACGACCTTCATTAATGGCACGAACAACCAAAGATTGACCACTGCGCATATCACCAGCGGTAAAAACTTTTTTACCCAATGAGGTTTGGTAGGATGCAGTATTTGCTTTCACATTACCACGCTTATCATAATCCACACCCAAATCATCCAACATGCCTTGATGCACAGGGTGCAAAAACCCCATCGCCAACAACACCAAATCTGCTTTGATTTCAAACCCGCTGTTTGGCACAGACTGTTTTTGCCAAGCACCATTGTTTTGCTGCCATGTAACGCGTTCACAGCGAATATGGGTGAGCACCCCATCATGGCCGCATACTTCAAGGGTATCAATGCCAAACAGCCGTTCACAACCTTCTTCTTGCGACGTCGATGTGCGGTATTTATTCGGCCAATTTGGCCATGTTTTTAAGGGATCAGGTGCGTCTTCAGGGCGCGGTAAAATTTCAATTTGTGTGATCTTGGCTGCACCGTGACGGTTGGATGTGCCGATACAATCCGAGCCTGTATCACCACCGCCAATAACCACCACATGCTTGCCATGAGCCGAAATAAAAGGTTGATGTTTAACATTAAACAAACGCTTGGTATTGTTGCGTAAAAAGTCCATCGCGGCATACACGCCATTCATGGTAGATCCTGCCACGCTATGATGCAACAATCGCGGGTCTTCTGCACCACCTGTTAGTACGATGGCATCGTAATCATCCAGCAATTGCCGCGCAGGAAACGCCGCGCTACCAATGTGTGCATGGGTGCGAAAATCAACACCTTCGGCACGCATTTGCTGCAAACGACGGTCAATTATGTTTTTATCAAACTTAAAATTGGGAATGCCGTAACGCATAAGTCCACCAATTTTATCTTCTTTTTCAAACACCACCACATTATGCCCAGCCCGCGCAAGTTGTTGCGCACAAGCAAGACCAGCAGGGCCTGAACCTACAATGGCTATTTTTTTACCTGTTTTGTGTGGTGCTATTTGAGGGGTGATCCAGCCTTCTTGCCACCCCCGCGCAGCAATCGCCCATTCAATATTTTTAATCGAAACAGCATCACCAATCAATGTGACTGTACAAGCTTCTTCACATGGGGCTGGGCAAATACGCCCTGTAAATTCAGGGAAGTTATTGGTTGCATGCAAAACATCCAAAGCTTCTTGCCAACGATCACGGTAGACCAAGTCATTCCAATCGGGAATGGTATTGTGAATCGGGCAAGCATCATGACAAAAGGGAATGCCACAATCCATACAGCGTCCACCCTGCGTGGCCATATCTTTGGGCAGTACTGAAAACTCTTGGTAATGTGTTAAACGATCGGCAACAGGCGCATAGGCGAGATTCTCGCGTGGAAATTCTTTAAACCCAGTTGGCTTACCCATGTGTACGATCCTCTTTGCTTATTGATGCTTTGGCTTGTGCTGCTTCCATTACCTGCAATGCACGGCGGTAATCGACAGGCATCACACGAACAAACTGTGGCAAATACGAATTCCAATCAGCCAGAATTCGTCGTCCTTTGGCAGAATTGGTATAATGCACATGTTTTTGTATCAACAAACGGACAATACGTTGATCGGATTGATTTAATGAATGATGAATATCGACACGACCATGGGCTTCAAGATCTGCACCTTGATAATCCAGTGCTTCCAGCATCTCAGATTCTGCCAATACAGGCTGCAATTCGACCTGTGCCATATTGCAACAAGAAGCAAATGTACCAGCCTCATCCAACACATAAGCGATGCCACCACTCATGCCCGCAGCAAAATTTCGTCCCGTGCTTCCGAGTACCAGCACTGTGCCACCCGTCATGTACTCGCAGCCATGGTCGCCCACGCCTTCGACCACCGCGACAGCACCCGAATTGCGTACTGCAAAACGCTCCCCTGCGACACCGTTAAAATAACATTCGCCAGCGACCGCACCAAACAATACCGTGTTGCCCACAATAATATTCTCTTCTGCTTTTAAGGTGGATTGCTTGGGCGGGTAAATAGCGATACGCCCGCCTGATAATCCCTTGGCGACATAATCGTTGCCTTCACCTTGCAAATCAATGGTTACACCCCGAGCCAACCATGCGCCCAACGATTGCCCTGCTGTTCCTGTTGCATGAATAACAATGGTGTCTTCAGGTAATCCCTCAAGGCCATGACGGGCGGCGATTTTCCCTGACAACATGGTACCAAAACTGCGATCCACGTTGTAAATTTTTGTTTCAATGGTGACGGGTGTTTTCGATTCAAGCGCGACTTTGGCTTGTGCTATCAAGCTGTTATCTTTTACCGCATTTAAGCCATGGTTTTGTGCTTCGCAGTGGTAGGTTGCACTGTCTTGCGCATCATTACGGTGAAACACAGAAGAAAAATCCAGTCCCTGAGACTTCCAGTGTTTAATGGCATGGTTGGTGTCTAACCTATCAGAACGCCCAATCATGGCATTAAAGGTTTTAAAACCCAGTTGTGCCATGATCTCACGCACTTCTTGTGCTAAAAAGGTGAAAAAATTCACCACATCTTCGGGCTTACCTGTAAAGTTTTTACGCAGTTTAGGGTCTTGTGTGGCAACGCCAACAGGGCAGGTATTTAAATGGCCCTTGCGCATCATGATACAACCTTCGGCAACCAAGGCAATGGTACCAAAAGCCACTTCATCAGCACCCAGCAAGGCGGCAATCACCACATCCCGACCCGTACGCATCTGCCCATCCGCCTGTAAAATAGTGCGGCCACGCAAACGATTGAGAACCAACGTTTGTTGGGTTTCAGCAAGTCCTAATTCCCAGGTGCTGCCTGCGTGTTTGATGGACGTAAGCGGTGAAGCACCCGTGCCACCATCGTGGCCAGAAATCACCACGTGATCTGCATGTGCTTTTACCACCCCTGCGGCAATCGTGCCAACGCCGACTTCAGAAACCAGTTTTACGCTAATATCTGCATCTGTATTGGCGTTTTTCAAATCAAAAATTAATTGTGCTAAATCTTCAATCGAATAAATATCATGGTGGGGAGGCGGTGAAATCAAGCCAACACCAGGGGTGGAATGACGCACACGACCAATGCGTTGATCGACTTTATGGCCGGGCAACTGGCCGCCTTCGCCTGGTTTTGCGCCTTGTGCCATTTTAATCTGAATTTGGTCGGCATTGGCAAGGTATTCGATGGTCACACCAAAACGCCCTGAGGCGACTTGCTTGATCGCCGAGCGCATGGAATCACCATTGGCCATCGGCGTGAAACGTTCGCGTTCTTCACCCCCCTCACCCGTATTGGATTTACCACCCAAACGATTCATGGCAATGGCCAAAGTGCTGTGTGCTTCATGCGAAATAGAACCAAAGCTCATCGCCCCCGTAACAAAACGCTTGACGATTTCCGATACAGGCTCCACCTCATCCAAGGCGATGGACGTTGTGGGCTTAAAAGCAAACAAACCACGCAAGGTCATTAAGCGACCTGCTTGTTGATCAATACTGGCGGAATATTTTTTATAAAGCTGATAATTATTAGTGCGTACACTGTGCTGTAAATGGGTGATAGACTCAGGGGTTAATGTATGCTGTTCACCGCGCAAACGCCACGCATATTCACCGCCAACATCCAATGCCTTTTGATCAACAGCAGTCGGATTATAAGCGTGTCGATGCAAGGTCACCGCTTCTTTGGCTACTTCAGCAAGCCCAATGCCTTCAATTTGGGTTACAGTTCCTGTAAAATAGCGTGCAATAAAATCGCTGGACAAGCCCAATGCTTGAAACACCTGCGCACCACAGTATGATTGGTATGTAGAAATCCCCATCTTGGACATGACTTTGAACAAACCCTTGCCGATAGCTTTGATGTACCGCGCTTTGATCGCATCAAAATCAATACCATCGGGCAGATCACCCCGTGTTTGCATATCAAACAAGGTTTCAAAAGCAAGGTAGGGGTTGATGGCTTCCGCGCCATAACCCGCCAACGTAGCGAAGTGGTGAATCTCACGCGCTTGCCCCGTCTCAACAACCAGCCCAGTTTCTGTGCGTTGCCCATGACGAATTAAATACTGGTGTACCGCACTGGTCGCCAGTAAAATAGGGATAGCAATATGGTCTTCATCTATATCACGGTCAGAAACCACAATAATATTGTAGGCATCATTCACCGCAGCAGATGCCGCCTCACACAGCGCATCCAAGGCTTTTTCCATGCCTGAGGCTGCCAAATCAGCGGGGTAGCAGCACGACAAACGCTTGCAGCGAAACTTACCCTTTGTAACACCATCAATATGCAATATTTTTTGCATGTCGGTATTGCTTAAAATAGGTTGGGTTGCTTCCAATCGAAGGTGGGTATCCACGTCATGCCCCAATAAATTTGGCCGTGGGCCAATAATGCTCGTCAAGCTCATCACCATTTCTTCACGAATCGGGTCGATAGGAGGGTTGGTGACTTGCGCAAACAATTGACGAAAATAATTAAACAACGGTTTAGAGCGATTAGAAAGCACGGCCAACGGCGAATCATTGCCCATCGAACCCGTACCTTCTTGACCTGATGTGGCCATGGGTGTCAATAAAAATTTTAAATCTTCTTGGCTGTAACCAAAGGCCTGTTGACGGTGCAATAGCGTTTCATGATTCGGTGTCATCGGCTCAACTTCCGTGGGCAAGGAACTTAAATGAATCTGGGTCTCGGCAAGAATTTTTTGGTAATCACGCGCATTGGCCAAGTCATGCTTGAGCTCGTCACCGTTGATAATACGCCCTTGTTCCAAGTCAATAAGAAACATACGGCCGGGCTGCAAACGCCATTTGCGTACAATATCTTGCTCAGGAATATCAAGCACGCCCATTTCAGAAGCCATGACCACCAAACCGTCTCGGGTTTCTAAGTAACGTGCGGGGCGCAGTCCATTGCGATCCAGTGTTGCGCCAATTTGGCGACCATCGGTGAAAGCCACTGCTGCAGGGCCATCCCAAGGCTCCATCACAGCGGCGTGGTATTCATAAAAAGCACGTCGTTTCGCTTCCATTTGTTGGTTGCCAGCCCACGCT
>JAUZQQ010000082.1 GCA_030950905.1 Mariprofundaceae bacterium
TTGGTTTACACTTTAGTTCACTTGCCCCTCGTTCCCACGCTCCTGCGTGGGAATGCATACACAGTGGCAGAATGATAGGCTGGTATGGATTCCCACGCAGAGCATGGGAACCAGAAGATGTTGGGATTCGCTTCCCTCACCACCAACCTACAAGGTGGTAAAGTGTCAACTACTTTTGGTCGAATATGAAGGATGGCCAATAAATGGATTTTAATTTTTTAACGACACAGGCGCATGAATGCGTTGGCAGTATTAGGAGTATATAATTTGATTTCGACATCTGGCATTACCATGCAATTTGGGGATGCACCCCTGTTTGAAAATATATCGGTAAAGTTTGGCGATGGTCACCGTTATGGATTGATCGGTGCAAATGGTTGCGGAAAATCAACCTTGATTAAAATTTTGGGTGGCGACCTGATACCCACGGCAGGAACCGTGCAGGTTGGTGCGCATCAACGCTTGGGTAAATTGAGCCAAGATCACTTCGCCTTTGAGCAACATACGGTATTGGATACTGTGATGATGGGTTATGAAAAGCTTTGGAAAATCAAAGAAGAACGCGATAAAATTTATGCGCAAGCAGAGCTTAGTGAAAAAGATGGTATGCGTGCAGGAGAGTTAGAAGGGCAGTTTGCAGAGTTGGATGGTTATACAGCCGATGCCAACGCGGGTGATTTGTTGCTAACCATGGGAATTCCTGTTGAAGAGCATGATAAAACCATGGCGAAGGTTGCACCGGGGCGCAAAATTCGGGTGCTGTTGGCGCAAGCCTTGTTTGGTGACCCTGATATTATTTTACTCGATGAACCAACCAACAACCTTGATATTAATGCCATTCGTTGGCTCGAAGAGGTATTGAAAGCACGGACTTGCACGATGATTATTATCTCGCATGACCGCCACTTTTTAAACAGTGTTTGTACCCACATGGCTGATTTGGATTATGGCGAATTGCATATGTACCCAGGCAATTACGACACGTACATGACGGCGGCAACGCAAGCGCGTGATCGCTTGCTCTCTAACAATGCCAAAAAGAAAAATCAAATCGCCGAACTTCAAGCTTTTGTTAGCCGTTTCTCTGCCAATGCATCCAAATCAAGTCAGGCAACCTCGCGTGCCAAACAAATTGATAAGATTCAACTGGAAGAAGTAAAACCATCGAGTCGTGTAAACCCTTATATTCGCATCACACAAGACAAACAACTGTACCGTATTGCGTTACAGTTAAGGGGGATAAGTAAATCCTTTGGCGAAGAAATATTGTTTAAGAAACTGGATGTAATGGTTCCCGTGGGTGAGAGAATTGCTATTATTGGCCCCAATGGCATTGGAAAAACCACCTTGCTTCGTTGTTTGGCTGGTGATTTAAATGTCGATGATGGCATGGTAAAATGGTCAGAAAATGTAAATATTGGTTATTATCCACAAGATCATTCAGCGGATTTCTCGGATAATTGCAACCTCTTTGATTGGATGGCACAATGGAAAAAACCAGAATATGGCGAGCAAGAAGTGCGTGGTAATTTAGGACGGATGTTGTTTTCTCAAAATGAGATCAAAAAATCCATTCAATCATTATCAGGCGGTGAACAAGGACGCATGCTGTTTGGCAAGTTTATGTTTCAATGCCCCAATGTATTGTTGCTCGATGAGCCAACCAACCATATGGATATGGAATTTATTGAATCATTAAACACCGCCTTAGAACACTACCCTGGAACATTAATTTTTGTCAGCCACGACCGTGAATTTGTATCGTCATTGGCAACAAGGGTGATTGAACTAACCCCTGATGGTGTGGTGGATTTCCAAGGAAGCTACGAAGAATATTTACTGCGGGCATAAGGTGGTCTGGTGTGTCCATGAATGATTTTTTTACGGCGTTGGATTTACCAAGGAATATAGGAGGTTTTAAAATCATTAAATGATTGACATCCATTCTTTATTTCGTAAGGTTCCGCGCCGCAGCAGCGGGTCAGAAGATTTTCTAGCAGCTTTGTATCATGCAAGATAAAACATGCGCCTATAGCTCAGTTGGTAGAGTAGCGGACTTTTAATCCGTGGGCCCTTGGTTCGAGTCCAAGTGGGCGCACCATTGTTTTTTTCTATTGTTGTTTGTCCCCATCGTCTAGTCGGCCTAGGACATCGCCCTTTCACGGCGGCAACAGGGGTTCGAATCCCCTTGGGGACGCCATCTTAATCCTGTGATTCGTCACTGTGTGATATGTTTTTCATTGCATGGTTGCTGGGTAATAAATCACAGGGTTGTTTCGTTCTAAACCATCGCTTTTTGAGCAGTCATTTTTTACAAACCACCCAACAACACCCTATCATCATCAATATATAACTACGCTGTCGTTTTATGCGGCACTTTCCCCGATGGCACGACCTTGGATGCAGCATGCAAATGCACGTCTTGGTCATCAAAAAAGATATGGGCGCGAAAGGCCTTGAGTACTTGGTCTTTGGGCAATCCGCCAAGAAAAAATGCCTCATCCAGTGTGATTCCCCACTGCCGCAGGGTAAAGAGTACACGGGCGTGGGTGGGGCTGTTGCGAGCCGTCACCAAGGCAAGGCGAAAAGGGTTGTCTTTTTTGGGTAAGGTTTGCTGTAAAAAGGCGATGATTTTTAGTAACTTGGCAAAAGGCCCTTCAGCCAAAGCATCTTGGCGGTGGGCGTGTTCATGTGCTACAAAAGCTGGTAAACCTTGCTCTCGAAAGATCACTTCAGATGCTTCAGAAAACAATACCGCATCGCCATCAAAGGCAATACGCACTTGATGCTGCACGGGGTCATAATCTTTAGGGTGCTCGCAAATGCTTGCCGCTGCAACCCCGTGGTTGATCGCTGCTTGCACATCGCCTTCAGATTTAGACAAAAACAAATCAACGCTAAATGCATCCAAGTAGGTATACAAACCTTCGCCACCCGTGAATGCAGCACGGGTGATGTTTAAATCATAATGGTCAATGGAATGAAAAATACGCATCGCCATATCAGGCGTATTGCGCGACATAATAACCACTTCAACCAAAGGCTGGTCAGATTGTGCATAGGTATTGACCAGCAACAATTCTTTGACCATGTGAAAAGCAGTGCCTGCTTGCAAAATGGTTTGCTCGTTCGCATGTTGGTAATCGCGGTAGGCATCCACGCCCTGTTGTTCAAAAATTTTATTTTCTGCTTCCAAATCAAACAAAGCGCGGGATGAAATACCAACCACCAGACAATTATTCAAATTAATAGCCATAAAGCAGTTTATGGGCGCATTGCGTCAGCGAGGCGTTTAAACATGCGCGATAACATCCATTTCTACTTTTGCCCCCAGCGGTAAAGCCGCCACTGCAACTGTAGCCCGAGCAGGTCGGTGATCTCCCAACCATGTTGCATACAATGTGTTGACTTGCGCGAAATCACCCATGTTTACAAGGTAAATATTCACTTTTATGATGGATGTTTTATCGGCATCAGCCGCTTGCAATACGGCAGAAAGATTTTGCATCAAACGTGTGGTTTGACTTGACACATCATCACCAACCAACAACCCAGTTGTAGGGTCCAGACCTATTTGCCCTGAAGCATACAAGATGCCTTGATGCACAACCGCTTGGCTGTAAGGGCCAACCGCCGCAGGTGCTTGATCCGTTTGAATGGTTTTCATGAAAGTCACTCCTTATCTGTTGTTGCGCCAGCGTCCTTATCGTCATCAGGAACTTGTATGTAACGCGATAGCATAAGACTTTGCGCAATGACAAAAACAAAGGTCAGCCCGAGCAGGCCAAACATTTTAAAGTTTACCCATGTATCCGTATCAAAATTATACACGACAAAAATATTTAACGCACCCATGGCAATAAAAAATACAGTCCAAGCAATATTTAAACGCAGCCAAATCACTTCTGGCAAATGGATATGATCCGACATCATACGTTTCACCAATACTTTTTTACCAATGAAGTGACTTCCTATAAAAACTGCCGCAAACAGCCAGTTGACAATACTCGGCTTCCATTTGATAAACATTTCATCATGCAACAACAATGTTGCACCACCGAGCAAACACACCAGCACCAAAGTAATAACGTGCATTTTTTCAAAGCGGCGATGAATCAGCCACCAAACAATCGTTTGCAGCAAGGAAGCCGCCATTAACACAGCGGTTGCCACATAAAGGTCATACAGCTTAAAAGCCGCAAAAAACAATGCGACAGGGAAAAAATCAAATAACATTTTCATGGGGAGGATGCCACCACAATCAAGCATTAATGTCCAAAATAATTAGCGATTTCATCAATCGGTGGCAGGCAGAAGCAGCGCATGGAAAATTATTAAACACGTGATTTTTGATGAACCATAACCGATAACAAAACTCAGCACCGTTCCTTATAAGACAACTTCCCTCTCTTTTGGCAGTATGCCGCGCATCATGGCTGAACCTCAATTACCCCCCTCCGATTGCTCGCTTGCTTGGCGATTAACGCAAGATATAACCCCCAATGTCTTGCATGTTTATATTTGCCCCGATGTACGCAGCTACCGACAATTGATCGATGAGGCTGGTTTTTTTATGCAGCACCGCCTGCATGATCTTTGGCTATTCCCTGCATGGGAGGTGCTGCCTTACGATCGGATTTCACCCCATCAACGTATTGTTGGTCAACGGTTTGCCACCTTGGGGCGTTTGTTGCGTGAGCCAATGCCTGCGGGCTTGCTGATTACCTCCCTGCCAGCATGGTTACAACGGATGCCACCTTCAGCGAGTATTGTTGCCCATGTGTGGCAACTTGCCTGTGGTGACAAGCTTGACCTTGCCATGTTGCGAAGTCGCTTGAGCGAAGCTGGAATGGCCGCTGCTGAACGGGTGTTGGCAGCGGGTGAATTTGCGGTTCGTGGTGGTGTATTGGATATTTGGCCAGCGAATGCACTGGAGCCATTGCGCATTGACTTGTTTGGTGATGAAATTGAATCCATTCGAACGTTTAACCCCGAGACGCAACGCTCTGGTGAATCGTTGCCATCATTCACGTCTGTACCAGCCCGTGAAATGATTTTAGACCAAGCAGGCCGTGATTGTTTTACAGCCGCCTTTCGCGCGCGTTTTCCGCAGCACCGACAGCACCCTATGTTGGCGAGCATTATTGCAGGTCGCCCCCACCCAGGCATGGAATCGTTGTTGCCATTGGCATACCCAAAAACGGCACGCTTACAAGATTATTTGCCACAACAGCATTGCATTTTTTCCAGCGAAAATATTGAAGAAGAGCGCACAGTTTTTGCTGCACGGGTGCGTCGTCAGTTTGAGATACAACGCGCCCACGCCGAGCCTAGCATCAGTCCGCAAGAGCTGTTTGCCACTGAAACCCCCATTGTTGCCAAAACTATTACCCCATCTACGGGATCATTACCATCACATGATAACCATGCCGCGAAACCGCACCCTATGCAGCGTGTATTGGCCGAGCTGCATGCTTATTTGGGCAAAGGCTGGCGTATTTTGTTGGTTGCGCATGGTATGGGGCAACAAGAGCACATGCGCGAAATGATGCAGCCCTTGTCTGATAATATCCCTGTATGCCGTGGGCTGCATGATTGGCCTACGGGCGCACCTGTGGCAATCTGCCTTGGTTTTTTGCATGCTGGTATGCAAGATGATTCAAGCTTGTTGTTGGTTCTTACTGGCCGAGAATTGCTCGGGCAACGCTTAAGTCGCACACGACGAAAAAGCAGTGTGCTGCGGCAAAATTTATTTGGCACGTTGGCTGAGCTTACCGTTGGTGTGCCTGTAATCCATGAGCACCATGGCATTGGCTTGTTTCAAGGCCTAGAATCCCGTGGTGAAGGTGATGAAACATACGATGTGATCCGCATCGAATACGCTGCGGGGGCGCAAGTGTTTGTACCCGTGGAGCATTTGGATCGTTTGCACCGTTACACCGGTGAGCAACACCCCACCATCAATAAGCTGGGCTCAGAAAAATGGAAGCGTACCCGTGAGCGGGTCGAGCGTGATTTGTTGGCAATGGCCCATGAATTAATCGCCATTGAAGCAGCAAGGCAAGAAGCAATACGTCAACCCATTGTATTAGAAACCAAGTTGAGCCATCGTTACCATGAATTTAGTGCGGCTTTCCCTTTTGAAGAAACCGATGATCAAATGGCTGCAATTGTTGCCGTTGAAGGTGATTTAACCGCTGTTGCATCCATGGATCGCTTGATTTGTGGCGACGTTGGTTTTGGCAAAACCGAAGTGGCCATGCGTGCCGCCTTTTTGCTGGCAGCGTCAGGCAAGCAAGTCGCTGTACTTGTACCAACGACGGTGCTTGCCAATCAACACGGCAGCACGTTTCGTGAACGCTTTAATGGCACGGGTATTAAAATAGAAGTTTTATCCCGCTTGCAAGGCAGCAAAGAAACAACCCGCATCCAAGCTGGCATGGCAGCGGCAAGCATTGATATTATTATCGGCACACACCGTTTGCTTTCTGACCGCTTTCAATTTGCTGCACTGGGTTTGTTGATTGTGGATGAAGAGCAGCGATTTGGCGTGCGTCACAAGCAAAAGCTTAAACAAATGCAAGCAGGCGTGGATTTATTGACGTTAAGCGCAACGCCGATTCCCCGTACCCTGCACCAAACACTGGCAGGATTGCGCAGTGTTTCGATGATCACCACACCACCGGCTGAGCGTGAAGCAATCCGCACCATCGTCGGTGTCTATGATCGTTATCTGGCAAATGAAGCGATTCGCCGTGAACTTTACCGTGGTGGACAAGTGTATTATTTGCACAATCACGTTAAAAGCATTGAACGCATTGCCACCCAATTGCGCGAAGACCTGCCTGAGGCAGATATCGGTATTGCCCATGGTCAAATGACACCCACGGCATTGGACCATCAAATGATGGCCTTTTATGAAGGGCGGTTAAATATTCTTGTTTGCACGAGCATTGTCGAGTCGGGGCTGGATGTCGCCAATGCCAATACCTTGATTGTGGAACGCGCTGATATGCTGGGACTGGCACAATTGCATCAAATAAGGGGGCGGGTTGGACGCAGTCATCGCCAAGCCTATGCTTATTTGTTCACCCCAGAGCATCGCGCTTTAACAGCCGATGCGCAGCAGCGTTTGCAAGCTATTGCCGAGCATACCGAACTTGGTGCGGGCTTTATGCTGGCAAGACAAGATATGGAAATCCGAGGTGCAGGCAATTTACTGGGTGCTGAGCAAAGTGGTAAAATGGATGAGATTGGGCTGGATTTGTACTTGGACATGCTTGCCGATGCGGTCAAAGAAGTACGTGGAACACAGACCACTGCCCTGCCTGATATAAGCATGGAAGTGGGTTTAAGTGGTGTTTTACCGCCGCATTATATTCCCCAATCGGGCGAGCGCTTGGCGTTGTATCGGCGTATTGCACAGGCTCATAACGACGATGTGTTGCGTTTACTGTTTGAAGAAATCACCGATCGCTTTGGCCGCTTGCCCGATGCTGCACGCATGGTACTGGCATTGGCACGCTTGCGTTGGCGGGGGCAGGCCTTGTGTTTGTCGGCCATTCGAGCGACAGCACAAGGCTGGTGCATACATTTCACAGCAGCCTCCCCGATCAATCCCGTCACCTTGATGGGGCAAGTGCAGCAATACCCCTCGCGCTTCCGTTTAACGCCTGATGGCAACCTTACTTTGTTAAAACTTCCCGCAGAGGCATTAGAAAGGATTGATTGCTGCATAGATTTTCTTGATGCCATGTTAGCATAATGTGATGATCATCACCGATCAAAAAACAAAAACACCTAGATTGCATAATTGTTGGGTGAGCGTCTGCCATGCATAATCTTCCCTCTCTCCCTCACCGATTATGCATCAAGCAGGTCGCTCCTTAACGCAAGTTAGCGCAGCAATTTTTTTATAGAAAGCCCGCGTTACAACCCAGCATACAAACCTGTTATTTCATTCATTAACGATAAAATCGTCTCGGCACTGTCTGAGACCATCGCAGGTTGTGCATAAGCGAGATTTCTTAGTTTATTGATCGCTGTAAAAGCATGCCATTGCCTTTCTACCTGCCCCAGTAGCTTGGTAATTTGAGGGGTGTTTTTCTCTGATTCCAACAAGGTACCCAAAGCAAAATTAAAATCACTGATCGCACCCGCCAGTTCTTGGGCTAAATTTTTATTTTCGACCTGCCAAACCCTTTCCATATAAAAGCTAGCAATACGCTGCGATAACATACGTTGCCGACCTGAGGTATTCACAAGTGCGGTTTCTGTGGATACTTTGGATGCCTCCAAGGCCAATACAAAATCATTGGACAAAGCCAGTAATGTATCCGTTTTTTCTCGAATTTCTGGCGCGCTATTTATCGTTGGTATTGCCCTTGCTAATTTTTCAACAGGCTGCCAAGCGGCTTGAATAGATTGCAGGTGTTTTGAGATCAATGCCTGATCAACGCCTTGAATATGCTCCAGTTGGCGCAATTGCCGATTGAACAAATCCAAGGTCTTTTGCAGCTCTTTGATGCTGGTCTCTTTTTGAACATTAAGCCCAATCATGTAATAAAACTTCACAATTCGCTGTGTAAGCATCCGCTGGCGACCTGCCACATTGATTGAGTCGGATAGTTTTAGTGCTGCTTCGTCGGCGTATGCCATGTTTTGACGCTCAAAGGGCGCAAACATTACGATGTTTGCAATAAAAAACAGCATAATAATCCAGCTTGGGCGTAGTAATATATAAAACATAATATTTCATTCTCCTTTTTTCACGCTTATCACATTAAACACATTTTTATAAAAAAATCAAGCTAGACATTTATCAATACCTTGTCCATCAGGAAATTAAATATCTATTAATATTTGTTAAACAAAACATGAACCTTTTTTAATAAAAGCTTGACCATCCATGGCAACATTTGTATCGTTTCGAAAGTTTAAGTTGTACTTGAAGTACATGTAACTGGAGGTTTTTACATAATGAATCGAATAATTTTCTTTTGGCTGATTACAATCGCATTGCTTTTTTCTGGCTCGGCATGGGCAGAAAAATTAGAAATGAACATGACCATTGATGAAGTGGAAATTCAAGTCGCGCCTGATTTAAAATACAAAGTTTTTGCTTTTAACCGTCAGGTTCCAGGCCCTTTGATTCATGCCAAAGAAGGTGATGACCTCATTATTCATGTAACCAATAACACCTCGCTTTCTCATACCATTCATTGGCATGGTTTTCTTCAATTAAACAATTGGCGTAACGATGGCGTGCCGGGCGTAACCCAAGAACCCATCAAACCGGGTGATACTTTCACCTATACGTTAAAAGCAGAACGCACAGGAACCCTTTGGTACCATTGTCATGTAAACGTCAATGAGCACGTTGGTATCCGTGGCATGTGGGGACCTATTGTGATTGATCCATTAAAACCCACAGCCCTTGAAAAAACAGTCACCCGTGAAGTGATCATGATGATGTCAACATGGGAAAGTAAAAATGCTGGAAAATATGGTGTAGGCGCAACCCCTTATGATATTGAAGACTATTTTAGCGTTAATGCCCGTTCGTTTCCCAGCACACAACCGATTCGTTTGAAAACAGGTGATGTTGTTCGTGTTCGCTTTATCGGCGCAGGTGGTGCTATTCATGCCTTGCATTCACACGGCCATGATATGCTAGTCACCCACAAAGATGGTATCGCTTTGGCTTCCCCTTATGGCGTTGATACTGTGCTCGTAGGGCCAGGTGAGCGTTACGATGTGATTTATACTGCCAACCACGATGAAGGCCGTTTTATCTTTCATGATCATGTTGACAAACACGTCACAGCACGCGGTAAATTTCCTGGTGGGCCCATCACGGTGATGGAATACGAAGGAACACCCGTTGATGATTGGTATGTTTTTAAAGATGTGAAATTTGATGCCGACTTTTTCTACACTGAATCCATGAAAAAAGGTTATGGCATGTTCAATCACGCTGAATTTGTTGGTACGCCAGTGAAGCGGGAACGCCGCCGCCATAAAAAGAATTAAGCGATGGTGAAGGCACTTTGGGTTTCTCTTTTCT
Organism: Mariprofundaceae bacterium; assembly: GCA_030950905.1. Classification (GTDB taxonomy): domain Bacteria; phylum Pseudomonadota; class Zetaproteobacteria; order Mariprofundales; family Mariprofundaceae; genus AB-137-C09. The sequence continues at coordinate 10,067 of JAUZQQ010000082.1, forward strand.
TGCTGCTTGTTATGCCAGCAGCGCACGCAGGAGAAACAGGCGCGGCATTGCTGCAACAACGTTGCGTTGCTTGCCATGATCTTCAAGGGCCCGCGCCAACGACTTTGACGCAGCTTTTTGCACGCAAGGCACCCGACTTGTTTTATGCAGGCAACAAATACCAGACGGCATGGGTAGCCGCGTGGTTGCAGCAGCCCAAACGTATTCGCCCTGCTGGTATGCTCTACCTTGATCATATCAAACCAGGTGTTAAACGGGACATGGTTGATTCGTCTACATTAAAGCCTCACATGGCCTTAAACAACGATGATGCCAACAAGGTTGCCCATGCCTTGGCATTATTAAAACCATACAATGATCGAATCAAAGCGGTAAGCCATGATCCCAGTATTTCACCAGGCCCTTTGGGCGAAATGCTGTTTGATAAAATTTATGGCTGTATGGCTTGCCACCAAATAGAACCTGACTTTGGTGGTTTGTCTGCACCTGAGATTTTCACCGCTGGTAAACGCCTGCAAGCTGCTTATATGTTAAGTTATATTCGTAGTCCGCAAGCATGGGATGCCAAAACATGGATGCCCAATAAACATGTTAGTAGCCCCAATGATCAAAAGCTGGTGAATTATATCATTGAACTCTCCAAGGAGAATTTTGATGAATAAATGGTTTATGTTTTTATTGGCGACCTTTTCGTTGACCCCCCTTTTATTGGCTCCTTTTGCAAGTGCCGAAGCAGGCGAAAAAGCGAAAGATAATTACCGCGTCTATTGCATACAATGCCATGGTATGCAGGGCGATGGTATGGGTCTTAATATTCGAGATATGTCTGTGCAACCGCGTGATCACACCGATGTAAAATCGATGGCCAGCCGCACGGATACTGAACTGTTCAAAGTCATCAAAGAGGGGGGCGTGGCGATCAATAAATCGTCACTCATGCCGCCGTGGGGTGACACATTATCGGACGATGAGATCCATGATCTCGTCCAATACCTTCGCACGCTTTGCAAGTGTAAAGGCGCGAATGGCTGATCGTACAATTGCTTGGCTGTTTCAGGGGATGCCAAGGGTTTTATTGTCGGCGTAATAAGGTGAGGTTTTAAAAGAGTACTCTTTTGAAGGCTACCTGTTTGTTAAAAAAGGGAGATAGCGAAATGAAGCTAGCACAAAAAGGGCTGCTTTTTGCAGCCGCAACGGCGTTGGTTGCAGGTATGGCCGTACCGCAAGCCATGGCCAAAACGGTTGAAGTAACCATGACCGCAATGGAAACAGAAGTGACCATTAACAACAATGGTGATAAATACCCTGCGTGGACATTTGATGGTGCTATTCCTGGTAAAGTTGTACGTGTAACCGAAGGCGATACGGTTGATTTTACGTTGATAAATCCAAAGAAAAACAAGAATTCACATTCCATGGATTTCCATGCGGCTGAAGTTCATGTTTTAGAAGAGTTCGCTGCTGTAAAACCTGGTGAATCCAAGCACTTCAAATTTGAAGCAAGACGTGCAGGCGTTTTCATGTATCACTGTGGTGCCAATGCCATGGTTGAGCATATTGCGCGTGGCATGTACGGCGTGATTATTGTTGACCCTAAGAAATACAGCAAAGCGTTCCCTAAACCTGACCGTGAATATGTATTGATTCAATCTCAATTGTTCCCTGCTGGCACTAAAGTGGCTGAATATTTGGAAAACAAAGGCTGGACCAATGCATTAATTAACGGTAAGCCTTTTAATTATGACCCTGTTCATGATCCAAAAGCTTCTGGCACCATGTTACAGTCCAAGCCTGGCGAACGCGTTCGTATTTATTATGTAAATGCTAACATCAATATGCCTATCGCAGTCCACCCTATTGCAGGTATCTGGGATCGTGTTTATGAGAACGGTAGCCCTAAAAATATATTGTATGATATGCAAACATACGGCTTACCTGTAGCTTCTGCTGCTGCATTTGACATCGTTTCTCCAAAAGGTCGCACTACGGCAAATGCCATTGTGGATCATACCATGAGTGCAGCATTGCGCGGTGCTATTACTGTATTGATCAACAGCGACAAAGCACCTGATGATGCAGGAAAAGGCGACAACATCCTACCCCGTTAGTGGTTTTAGTCGTTCGATGGCTATATTAAATTTGCCATCTTAAGGATGGGTTGCACTGTTGCAGCCCATCCTTTTTTCTTTTGCTGTATTCACCTGCGCAACAATCTTTTCAATTAATCCACTGTCCACTTCCACAGTCTGCTCCAACACCCATAATGGACATTTTTTTGGCCAGTGTTCGATCAATTTCACGGCATCTTTGGCGCTTGTGATGGGGTAAGGAAAAGCCGAAAACATAAGCACATCTGATGCTGAATAGTGGTAATGGTCAGGAAATACATGATGGCCATCAATGGAAAGCCCCATACCTTGAAGATTATCAAAAAAACGATGCGGACGGGCAATGCCCGTTATGGCTTGCACAGGTGCTGCCGCTGATGGTGCTGCCTTGTTGCAATGCATCCAGTCCACCAAACGATCAGGTACTGCAGACCATTGCCACTCTTGTTGATCACTAATGCGCACGGGCGTAGATTTTTGTTGGCGATGACTGCTGCGAACAATAATATCAGCGCGTCCCAATGCGCTAAGAGGCTCGCGCAATGGCCCTGCTGGAATGATCCAACTGTTTCCCACACCGTCTGCTGGAATAAGCACAATATCACACACCCGCGCCACATGCCTATATTGAAAACCATCATCCAAAATAACAATATCACCAAGCCCTGATGCGGCAATATACTGACAAGCAAGGACTCGGTTCTGTGCTGCCATAACAGGGCATGCTGTTAAGCGATAAAGCAATGCCGCCTCATCACCAACAAGATTTGGGCTACTGTTTTTATCAACCCATAAAGGCGTATTTGAACGAGCGCCATCACCACGGCACAAAATAATAGGCGACATCCCACAGTCTTGCAGCATGCTTGCTAACCATACAGTAAAGGGCGTTTTTCCACTGCCGCCAGCCGTGATGTTACCGATAGAAATAAGCGGAATGATCGGTGCTTTTTCTTGTTTGATCCGTTGTTTTAAATGGTGGTGACTGATATATTGATACAAATGACTGCATAAGCGAAATGGCAATGGCGGTGTTTGATCAGACCACCACATATTCTCAATACGTTGGGCCAATATTTTTCGTATGTTTGAGATGGTTCTTTGTACCCTTATTGTTTGGGCGTATGCAGATAGGGTGTGATTTCTTGCATCATTGCAGTTAATACCTCGCCATGTTGTTGCATGAACAATGCAGCAGAAGCATGCAACAAACGCAGCTCATCGGGGAATTGCAACAAACGCAAAACAATCGCTTGCAGATCGGCGTGATCATTGGCAACCATGATCGCTTGCGCAGCTTTCATATTGTTTACCATGTCACGAAAGTTTTGATGGTAAGCCCCCATCACAACACCACGGCCACATACAGCAGCTTCAATGGGATTATGGCCACCAATATTCACCAAAGAGCCACCAATAATAACCAAATCGGCTACCGTATACAGTGATTGCAACACGCCCATGGCATCAACAAGCACCGTATCAACAGCACCCAAAACATACCCGTGTTGCCAACGGTGAACACGTTCTCCGTGCGCTGTCAATTGCATGGCGACTGCATCAAAGCGTTCTGGGTGACGGGGAACAAAAACAGTCAATAAATCAGGACGTTGCCGTCGCCAATAGGGAAGCATGCGTAGAATGTGCATTTCTTCATGCTCATGCGTGCTGGCACATAACAGTATGGGACGTTCGCCCGTTTGATCCATACGCAGGCGCAATGCCATGGCATTCACTTTTGGCGCAGTTATCGCGTATTTCAAATTTCCCACAGTACAAATACGTGTTTTTTCAATGCCGATAGCTTGAAGGCGTTCAGCGTCCGCCATGCTTTGTGCCAAAAAACGATTCACGGGCGCAAGCCAGCGTTGCCATAACCATCGCGTGGCATAATAACGGGGGAAAGAACGATCAGAGATGCGCGTATTGATGCCAAGAACAGGAATGTTTTTTGCAGCACAGGCGGCCAACATACCCGGCCAAAATTCAGTTTCTGTTAGCAACAGCAAGGATGGCTGGACACGCGTTACAAAATAGCGCATAAAACCTGGCAAGTCCCATGGTAAAAAAGAGGTGGTAATGGCACCGCCCCACAGCCGCTGTGCATGCGCCATGCCTGTGCGGGTAACCACGGTAAGGTGAATAGATTGCCCTTTGTTTAACAACAGGTTGATCAATGGTACAACGGAAGCCACCTCACCAACCGAACAGGCGTGAACCCATACGCAATCAGGCAATGGCTGCGGTTTTTTCCATAACCATTGTTGCTGCCAACGTTCGCTACGTGTGATTTGTTGACTCAACGGTAGCCATGCGGGAATTTGTAGCCAAATCCCCAACGCCATGCTGTCGGTAGCCATGGTGTACCACCAATACGCACACCAAGATACATCACCATGGCAATCCATGGGTGACCTTTGGCTGCAACACAGCGCATCACTTCAATATCTGCTTCACGCCGTTGTTGCTTGGTACCACCTCGCCAATAGGCACGGTCATGTTCAACACAGCATCCCCCCCAGTCACCATCAGGAAACAATGTACATTGGTCGGTAACAAAAGGTTTAATAGGATCACCATGTTTTAAATCAGCGTCTGTCATTCAATACCTTCCTCATAGTGACAAGGCAGCCGCTTCATTATAGGGTTAATTTCCCAATAAAAACGAAACAACAAACAAAAAAAGCTACCCATGAACGAAATTATGCCCACCCTATCATCAATCGGCAACACTTTGGGTTCAGTAACATCAACTTTCCGTTTAAGGCGGTACAAAATAAATGATTAATCACTCGCAATGGTGCATGATCGCTCAATGACTAAAAGGAAAACTCACGATGAATGACGATGCGAAGGTGGTCTATTCCACCGAACAAGGCATGCTTACCAAACCCATGCAAAAAAAAGATCGGGGCAGAAAAAAACAAGCTCCTGCCTCGCCCATTCGCAACCCCAACAAGGCAGGCTTTCGCATCCGCCGAGAAAGCAAGGGACGCGGCGGCAAGTGTGTAAGCGTGATTACAGGTTTATCGTTGCATGATAACGAATTGAAAGCCTTATTAAAACGCTTAAAATCTCAGCTTGTCACGGTCGGCACTGTAAAGAATAACACGATTGAAATTCAAGGTGATAAACAGGATAGTCTATTGCTATTGTTGGAGAAAGAGGGGTTTAAAGGAAAGG
>JAUZQQ010000083.1 GCA_030950905.1 Mariprofundaceae bacterium
GCCTGAAGGCACGGAAATGGTGATGCCTGGTGACAATGTCTCCATGGACGTTACTTTAATTACCCCGATTGCGATGGATAAAGGATTGCGTTTTGCAATTCGTGAAGGCGGCCGCACCGTGGGCGCTGGTCTTGTAACTGAGATCAGTGAATAATTCTGCTTTATAAGAAATAAAAAGTGATGCAGCAGGGGTAGGTTTTACGCCTACTTCTTGCTTGGTTGTCATTTATGGGAGTTTAAGGAATGCGCGAGCTTCTAGCCTTGTCATGTGAATCATGCAAACGTAGAAATTACACGACTGATAAAAATAAGCGTACAAGCACAGAAAAATTGGCTTTGCGTAAGTATTGTAATTCATGCCGCAAGCATACGTTGCACAAAGAAGGAAAAATTAAATAGTCTTGGTATATTTCAATACCATCGGAGTGATGCGTTTTTACGCATGATTTTTACAGGTCAGTAGTTCAATTGGTAGAGCACCGGTCTCCAAAACCGGCTGTTGTGGGTTCGAGTCCCTCCTGGCCTGCCACTTTATTGTTTGTTTCATGATTGAAAATATGCGCAAGCACTTTATACAGGGAAAGTTAAATGAGCCAAGTTGCATCAATATCACGTTTTTTAAATGAGGTTCGCGCCGAAACACGCAAGGTTGTGTGGCCAGAACAAAAAGAAACCATTAGTGCAACCATTATGGTGGTGATTATGGTGATTGTTATTTCTCTGTTTCTTTGGGGTGTCGACTCTATTTTAAGTTGGCTTGTGAAGATGGTGATATAAGATGGCAATGCGTTGGTATGTTGTTCAAGCCTATTCAGGCTTCGAAGACCGTGTGCAAAAAGCCATTGTTGATAATGCGGCGCGGGCTGGATTGTCTGACTCTTTTGGTCAAATCATGGTTCCCAAAGAAGAAGTGATTGAACTAAAAAACGGCCAAAAAGTAATCAGCCAGCGTAAATTTTTCCCGGGTTATGTGTTGCTTGAGATGGTCATGAACGATGACACATGGCACGTCGTTAAAAGTACCGATAAAGTCAGTGGCTTTTTAGGTGCTGGTAAAAAACCGCGCCCCATTACACAGGTGGAAGTGGATCGTTTGTGTCATCAAATCGAAGAAGGTATTGAACGTCCAAAACCAAAAGTTATGTTTGAAATAGGTGAATCGGTGCGCGTTATTGACGGACCATTTGCCTCTTTTAATGGCATGGTTGAAGAAGTCAATGAAGAAAGTGGTTTGCTAAAGGTTAGTGTTTCTATCTTTGGTCGGCCCACACCCGTAGAACTCGAGTACGTCCAAGTCGAGAAGGGTTAAAGGGCAAGTATTTACCCACGGTTGAATACTTGCTATAAAAGGACATAACATGGCAAAAAAAGTTGCAAAGCTGATCAAGCTTCAAGTTGCTGCTGGTAAAGCAAACCCAGCCCCCCCTGTCGGCCCCGCGCTGGGTCAGGCAGGTGTGAATATCATGGCTTTCTGCAAGGCGTTTAATGCGCGCACGAAAGATGTGGAAGCAGGCATGCCGCTTCCTGTTGTGATTACAGTTTTTCAAGACAAATCATTTGAATTTGTTGTCAAAACACCACCTGCATCTTTCTTGCTGAAAAAAGCGGCGGGAATCACCAAGGGAAGCGCAGAACCCAACAAAGATAAAGTTGGTAGCGTAACATCTGCCCAGATTCGTGAAATTACAGAAGCTAAAATGGTTGATCTGAATTGCTACGATGTTGAGGCGGGCATGCGTATTATTGAAGGAACAGCCCGCTCTATGGGTCTGATTGTTAAGGGCTAGAGGCGAACATGGCTAAAATTTCAAAACGTATGAAAGCTGCCCGAGCAGTTATTCCAACCACGGCTGTGTCCTTGGTTGACGCATTGACAGCACTTGTGGCAACACCCGTCACCCGCTTTAATGAATCCATTGATGTGGCAATCAAATTGGGTGTTGATCCTCGTCATGCCGATCAAATGGTTCGTGGCAGTATTTCTTTACCAAACGGTACGGGTAAGACCGTTCGTGTTGCTGTTTTTGCACGGGGTGCTAAAGCAGAAGAAGCACAGGCTGCTGGGGCTGATATTGTTGGCGCTGAAGACTTGGTAGAAAAAGTTCAAGGTGGGTTTCTTGATTTTGACCGCGTGGTTGCGACACCTGATATGATGGCACAAGTTGGTCGTCTTGGTCGTGTGCTTGGCCCTCGTGGTTTGATGCCAAACCCCAAGCTTGGTACTGTTTCTATGGATGTCACCAAAGCTGTTTCTGCTATCAAGGCAGGGCAAATTGAAGTTCGTGTGGATAAAGCTGGTGTGGTTCACGCGCCTGTTGGTCGTCGTTCTTTTGATAGTGCCGCCTTGTTGGCCAATCTTGAGTATTTGATTGGCGAGCTTAACCGCATGAAACCTGCATCTTCGAAAGGTCGTTATATTCAATCGATGACAATGTCCTCGACTATGGGCGCAGGCATTCGCATTGATGTAACAGCATTATAAGTTTTTTGTAACGACTTAGCCCCCCCTCCTAAAATACCCAATGGCTGTGTTTAAAGTGCTCATTTATGGCTGTACTTTTGCTTGCCTACGAAAATTTTAGAGAAGCTTGGGTGGCTACTGTTTTATTGACACAGTTATGCAGTTATTCTTTTGAAAGCTGTATAGTAGAAATGAACGTATTCATTTCTACCATGATCCGTCCAAGACTGTAGGAACCTTCGGGTTTAATTAATTTTTATCCTGCATAGATGGCGTACGCTTAACTTGCGCGGATCAGAGTGATATTGCCTCACGTGGGCGTAATATCATTCAATATACGGGTGATTTTTTATCACCTATTTTGCAAGGAGGTTGGTAATGAAGCGGGAAGACAAACATCAAATCGTTGATGACCTTCATGTTGCTATGACCGATTCTTCTGCTGGTGTGGTCACGCATTACCGTGGTCTCAGTGTGTCTGATATGGGCGATTTGCGTCGCCAGTTAAAACAAGTTGATGTTTCACTTCAGGTTGTTAAGAACACATTGGCGCGCCGTGCAGCAGAAGGTACGGGATTTGAAGCAGCAGAAGCGTTGTTTACAGGGCCCATTGCTATTGCTTATGGCTCTGATCCAGTGGGTATGGCGAAAGCCATTGCAGACTTTGCTAAAGTGCATGAAAACTTTGAAATCAAAGGTGGTGTGCTTGATGGAAAGGCTATTAATGTCGATCAAATCAAAGCTTTGGCAAGTTTGCCAACACGCGAAGTGTTGCTTGCAAAAATGCTGGGCAGTATGCAATCACCAATCACGGGTTTTGTTCGCACCTTAAGCGAGGTTCCAGCATCATTTGTACGGGTACTGGCTGCCGTTCGCGATCAAAAAGAAGCGGCGTAAGGCATTACTTACCATTGAACTATCGGCTCAATGCCTATCTTTGCATTGACCCCATTATTTAAATAGGAGCAAGTCACATCATGGCTATTTCAAGAGACGAGTTAATTGACGCAATTTCAAACATGACTGTTTTAGAGCTGTCTGAATTGGTTGGCGTATTGGAAGAAAAATTTGGCGTATCTGCATCAGCGCCTGTGGCAGTAGCTGCAGTGGCTGGTGCTGGCGAAGCCGCAGAAGTCGAAGAAAAAACTGCTTTTGATGTTATCTTAGAAAGCATTGGTGACAAGAAAATTCAGGTCATCAAAGGCGTTCGTGAAGTAACTGGGCTGGGTCTAAAAGAAGCCAAGGCTTTGGTTGAATCTGCCCCAGTAGCCGTAAAAGAAGCGTTGTCAAAAGACGAAGCCGAAGCACTAAAATCGAAGCTAGAAGCGACTGGCGCAATCCTAGCTCTGAAGTAAATAACGCATTGCGCGTAACTTTCCTTTAACAGGAACGGGGGCTGGCTTGCATTTAACAGATGGAGGCCAGCCTTTTTGTGCCTTGTTTGAAGTTTTTTAAACTATTCAAACAAGATGTTGGTATTGATGATTTATTCGGAGTAATACATGGGCACGCAACCTCGTAGGCATAAACCTACAACTGTGAAACGCATAAGAAAAAACTTTGGCCGCATTGAAGCCCCGCTTGAAATGCCCAATTTGCTTCATCTTCAGCTTGAATCATACCGTGAATTTGTTGGTGTTGGTGGTGGATCAACTGACATTAATAATTCTCGATTGGCCACTGTTTTTAGCAGTGTATTCCCTGTTCGTGATTATGGTGGTACAGCCGAGTTGTGTTTTGAAGGTCTAGAATACAGCCCACCACGTTATGATTTGGATGAAGCACGCAGCCGTGATTTAACCTATGCCTTGCCTGTAAAGGTTTTGCTTCGCCTTAAGATTTTTGAGCAAGATGGCGACAAACCAGCGCGCAGAAAGGTGCGCGAAGAACGCCAGCAACATGTTTATATGGGCGAAATTCCTTTGATGACAGAGCATGGCTCTTTTATCATTAATGGTACGGAGCGTGCGATTGTTTCGCAAGTTCATCGTTCTCCCGGTGTCTTTTTTGACCATGATAATGGAAAAACCCATTCTTCAGGCAAGTTCTTATTCAAAGCGCGATTGATTCCTTACCGTGGCTCATGGTTGGATTTAGAATTTGATTCCAAAGATAAAGTCTATTTCCGTATTGATTTGCGTCGAAAAATGCCCGTTGGTATTTTATTAAAGGCATTAAATTTAACAACGCAGGATATTTTAAACCGTTTTTATAAACGTCGCATTTACCGTATTCATAACGATGGCTTCCAATTACAGCTGGATGCTGATTTAATGCTGGGTTCCCGTGCCATGTTGCCCATTGAGCTTGATGGTCGAACCTTGGTTGCTGAAGGCAAAAAAATTAACCGTGTGGCCTTGCGCAAACTCAAAGAAGCCGGTGTTGAATGGTTGGATATTCCCGATGAAAAAATGTTGGCTGAAGTTATAGCCGAGCCGATCATGGTGGATGAAGAGTTGTTGTTTGATCACAACCATGAATTAACCCATGAGTCGTTGTCTGCACTGCGTGGTGCAAGCATTGAAACCTTTGAATGTTTGTTTATTGATATGTTCAGTCGTGGCTCTTGGCTCGCTGATACATTGCGTTTGGATGTTGTGCAATCCAAAGAAGAAGCACAGGTTGAAATTTACCGCATGATGCGCCCCGGTGAACCGCCCACCGTAGAGACAGCACGTGCCTTGTTTGAGTCGATGTTTTTTGATACTGGTCGTTACGATCTTTCTCGTGTCGGGCGGATGAAATTGAACAGTCGCTTGGAAATCAGCGATGATGATGTTCCATTGGATCATGGAACATTGCGTTTGGAAGATATTTTATTGACCATGGATACCTTCTTAAAATTGCGTGATGGTATTGGTGAGGTAGACGATATTGATCATTTGGGCAACCGTCGCCTTCGTTCTGTGGGTGAGTTGTTAGAAAACAATATCCGCATTGGTTTGGTGCGCATGGAGCGGGCTATTCGTGAACGCTTGGCATCCGGTGATGTTAATGAAATGATGCCAACGGATCTTGTCAATGCAAAACCATTGATTGCTTCGGTTAAAGAATTCTTTGGTTCCTCGCAGTTGTCCCAATTTATGGATCAAACCAATCCCTTATCTGAAGTCACCCATAAACGCCGTTTGTCAGCATTAGGCCCTGGTGGTTTATCACGCGAACGGGCAGGTTTTGAAGTGCGTGACGTGCATCCAACACATTATGGTCGTTTATGTCCGATTGAAACACCCGAAGGTCCTAACATTGGTTTGATTAACTCGCTGGCTTGTTTTGCACGGGTTAATGAGTTTGGTTTTATTGAGACCCCTTACCGCCTTGTTAAAGATGGTCGTGTGACAGGGGACGTGGCTTATTTATCAGCCATTGATGAAAGTGGTCATGTTATTGCACAGGCGAATGCTGCCTTCGATGATAAGGGTGCTTTTACGGCTGATTTTATTCAATGCCGTTGCGATGGCGATTTTCTCATGACCCCACCAGAAGAGATTACCTATATGGATGTCTCGCCATCACAGGTGGTTTCAATTTCAGCGGGTTTAATTCCATTTCTGGAGCACGATGATGCCAACCGTGCCTTGATGGGTTCAAACATGCAGCGTCAGGCTGTGCCGTTGGTGCGTGCTGAAAAGCCCTTGGTTGGCACAGGCATGGAAGCTTTTGTCGCACGTGATTGCGGCGTGTCTGCTGTCGCTCGCCGTGGTGGTTTGGTTGAAAGCTTGGATGCTGGCCGAATTGTGGTTCGCGTGAATGACGACGAACAAGTAGAAGGCGAACCAGGCGTGGATATTTACCGTTTGTTTAAATACCGCCGTTCAAACCAAAACAGTTGCTTTAATCAGCGACCGACGATTAAAATTGGCGATACCATCAGCGAAGGTGATATTATCGCCGATGGTCCATCTACAGATTTGGGTGAATTGGCGTTGGGGCGCAATATCACGGTTGCCCTGATGCCTTGGCATGGTTATAACTTTGAAGATGCCATTGTTATCTCGGAGAAGTTGGTCAAAGAGGATGTCTATACCTCCATTCACATTGAAGAGTTTGAATGTGTCGCGCGTGAAACGAAATTGGGTTCAGAAGAAATCACCCGTGATATTCCCAATTCCGGGGAAGACCCACTGCGCCATTTGGACGAATCAGGTGTTGCCTATATTGGTGCAGAAGTAAAACCTGGTGATGTGGTGGTGGGTAAAATAACCCCCAAAGGTGAAAGCCAGCTTTCGCCAGAAGAAAAGTTATTGCGTGCTATTTTTGGTGAAAAAGCCAGTGATGTTCGTGATAGTTCCTTGCGCATCAAACCTGCTGAAGAAGGTGTGGTGGTTAATGTTCAGGTCTTTACACGCCGTGGTGATGAAAAAGATGAACGTGCAAAATCCATTGAAGAATACGAAATTGAAAAGCTCTACGCGGACAAAGAAGAAGAACGTCGTATTTTAGAAAAAAATGTTCAGCGTCGTTTGTTGCAACTCTTAGAAGGTGCAACAGCCATTAGCGTCAAAGGGGTAGAGAAAGGCACGCTGGTTAGCTTAGAATGTTTGACAGCATTGCCCTTGCGCGAATTAACCCATGCTTCTGTCACCGATGATGCGGTGAATGCACGTATTGCTGATATTTTAGCCAGCATGGACAGTGAACGGGCACGCCTTGAGTCACGTTTTGAAGAAAAGGTTGGCAAGGTTCGTGAAGGTTCTGAATTAAAACCTGGCGTCATTAAAATCGTGAAAGTGTATGTCGCGGTAAAACGTAAATTGCAGCCTGGCGATAAAATGGCAGGCCGCCATGGTAACAAAGGTGTTATTTCGATTATTGTGCCAGAAGAGGATATGCCTTTTAATGAACATGGTGTGCCCGTTGATATTTGTTTAAATCCACTCGGCGTACCTTCGCGCATGAATATTGGGCAAATTTTTGAGATGCACATGGGACATGCGGCGCGTGAGCTTGGTCATCGTTTGGATGAAATGCTGCGCGCTGGTGAATCTTCTGCTGTATTGCGTGAATTTTTGCTTGATATTTATGAAGAAGATAAGAAAGCGGTTAAACAAATTCAAGATGCATCAGATGATCATATTATTGAATTGACCAAGCTGTTGCGTGGCGGTGTGCCGATTGCCACACCAGTATTTGATGGGGCGAAAGAAAAAGATATTCATCGCATGTTAAAATTAGCAGGCGTTTCAGAGACGGGGCAATGTACCCTCTACGATGGACGTACAGGTGAAGCTTTTGATCGTCCTATTACCGTAGGTCAGATGTATATTTTAAAGCTCCACCACTTGGTCGATGAAAAAATCCATGCCCGCTCAACAGGGCCCTATTCGTTGGTGGCACAACAACCACTGGGCGGTAAAGCACAGTTTGGTGGCCAGCGTTTTGGTGAGATGGAAGTATGGGCCTTAGAGGCTTATGGCGCGGCTTATACCTTGCAAGAAATGTTGACGGTGAAATCCGATGATGTACAAGGTCGTACCCGCATGTATGAATCTATTGTGCGTGGTGATATGTCGTTTGAGGCAGGCTTGCCAGAATCATTTAATGTGATGACAAAAGAGTTGAATGCCTTGGGGATTGATCTTGAGATGATCAAAAAACCAAGGGATAAGGAGTGAAGCATGCAGCAACTGCTTAAAATGTTCCAAAAGCCGAGTCCTGTCGAAGATTTCGATGGCTTGCGAATAAGTTTGGCCAGCCCTGAGAAAATTCGCTCTTGGTCGTTTGGCGAAGTAAAAAAGCCAGAGACCATCAATTACCGTACATTTAAGCCTGAGCGTGATGGTTTATTTTGCGCCAAGATTTTTGGCCCTATTAAGGACTACGAATGCTTGTGTGGTAAATACAAACGTTTAAAACATCGCGGTGTGGTCTGTGAAAAATGTGGGGTGGAAGTTATTCAATTTAAGGTGCGCCGTGAACGCATGGCGCATATTGATTTGGCCGCACCTGTGGCACATATTTGGTATTTAAAAAGTTTGCCTTCGCGCATTGGATTGCTGCTCGATAAAACCTTAAAAGAACTTGAGCGTGTACTGTATTTCGAGTCTTATGTGGTGCTTGACCCTGGCTTGACCAGTTTGGATCAATACCAGATTCTCACTGAAGATGAATACATTGAAGCCTTTGAAGCCTATGGCGAAGAGTTTGTCGCCAAAATGGGTGCGGAAGCTATTCGTGAGATGTTAAAAAATATTGATTTGACTGAGCAGCGTCAATCGTTACGCGCACAAATTGCTGCCACCAAGGCCGTTACCCGTTTAACCAAATTAACCAAACGCTTACAAACTGTGGATGCGATGCTGGAGTCAGGCAATCGTCCTGAATGGATGGTTTTGGAAGTTATTCCTGTCTTGCCGCCAGAAATTCGTCCTTTGGTTGCCTTGGACGGTGGTCGTTTTGCCACCTCAGATTTGAACGATTTGTACCGTCGGGTGATAAACCGCAACAACCGTTTACGCCGTTTGTTGGAATTAAACGCACCTGAGATTATTACCCGAAACGAAAAACGCATGTTGCAAGAATCTGTGGATGCCTTGTTTGATAATGATCGTCGTTCCAAGCCCATTACGGGAAATAACCGCAGACAATTAAAATCCTTATCCGATGTGATCAAAGGTAAGCAAGGTCGTTTTCGTCAAAACTTACTGGGTAAACGTGTGGATTATTCAGGCCGTTCTGTGATTGTGGTGGGCCCTGAGTTAAAACTTCATCAATGTGGTTTGCCCAAAAAAATGGCCTTAGAGTTGTTTCGTCCGTTTATTTACCACAAATTGGAAGTCAGAGGTTTGGCTTCTACGATCAAGGCAGCGAAACGATTGGTTGAGCAAGAGATTCCTGAAGTCTGGGATATTTTGGCGGAAGTTATTCATCAGCACCCTGTGCTGCTAAACCGTGCGCCAACGTTGCACCGCTTGGGCATTCAAGCCTTTGAACCTATTTTGATTGAAGGCAAGGCTATTCAACTGCATCCGTTGGTGTGCACTGCTTTTAATGCGGATTTTGATGGCGATCAAATGGCTGTGCATATACCCTTGTCGGTAGAAGCTCAAACTGAGGCGCGAGCCTTGATGATGGCCTCTAATAACGTGCTTTCGCCAGCAACAGGCAAGCCGGTCATCGTGCCGACACAAGATATGGTGTTGGGCTTGTATTATTTAACCCGTGAAAAACCTTTTGAAAAAGGTGAGGGTATGATTTTTTCATCGGCTGATGAAGTACTTCGCGCTTATGACTCAGGGGCTGCGCGTGTTCATGCACGGATCACTTGTCGTATTCGAGGCAAGCGTGAAAAAACCACCGTGGGTCGCGCTATTTTATCCACCGTACTGCCTGATGTATTATCATTTGATTTGATCAACCTTATATTGGTAAAAAAACAAGTGGCCAAATTGATCGAAGAATGCTTTCGCCTTGCCGGCAATAAAGCAACGGTATTGCTAGCAGATCGCATCAAAGTTTTGGGTTACACCTATGCCACCCGTTCAGGTGCATCATTTTGTTTAAACGATGTGATTATTCCCGATGAAAAATACCGTTTGGTTGCTGAAACTGAACAAACCGTTAAAGAAGTGCATCAACAATACCGCGAAGGTTTGATCACCACCGATGAGCGTTACAACAAAGTGATTGATCTGTGGACACATGCATCAGAAAAAGTTGCTGCTGCGATGATGGACAACCTATCCAGTGAAACATTGACCAGTGCTGATGGTACAAAAACTGAAGTCACGCCAACATTTAACTCCGTGTTTATGATGGCTGATTCAGGCGCGCGTGGTTCAGCGCAACAAATCCGCCAGTTGGCAGGTATGCGTGGGTTGATGGCGAAGCCTGATGGTTCGATTATTGAAACGCCGATCACTGCCAATTTCCGTGAAGGTTTAACGGTGTTGCAATACTTTATTTCCACCCATGGTGCGCGTAAAGGCTTGGCTGATACGGCATTGAAAACGGCGAACTCTGGTTACTTAACCCGCCGTTTGGTGGATGTGGCACAAGATGCTGTCGTTAATATTCAAGATTGTGGTACGACGCAAGGCATTGGTATGGAACCACTTATTGAGAGTGGTCAAGTGATTGAACCATTGGGCGAGCGTATTTTGGGTCGGTTTTTGTTAGAGGCAGCCATTGACCCTGTGACGGCTGAAGAAATCGCACCTGTTGGCACGATGGTGAACGAGGCACTGGCGGATACCATTGAGGCATCAGAGATTGAAAACATTCGCGTTCGATCTGTGCTCACCTGTGAGGCCGAAGAAGGCGTATGTGCAACATGTTATGGCCGTGATTTGGCGCATGGTGCATGCGTTTCGTTGGGTGAAGCCGTAGGTGTTATTGCTGCACAATCAATTGGTGAACCGGGTACACAGCTTACCATGCGCACCTTCCACGTTGGTGGTACAGCCTCCCGTTCGGCAGAGCAAGCTTCGGTTGAAGCCCGCGTAAAAGGCACGGTGAAACTTGAAGATGAAGTGGTGGTACAAGATACACAAGGCGCGAATATTGTAATTAACCGTCATACCGAGTTGTTGATTATGGATTCGCAAGGTAAAGAAGCGGAACGCCATCGTATCCCTTATGGTGCGCGTTTGTGTGTTGCCACTGGTGATGTTGTTAAAGCGGCTGCCTTGTTGGCTGACTGGGATCCATACACCATGCCATTGATTGCTGAAGTAAGTGGCCAATTGCGTTTTGAAGACCTTGAAGATGGGCGTACCGTCCGTGATCATGTGGATGAAGTTACAGGCTTATCCAACCGTGTGATCATGCAGTTCACAGAGAGCCGCACCGTGGTATTGCGACCACAAATTCATATTGTGGATGCAAATGACCCTGAGGGTGATGCTATTACCATTCCCCGTACGGGCATGGCAGCACGTTATTTTTTAACACCTGGTGCTATTTTAAATGTTGAATTGGGTGCTGAGATTAAAGCAGGCGATGTATTGGCGCGTTTGCCGCGAGAAACATCAAAGACCAAAGATATTACAGGTGGTTTGCCACGTGTGGTTGAATTGTTTGAAGCACGAAAACCAAAAAATCTGGCGTTTATTGCGGGAGCTAATGGATCGATCACCTTTGGTAAAGATATTCGCGGCAAGCAACGAATTTATATCAACCCTGATGATGGCAGTGATGATATGGAATACCAAATTCCCAAGGGAAGTCATCTGATTGTTCAAGAGGGTGATCGCGTACGTCGCGGTGAACGTTTGATGGAAGGTTCGCCTGCACCACAAGATATTTTGAAAGTACTGGGTGTGGAAGCATTGGCCAAATACTTGACCAATGAAGTTCAAGAAGTGTACCGTTTGCAAGGCGTGAAGATTAATGACAAGCATATCGAAACCATTGTTCGGCAAATGATGCGCAAGGTATTGGTTGTTGATCCTGGTTCGAGTAACTATGTTGCGGGCGAACAAGTTGAGCGCAAGCGTTTGTTGGCAGTGAACCGCAAGTTACAAAAAGATGGCAAACCACCCGCACGTTATGAGCCTGTTTTGCTTGGTATTACTAAGGCTGCATTGAATACAGAGTCCTTTATTTCTGCGGCTTCTTTTCAAGAAACGACCCGTGTAATTACCGAGGCGGCACTGGCGGGTAAGGTCGATTGGCTGACAGGACTCAAAGAAAATGTCATCCTTGGCCGCTTGTTACCTGCTGGTACTGGTTTCGCACTCCGTAGCCAAGTTAAAAAGCGCAAAGAAGCAGCAAAAGCACAAGCAGAAAAACAAGATGAACGAAGTTAGACGGGGAGACCGATCAATGAAATATATACTAGCACTCAGTATAATGTTGGGTTTGGCTGCATGCCAAGATGCAGAAATCAATGCACCAGAACAATTCCCAGCAGATGCTGCTGTAAAAGTAGCACCAGCTCCTGTTGCAGCGGCAGCGCCTGAACCTGTTGCAGATCCTGAACCTGTTGCAGATCCTGTTGCAGCACCAGCACCTGAAGCAGCACCAGCACCTGAAGCAGCGATGGATGCTGCAAGCACTGCTGTTGAAGGTGCCAAGGAAGCCGTGGCTAATACAGCAGCAGCGGCAAGTGATATGTTGAATAAAGAAGCTGCTGCACAGTAGTTTTTGTCGAGAAAATGGTCTAATATGTTTTTTTAGCATGTTAGACCATTGATGAGCGAGGGTGGCGGAATTGGTAGACGCGCTGGATTTAGGGTCCAGTACCTTTGGTGTGGGGGTTCGACTCCCCCCTCTCGTACCATTTAAACACCGTCCATCCCCAAATGACCTGTTGGTGACTTGGGGATGGACGGTGTTTCTGTTTTTTGGAAAGCCTCTTGCAAAGCCATTTAAATGGGAGATGAATCGGATGATCAAAACCGAAGTGAAACAACTTTCTGATAATGAACATCGTATTGATGTGACGTTACCGAAGGATGAATACACGCGCTTGTATAAAGAAAACTTGAATACATTGCTGGCAAAAAATATTCAATTGCCGGGTTTTCGCCGTGGCAAGGTTCCCCATGCTTTGATTGAAAAAAAGTTTTCAGAAAACCTTCATCAAGATACGGTTTCAGCATTGCTCTTAGCACATTACGCCCCAGCATTGAAACAATCTGGTTTAATCCCAGCAGTGCAACCACAAATTGAATGGTCAAAGACACAAGAAAAAGATGTCGTTGTATTTCAATTGTTGGTTACTACTTGGCCAGCGGTGGTATTAAAACCATTGGCGGACTTGGCTGTAGAGCATTGGGATGTAACCGTTAATGATGCAGATGTTGATGGCGTTATTGACCGCTTGATGCAATCACAGTTTCGTTATCAACCGGCAGAAAAGGCTGTGGAAGAAGGCGATAAAGTATGCATGGATTATACAGGCTATATTGGTGATGAACCCTTTGATGG
>JAUZQQ010000084.1 GCA_030950905.1 Mariprofundaceae bacterium
TTTGTTGAATAAGGTTGGCGTGACGGTAAATATTGCCAACAATGGCAAAGAAAGTATCGAGATGATCACTGAAAAAGATTACGATGCGGTATTGATGGATTTACAAATGCCTGTGATGGGGGGAATAGAAGCCACGCAAGTTATTCGTAGAATACCTGAGTATGCAGACTTGCCAATCATTGCCATGACAGCCAATGCCATGCAAGGTGATGCCAAGAAATGTATTGAAGCAGGCATGAATGCGCATTTGGCGAAGCCCATTGAGCCTGAGGTGATGTACCGAGAGCTTTGCCGTTGGATTCAGCCATCCATTGATATTGATGTTGATTTGCTTTCAACAGAAAAAACAGTTGATCCTGTGTTGCAAGAATTTAGACTTATTGACGGGCGATGCTTAGACGTTACATTGGGATTGCGTCGGGTGGCACAAGATGCTGTTTTATACCGAAAGATATTGAATAAGTTTTACCATAGTCAGGCGGATATTGTGGCGCGTATTGCCCAAAGTCATCAATCTGGTGATAATGAAACAGCATGCCGAGAAGCGCATACCTTAAAAGGTGTGGCTGGCAATATTGGTGCACAACCATTAGCTGAGGCTGCCGAGAAACTTGAAAAATATATTTCAGCAAATAACAGTGATGTAGCTGGTTTTCTTGATTTATTAAAACATGTCGAATCAAAGCATGCTATTGTACAAAAAACATTGGCTACGTTCTGTGAAACACCAAAACACTCTGCTTGTGAAACAAACAACCTTGATATTGCGGTGGTCTACCCATTGATTCAACAAATGAATGCTTTATTGCTGGAAGACGATGGTGAAGCAGTGGATATATTGGATGAATTGACGGTACTGTTGCCCGCAGGTTTGGTTGATGAAGCGATGCGGAAATTAAAAACAAGTTTGGATCAATATGATTTTCATGCGGCAATGACGCATTTAAATGCTATTGCCGATATGTGTTTATTGGAACAAGAAAAAAATGGAGGCCTTGAGTTATGAAAAAAAGATATTTTACGGTTGGCTGGTTATTGTTATTAACCATGGGGGCGGGGTTGGCACATGCTGACGCATGCATGATTGAGGGCGACTTAATCAAGGTGACGGCGCGTATTTGGAACCAAAATGATCAATGGATGGCGCAACTGGAAAAGCCTGTTTGTATATTGGGTGTTTCGCCCGATAGTCATGCCAGTTATAAGATATCTGACACAGTCATGCTTATTAAACTCAATGCTGCTGATGAGAAGGCACGCAAAACATTAAAAGCTGCAGATTATGCGCGTGCTTTAATTCAAGGCGTGGTTAAAACTGACCATCAAGGCAATTCCCGTATTAAATGCAGCATTGTGGTATCAGATATTATTGCTGCCGATTCAGGCACGTCGTTTAGTGAGGTTTTGCAGCGAGGAAACGGAGAACAACCTTGGGTTTTGCGTGCCAAAGAAGAATTAAATGGTATTTTTTCCCATGATTCAAAAGCAAATACAGTAGGTCAAGATGCTTTAAAGTTTGTGCATCCGCTGAGCAATTATCAAAATGTTGCTGATTGGTCGGTGGCAGATAAAGGAAAAAACCTAGTATTAACAATGCGTATCGCATGGAAAGGTAAAATTTTACAAAAATTGTATTACACCGAGATTGAATGGCGCAGCAATAAACAGGGGCATATTGCTGCTGAGATCATCAAAGATGGTGGAAAACTGCATGTCACGAACGGTAAAATTGAAAAAATGGATAATTACTTTCGCACCCAAATTTGGCCGACCTTGTACAGTAAATTAAAGTAGTTTCTTTTATCCATGATCATGCAATGACTCGATATTTTTTGGGTTAAGCACTGCAAACGGATTATTTTATCACGCTGTTTCTGGCCATCGGCTTGTTTCAGTTGGCTGCTGCGGGCATTTTTTTGCACCGCAAAGGTTTTTCTTCGCGTGATATATGGCAGGGAACACAACCTATGTTCGCTATATGGTTGTTTCTTTGGCCTGTGTATGTATCGCTTGCATGGCTATGGGTTGGTTTATTGATGATGGTTACGGTGCTGCTTAGCACCGCATTGTTAAAACCTGTTCCATGGCAAGATTTGCAGCAAGCATGGTCGGGTAATACAGCCCCCGTATCAACGCCACTTCCTTATCCGCCATTGTGTTTATGGCTTTCATTGTTGATTGTTGCTGTATTGTTTGAGTCGGGAATGCCAGAATTTGGTTTAGGGCTTGGTCTTGTGGCGGTGCTGGCTTTTCCATTAGCAGCGCTTATTGATCGTTTGTCGCTGTGGCCAATGGGCATTGCTTTGCATCCCGAACATACGCTGGCAGGGCATATGGTGCTGGTGCTTGCCACGGCTGTACTGTGTGCATGGAGCATTCATGCTTACCATGGCATTGATTGGTATTTATTGTTTCCAACGAGCATCATGGCAGGCTGTCTTGCCTCATTGGTTCGTATGACCTTTCCCCAATGGTGGAACCTTCCTCTTGCAATACTCAGCATGGCACTCATGTTATGGTATTTATAAAAAAATAACGCCTTGCCGAGTGCTGTTTGTTTTGTCCCGCCTTAAAAGGGAGCCTAAAAAATTGACTTTAGATCAAGACTGAGCTCGATTTAGGGTATGGGAAATAGAAATGAATATAGCACACATTGAGCGCAATTTAAAAAAGCTCATCGCCGAATTTTCCAAAGCATCGTTTATTTATGATTTATTGCTGGCGTACGGTTTGCCTAAAGCCTCAATCACTCGGCTAAAGAAAGGGAACCTTAATTTATCCAAGGTTGAAGGTGAAATTTCTTGGAAGAAGAAGCTTTTTTTCAAAGAAGCGTATAAAGAAGATATTCTCAAACAAGCGGGCGTACCTGAAAGGGCAAATGAATTTCAGTATGAAAAAGGTTGGGGGTATGAAATACAATAGGTGAAAAATTACTTAAGGGACTTGAGAATGAAAATACATTCGCGATGACTCGTGTCGATAATTCTGGGTGAAATGTGGTATTGAAAAAACTGGGTTTCAAATTAGTGGGAAAGAGTTTTAAAAGGTTTTTAGGAACAGGGGAATGTCAGCTTTATATTAAGACAGTGTAAAAT
>JAUZQQ010000085.1 GCA_030950905.1 Mariprofundaceae bacterium
CGACCAAAAGTAGTTGACACTTTACCACCTTGTAGGTTGGTGGTGAGGGAAGCGAATCCCAACATCTTCTGGTTCCCACGCAGGAGCGTGGGAACGAGGGGCAAGTGAACTAAAGTGTAAACCAAGACATGAAGGATGCCCAAAATTATGCCCTTTTACTTTAACTCTACGTGAAAAGAGCAAAGCCCACCTTTTCCTGCTGGAATCTCTTTAATGACCCAGCGAATATGCGTGTAAAATCTTGCTGCTATTATTTTTTTCTCAATCGTCCCATCAGCCAGCTTTTTTTCTTTAAACAATGCATCCGCTGTTGCATAATGTTTGCCATCATCGGCTGAAAAGGTGATAACACTGCCTGCGCCAAAGGCTGAGTCTTTTACGTAGGTGGTTTCTAGGGGAATAGGATCAACCAAGCTTGCGTTTGTTGCGGTTTCATCGCCTTTGTTGTAATAATGCAATTGAAAAATAACGGTATCGCCAGGTTTGGCTTCTTTTGCTGGAACGCGCTTTATGACTGTCTTGCCATCTTTTTTTACCGTCACTTCTTTTAATGCCTCAATGCTTATTTTAACATCAGGCTTGGCCCAAGCAGCATGTGAAAATGATACGGATGCAACAACAGCATAGATCAAACATACTATGTTAATCGTACGGTGGCGATTACAATCTAAACGGCAGTATTTGTTCATTGGAGGATACCTTAAGCCATGGGGGACAGTTTAAAAACAAAATTCAACGAAAGAAACTGTATATGACCATGCTATTGTCAACTTGATTATGCTTCTCTCAACGATAGATTGTCATGATGGTACGGGTTTACATTGAGCAGAGAGGGGTAGTATGATTGTAAAACGAAGAAAAGCACGTGCGGCAATGCGAGATAACAATTTTCTTGCTGCGGCTGCTATTTTTGAAGACATGGCAGCCATGGATGCAACTGATCTTGATGCCCATATTCAAGTAGCCCAATGTTATTTGCAAGCTGAAGAACTTGAAAAAGCTGCCAATTGGTACCTTAAAACAGCCAAGTTATATGCCGATTCAGGTTCTGGCGTACAATCTATTGCCTTGTTGCAAATGTACCGAAAATTACGCCCCGAAGACACAGAAACTTGTCGCACCCTGTTTCGCCAATGTCGCACCCAAACAGAAGACCCTGAATCCTTGTTGGCCATGCTCTCAAAAGATGATCAAGCATGTTATAGCATGCGCTATGGTGAAATATTTTCTGCTTTGGATGACGATTGTTTTGACGATTTGTTGGATGACATGAATATTCATGATTTAAATGATGGCGATGTTTTGGTGCGCATGGGAGACACTGCCAAATCGTTGTTTTTAATTGCCGAAGGAGAGCTTCAGGTATGGATAAACAAAAACAAGCAACGTGTACGCTTGGGTAAAATTCATACTGGCGGTGTATGCGGCGAAGTGCCGTTATTTATTGAAATGAAAAAACGCACAGCAGATCTAATAGCCCATGGTGCAACACGGGTTGTAGAAATTCGTTATGCGTTGATTCAAAGCATACAAAAAAACAACCCTGCTGTTGGTCAACGTATTGAGGCTTTGTACCGCAACCATGTGTTGCAACGTCAAATTACGCTCAATGGTTTTTTTCAAGCTCTGTCTCCTCCTATTCGGCAAGCTGCAGCAAAAGAAATGAAACCCATGGGCATACGCGCAGGTGATGTATTGTTTAACACCAAAGACCCAAGCTGTGACCTGTACCTGCTTCGCTCGGGGGTATTGGTTGTTGATGGTCTAATAAATGGTCAAAAAGCCAATGGTTTTAAAACGGTTAAAGTGGGTGACGTTGTGGGTGAATTGGCAGTGAGTAATAATAGTATTCGAACCAAAAAAGTGTATGCCAAAACCAATGCCGTATTAATGCGCTGGAGCGGTGATGATTATCAGCGTTGTTATCAAACATACGAATTATTACAAGAAACTGTTGCTGATCGACGGAAGCAATATGCCGAAGAAATGCTGCAATTTTTTGAACATCAACCATGATGGATAACAACAACCAACACAAACCAACCATTTTGGTGGTTGATGATACACCTGAAAACATTGATGTATTAAGGGCAGTATTAAAATCACAATACAAGGTGAAAATAGCCATCAATGGTGAGCGAGCATTGAGGCAATGCAGAACAAAACAAAAACCAGACCTCGTTTTGCTGGACGTTATGATGCCTGGCATGGATGGTTTTGAAGTATGCCGTCAATTAAAGGCGGATACTGCAACAAAAAGTATTCCCGTTATTTTTGTCACTGCCATGAATGAAGTGAGTGATGAGGTGACAGGTTTTGAAGCGGGTGGTGTTGATTATATCAATAAACCCATCACACCTGCATTGGTGCTATCGCGGGTTAAAACACATTTAAAATTGCAATCAGCCTATCGTTTTATTCGTGATACATTTGGGCGTTATTTGTCGGATGAAATTGTCAATCAATTGATTGACTCCCCCGAAGGACTTAATTTTGGCGGAGAAAAACGAAATTTAACCATCATGATGGCTGATTTGCGTGGTTTCACCTCAATTAGCGAACGCCTGCCTGCTGAAACTGTTGTGAAAATGATTAATATTTTCTTAAGTGAGATGACAGAGCTTATTCAAAAAAACCAAGGAACCATTGATGAGTTTATTGGTGATGCTATTTTGGCTATTTTTGGCGCGCCTATTCAGCGAGAGGATGATGCCTTGCGCGCTGTTCGTTGTGCTATTGAAATGCAACAAGCGATGCAAAAAGTAAACAAGCAATACCTTGCTTTGGGTTATCCCGCTGTTGAAATGGGCATTGGCATCAACACGGGCGATGTTATCGTGGGCAATATTGGTTCAAAAAAACGCAGCAAATATGGTGTTGTTGGTCAGGTTGTTAATATCACCTCGCGAATAGAGTCTTACACCGTCGGCCAACAAATTTTAATTTCTCATGGCACAAAAGATGCTTGCCGTGGTTTGCTTCAAGTGAACAATACCATCAATGTGATGCTCAAAGGCTTGCCAAAATCTATTAACCTTTATGATATTTCTGGTGTCACAGGCGAACAAGCATTGGTGCTGCCCACACGAAGAATGGATGCCTTAACCACGCTTGATGCACCGATCACGATCAAACTTATGCCCTTGATTGAAAAATCAATGATGGTTACGTTGGATGCTAGGATTATTGGGCTGGGCTTGCCTATTATTCAGATTGCTGCAACGCAGCCCTGTACAGTTCATAGCAATGTAAAAATATCTATTGTTGATGCACAACAAAATATTTTCATGGATGATATTTATGCCAAAGTTGTTAAACAACTTGATTCAGAGAAAAATGAATTTTTACTTCATATCACATCGCTACCACCGATTGTAGAAACATTTTTTAGCACCATAAGAAAAAAAACATGCCCCCCTCCATTGTTGCTTCATCTTAGTGATTGCCACATTTATGCCGAACCAGAACATCTGATCAAAGGGATCAACGCCAACGATAGCCTTGCTGCCGTCATAGCGCATGCCAAACAGCACTACCCCAACCCCGATGCGTTTATTCTTGGTGGTGATTTGGTTCAAGATCAATCAGAATCAGGGTATCAACGGCTTGCGACTATGCTTAAAGGCTGGAAATCCCCTTTTATGATTACGCCAGGCAACCATTGCAAAGTACCGCTTTTGTATAATGTGTTGCCCCCTGCCTTGCAAGCGATTTCCAGCTACCATAACAGCTTATGCCTTGCTTCTTGGCAGCTTATAACACTTAATTCTCACCATGCTGGAAACGTCAGTGGTTTGTTAGCAGATCAAGAGCTTGAACATTTGGAGACTTTTTTAAATACGGTTGGCGATGATTATGCCTTGATTGCATTGCACCATCCGCCTGTTCTGATTGATTCTTATTGGATGGATCAAATCAGCTTGAAAAATCAAGATGCATTATGGTCAGTCATTGATCGTTTTCCGCAAGTTCGCGCCATTATTTGCGGTCATATTCATCAAGCATTTGATACGTTGCGGGGCAATGTTCGTATCTTGGGCGTACCTTCGACCAGCGTGCAATTCACACCGAAAAAAGAGGCATTCACCTTGGATGATCGCTCTCCTGGTTACCGTTGGTTAAAGCTATTACCCGATGGCACGCTAGATACAGGGATTGAGCGAATTGAAGGGTTTATTCCCCCCGATTTAAACAACAATATTCCTTATTGAAACCTTAAGAAAATGAAAAAATTCGGCAGGTGAATGCTTGAACTTACCGTGCATAATACTTCCAGCCTTTGAGGTAATACTGAAGCAAAATGGGTTGATCCAGCATGTTTATTTTTACATCATGCTTGCTACGTAAATCTTTATCAAAAACAAACAAAGTAGAAAAATTATTTTTATCCAGAAACCGCGTTGGTACTTGAATATCAGGCTTTGCAGGGTTCAGTCTTTGGTTGCTGGCGACAACAAAACCCCAATCACCAAAAGATGAAACATGGGCGTGATAAGGCAGGACATAATCAAACGGCGCAGCCTTGATGCTTTTACTGATACTCCAGAATGCATCAGTGGCAAAATAAGGACTGGTTGCCTGACTAACAAATAGACCATTTTCGGCAATATTATGGCGCACCAAAGTATAAAATTGTTTGCTGTACAAACGCGCCAATGTCGTGTTGTTGGGGTCAGGAAGATCACAAACAATAAAATCAAATAATTTTTTATTGTCACTTAAATAAGCAAATGCATCAGAAGTAATAACGGTGACCTTGGGGGAATCCAAGCTGTGCTCGTTTAAAGCCGAAATATAACGGTTCTCTTTGGCCAAGCGAACCATGCGTTGATCCAAGTCTACCAGTACAATCTCTTTGATCGCAGGGTATTTTAGCAACTCACGAACTGCCAAACCATCACCAGCACCGAGCAGCAATACGCGTTGAACTGGTGTTTTTTGTAGCGATAACGGAACGTGAATCAAAGCTTCATGGTAACGGTACTCATCAATGGATGAAAATTGCAAGTTACCATTTAAAAACAAGCGCACATCTTGCCGATGACGGGTTAATACAATTTTTTGGTAACGTGTTTGTTCGCTGTATACAATGCGGTCATCATACAAGCTATTATCCCAATAGCGCAAGGCACTATGAGAAAAAACAATCATGGTAATAATAATCAAGCTTAAAGCGATGGTGGCATTGTTTAGTGACGATAGAGACGCGCCAAAGTTTTTTCTAAAAACCCACAGAACCACAAAACCAATCGACATATTGACCAAACCAAAGATCAATGACGATTGGTACACGCCAAAAAAAGGCAGCAAAACAAAAGGGAAAGAAACGGTTGCGATCAATGCGCCGAGGTAATCAACCGAAAGTATATGGGCGATATTCCATTGCAATGCTTTGTAATTTTCCATCAAGCGTGTCAACAGTGGGATTTCCAAACCAATCAAAAAACCAATAATCAGCGTTAATAGGGCATAAACAGGTATAAACACAGCACCTGCGCTATAAGAAAAATAGAGCAAGGGAATGCTCACGCCGCCCACCAAGCCCAGCAAAATCTCCACCACCACAAACTTTTTTAATAGCGATGTGTCGATGTATTTAGAGACAAAAGAGCCAACCCCCATCGCTGCCATATACAAACCAATGGTTAATGAGAAATACGTAACACTATCACCCAAAAAGTAAGAGACCGTGGTGGCAATAAGCAACTCATAAATAATCGAACAAAGGCCTGCAATGAAAGCAGCATAGATTAATGTTGCACTGTATTTTTGTTCGTTTAGCACGGCTTATTTTCCGCTGCCTGGACCTCCACCCAAGCTGTTTGGCCCACTGCGGCTTCCATTGCGAATACTCCGATCATAATACACGCTAGGCCCACCCCAGTAAAAAAACGATGGGCTGCTGTTGTAACCGTGGTAGCCCATATAACCATAACCATTGCTGGCCAATGAAAAAAAAGAAAAATACAAAACGCCCAATACCCCAACGGTAATAAATACAGCCTTGCGTGTTTTATTCATGATCAATCCCACTCAATTTTATTAAAGGTGCGGCTAATGGTTTGATTCTGAAACTCATTGAGTACAATACCAGCAAGCAATAAAAAAATACCCAGCCAAAAATGGGGGATGCTGCTGCCTAATTGTTTGCTAACCCTGATGCTGATATTTTTTGGTGCGCGGTTGTATTCGGTTTCCAAGCGAATGTAATAATTGCCAGGCGTGGGAAAGGTAACGGTTATGGCATACGAATTATTAATTTCTCGCCAATAGCCGTCGCTATCACGCCCTTGTTCATCCCATAAATCTTTGCCAAAAGAAAATAAATAATTTTTATTTTGATCCAAGACTTGCCCTTCAATGAATGACCATGACTTTACGGCCATGGATGCGGTCACTGTAATCGTGTAACTCTCGTTGTATTTTACAACATGAATGGGCCCTGATATGGCAGCTTTTAGATTGGCATTGGGAACAAGGCGCACATCCAATGTTTTTTCTGTTTCAAAGCTATAAACCCATGCTGTAAGAAGGCTTAATACACCAGCAATCATGCACACTGTGGCTACTTTCCCCCAGTCAATGGCATCTTCATCATCAGCCGCATTGCCCATGCGACGCAGGTGTTGAAGATGCTGCATTTTTCTTTCTGATAATTTGTATGCCATGCCCATGTTTACACCACACTAACCAAAACAATGGCAAAGCTGATGGCCACTGTTGCTTCCAATAAGCCTGCACCAAGGTTTTTATCTTCAATGATTTCATCGCTCAAATTGGCATTGGGAATTACCAATTTATCCATCATCAGGCGAACAATCGGCAAAAATGCGAAGGCCATAAGGTTGCTGATCACCAAATCAGTCAGGTTTACTTGCCAACTGATAAAATCACCCGATGCGCCATTGAACACAATAATACCCAACGCAATCAATGTGCCACCCAAGGCCGCACCTACGGCGGTGTTTTGTTGTTCTAATTGCTCATGAATGCAATAAGGGGTGATAAAATCATAAACCAAACTAAAAAGAAACAAGGATAATTGTCCCAGTATAAAAAAAACAACAGCCGTCAAAGCATCGCCACCCGTGCCACGAACAGCCGCCGCAGCAATCAACCCCGTTGCAAGGTACGCACCAAATTGCACTGCGCCTACGGCAACATTCATTTTTTCAGTTAATTCATGGGTGCAGTCAAATCGCCTTAAAATAATTCGATCATTCACATACCGAGACACATTAAGAAATACAATGCCAAGCAGGGAATAAGCACCAACCTGCAATAAATCTTCTGTTAATCCGTGGCTAGGGCCAGATAATGCACCCATAAAAATAGCCACCAAACCAAAGTAATAACCGGCCATACACAGCGATACCGCAAGGTTATTTTTTCCTGTCAGCTCATGGTTAATGGCATAAGGTGTTAAAAAATCTTTAAGCCATTTGGCAAACAAAAAAAGCAACAAATAAAGCAACACAAAGGTGGTTTGCCGTGTAATGTCATACAATAAAGCGTCATTTATATCCATAAGCTTAAGCCATTCCTAAAAAATCGCTGCCCGTTGGTGGGCTGCGTTAAAGTCCATGCTTGGCCCTTTGGGTACAATACGCGTTGGGTTGATTGCAGCATGGCTGTAATAATAATGCTCTTTCATATGTGAAAAATTGACAGTTTCGGCAATATTTGGCTGCTGATAAAGATCGCGCAAATACCCCCACAGGTTTGGCATATCGGCAATGCGGTTACGGTTGCATTTAAAATGCCCAACATAAACAGTATCAAAACGAATCAACGTCGTAAACAATCGCCAATCGGCTTCGCTAATACGGTTTCCCAGCAAATAGCGTTGTTTTTCCAAGCGTTCCTCGATGCTATCAAGGGCAGCAAACAAACGCATAAAAGCTTCATCATAGGCCGCTTGCGTTGTTGCAAAACCACATTTATATACGCCATTGTTGATGCCATCATAAATAAAAGTATTGATTGCATCAATTTCGGATTGTAATTCTATCGGATAATAATCATCGGTATTGCCAGTTAAAGCATCAAAAGCAGTATTGAATATGCGAATAATCTCAGCGGATTCGTTACACACAATCGTTTGCTGCATAGAATCCCATAAAATAGGAACGCTCACCCGTCCTGAATAATGCGGGTCGGCCTTGCTATAAAGTTGATGCACATGTGTAAAGCCATAAAGTGGATCTGGTTTATCAAAAACCCAGCCATCTTCTAACATGTGGGGGTGTACAATGGTAATGGGAACCATGGCATCCAAGCCTTTTAATTTGCGAAAAATAAGCGCACGGTGCGCCCAAGGGCAGGCAAGGCTGACATACAGGTGATAACGGTTTTTTTCGGCAGGAAATTGCGCATCACCAATACGGCATCGAAACGTGGACTGCACACGGCGAAATAAACCATCTTTTGATGCCCATTTACCATCGTCTTTTTCCCACTGGCCATCAATGAGCATGCCCATATCGACTCCTTCTTATTGACGCACTTGCCGCGCAGGTTTGTATTGCGCATAATCGACAGCATGAAATCAATACAAACCATCGTATCCACCATACTATTGCTTGTTTTATGGATAGCCAGTGGCAATGCTGTATGGCAACACACACAAAGTAAAACGCCTGCATGGTTGCAGCATATTGGCGGTGATTTTACGCTGCAATCGGCGGATGGCATTGTATCGCTGGCTGATTTCCGTGGTAAAAAAGTATTGCTTTATTTTGGCTATACCCATTGCCCTGACGCTTGTCCTTTGGCCATGTCTGTTATTGCAAACGTTTTAAAGTCCAGCAATAAAGATGATGTTGTGGGTATATTGATCAGTCTTGACCCCCGCCGTGATAGCCCTGATCTATTAAAAAAATACACCGCTTTTTTTCACCCCAATATTGTTGGGCTTACAGGCAATGCGGCAAACATTCAACGCATAGCAGATAATTGGCGTGTTGCTTACCATGTTCCCGTTGCGCCTGCGGACAATACCTATACGGTGGATCATTCAACTTTTATCTACCTGATCAATGAACAAGGGAAGCCTATCGCCTTGGTTGATGAAAAGACCAGCTTAAAAAAAATACAAGGCTTCTTACGTATGCGCTAACGCTGTGCTATTGTTCGCCCGTATCGCATAGCGGGTGATTTATTCACTGCCCCTGCTTATTTGTCCGCACACCTTCGGAGTCTTTAACTGTTTATGCCTGAATTTGAAAAAATAAAACGATTGCCGCCCTATGTGTTTGCTGCCGTCAATCAACTTAAAATGGAGTTGCGCCATCAAGGTGCAGATATTATTGATTTTGGCATGGGCAACCCTGATCAGGCGACACCGCAACATATCGTTGATAAGCTGTGTGAGGCAGCACAAGATGGGCGCAATCATCGTTATTCAGTCTCTAAAGGCATTCTTGGGTTGCGGCGTGCTATTTGCCATTGGTACAAAAACAAATTCGATGTAGACCTAGACCCTGAAACAGAAGCTATTGTCACTATCGGCTCCAAAGAAGGGCTTGCGCATCTTGCTGTTGCTATCACTTCCCCCGGTGATTTGATTCTTTCTCCAAATCCCGCCTACCCCATTCATCCCTATGGTTTTATCATCGCTGGGGCAGATATTCGCTCTGTTCCTATTGGCCCTGGTCGTGATTTTTTTGCCGAAATTGAAGCGGCTGTTCGAGACTCTTGGCCGCGTCCAAAAGTGTTGGTGGTTAACTTTCCATCCAATCCTACGGCTGAAGTGGTCGATTTGGATTTTTATGGCAAAGTGGTTGATTTTGCCCGCGAGAATGATTTAATTGTAATTTCTGATATTGCTTACGCTGAAATAACTTTTGATGGTTATCAATGCCCATCAATTTTGCAAATACCTGGCGCGCGTGACGTGGCAGTAGAGTTTTACTCGCTGTCTAAAACCTACAACATGCCAGGCTGGCGAATTGGTTTTATGGTTGGCAACCAAGAGGTTGTTGCTGCGCTTGCAAAAATAAAGTCATACTTGGATTATGGTACCTTTCAACCCTTGCAAATCGCCGCCTGCGCTGCCCTAAATGGCTCGCAAGATTGCGTACAAGAGATCCGTCAAATGTACCAAGACCGCCGCGATGTATTGATCAAAGGCATGCATCAAATGGGCTGGATGGCTGAAAAGCCTAAAGCCTCCATGTTTGTGTGGGCAGAAATTCCTGAACCATTTCAAGCCATGGGTTCATTGGAGTTCTCTAAGTTACTGCTAAAAGAAGCTGGGGTAGCCATATCACCGGGGGTTGGCTTTGGTTCAGAAGGCGACCGTTTTGTACGTATCGCACTGATCGAAAATGAACACCGTACCCGCCAAGCCCTGCGAGGCATGCGACAGTTTTTTAATGGCCAATAAGGGCAGCAGTAGGACACAACACTTGCGTCCTCTGTCAAATAAAACATAGAATCCAAGGCTGACCCAAGCTTCCATTTCAAAAAAATACCATAGGGAAGAAGCCTGACCCCATTTTGACCCCATTTCAAAAAAAATACCATAGGGCAGAAGCCTGACCCCATTTCTGTGACCCCATTTCTGACCCCATTTCTGGTCAGCAATAATCTAAAAGAATTTACACGCATCTCCGAACTCCGTCTTGAAAACTGGATAGATGCAAAAAGCACCCTTTAACTTAATAGCGCAGCATAGGTCATCATAGATACGCATATATTTCTCTGGGCTATATCCGAACCAGATAAAATCGCGCCCCATAAACGGGCTGCGCTGGAAACAGCTATCAATACTGTCTATGTCAGTTCGATCAGCACCGTTGAACTGATGATTAAGTCATAGCTCGGAAAATTACAGGTCAATTTCAATCCAGTTGCGATCGCAAAGCAATGCAAGAGGTATTCCCGTGATGACGGATGATAGAAAATTTAAGCTATACGACTGCAAATTAATTTAAACCCAGATCAAGTTTGACACCCAACTGTTTGGGACTGTATGCCTTAACTCGGCAGGGAAATCCTTTGCAAGGGTATTTGATACCGATAGATTGCCGCAACGATTTAAAAATTCCTTATGGGAGAGTACGCAGCTTATGAAAAAAGCATTGATCACAGGTGTTACCGGTCAAGATGGCTCATATCTTGCAGAGTTTCTGCTTGAAAAAGGCTACGAAGTGCATGGCATTAAACGCCGTGCATCATCATTGAATACACAGCGGGTGGATCATATCTACCAGGATCCCCATGTAGAAAACAAACACTTTGTTTTGCATTATGGGGATCTGACGGACTCTTCTAATCTCACCAGAATCCTGCAAGAAGTTCAGCCTGATGAGGTTTATAACCTTGGGGCGCAGTCGCATGTGGCAGTGAGTTTTGAATCGCCTGAATATACTGCTGATGTTGATGGCCTAGGAACCCTGCGGCTGCTCGAAGCCATTCGTTTGCTGGGGCTAGAGAAGAAAACAAAGTTTTACCAGGCATCCACATCTGAGTTGTTTGGCAAAGTACAGGAAACGCCGCAAAAAGAAACCACGCCATTTTATCCACGCTCACCTTATGCCGTTGCCAAAATGTATGCCTACTGGATTGTCGTGAATTACCGTGAGTCCTACGGTATGTATGCCTGCAATGGCATCCTGTTTAACCATGAATCACCCCGTCGTGGTGAAACATTTGTGACGCGCAAAGCCACACGCGGTTTGGCCAATATCGCTCAAGGTCTCGAAAAATGTCTCTACATGGGCAATATGGATGCACTGCGCGACTGGGGGCATGCAAAAGACTACGTTCGAATGCAGTGGATGATGTTACAACAGGATAACCCTGATGATTTTGTGATTGCAACAGGCGTACAATATTCAGTGCGTCAATTTATTGAGTGGTCGGCAAAAGAATTGGGCATCACCATCAAGTTTAAAGGCGCAGGACTTGAAGAGAAAGGGGTTGTTGAAGCTATCGAAGGTAATAAGGCACCCGCTCTTAAAGTTGGTGACATTATTGTTCAAATTGATCCACGGTATTTTAGACCAGCAGAAGTTGAAACGCTGCTGGGTGACCCCAGCAAGGCCAAAAAGAAATTGGGCTGGGTTCCAGAGATCACAGTGCAAGAGATGTGTGAAGAGATGGTTGCTGAAGATTTAAAAATTGCTCAACGCCATGCATTGCTAAAAGAGCATGGGCATGAAATAGTGATTTCGCTTGAGTAAGCCATGGGTCTATATGCCATGAAAAATAAAGTTGACTGTTATTGTTGGCAAGAAGCCGTGTCCTTTTACACAGTATAAAAAGCAACAAAAAAAGCCCGTAAGCATTATGCTTGCGGGCTTTATAGTACGTCTTAGGACGCTTGTATGGTACCGAGAACTGGAGTCGAACCAGCACGACCGCAATGATCACTGGCATCTGAAGCCAGCGCGTCTACCAATTCCGCCATCTCGGCAATGGGCGCGTTATTTTATAAAGGAGCTTTTTAGTGTCAAGTAATAAACATACTAAAAAGTCAGGGCACAAACGCCCTGATCGTCGTACGCTTAAAAAAGTTGCCCGCAAACATGCGCGGCAATCAGAGGAATCACCAGCAAAGAACAACAACAATGAAGTCCGAAAACACTCGGTTTGGGACGATGCCTTACCACAACCACGTGTGAGCAGTGGCGATATTTTGCGTGAAATTGACCGTGCCAAGAACCGTTCTATGGGCATGAAACCACTGGCCCATGCGTTAAATGTTACCAGCAGCAGCGAAGTTCGTGAGATGCAGCACCGTATCAAACGCTTGGTTCATAAAGGAGAGTTGGCACAACGAGGGAATGTATTGCACAGTAGTGCCAGCTATGTTGCAGGCGTATTGCATGTGCATCCCGATGGTTTTGGTTTTGTCAATGTCGATGGTCGAAGTGATGATGTATACATGGCCAATGATGAAATCAAGGGTTTAATTCATGGCGATGAGATCGAAGTAGCCTTGCAAAAATACCGAGGACGAGAATCGGGACGTTTTGTTACGCTGTTGCATGCTGCGCCATCTGAAATGATTGCCCGCATTGAACAAGCAGGCAATATTATTCTTGCCAACCCCCGTTCACGGCGTTTTCCACGAAGTATTTTGGTGAATGCTGCCGATGCGAGGCAGGCACAGCATGGTGACTGGGTGCGTTTATTGTTTGACCGTTATTCTGATCCACTGAGGGGCAAGGTCTTAGAAGTTCTTGGGCGTTCTATGGATGTTGAAGCTTTGATTGATATTGTGCAAGGTGAGCATCAATTGCCAGAAGCCTTTCCTGATGGGGTGCTTCGCGAGGCAAGGGGGTGTGCGCCTGATATTGATATTCGCCAGCATCAAAACCGCAACGATTTAACGCATTTGCCTTTTGTTACCATTGATGGTGAAGATGCACGAGATTTTGATGATGCTATTTGCGTGATTCCGCGTGGTGAAGGCTTTGAGTTATGGGTGGCGATTGCCGATGTGGCGCATTATGTGGCTGTGGGAAGCCATTTGGATGTGGAAGCCAAACAGCGGGGTAATTCATATTATTTGCCCGATCGGGTTATTCCGATGCTGCCCGAGTCCCTTTCTAATGGCTTGTGTTCGCTTAACCCTCATGTGGTGCGCTTGGCCATGGTGGTGCGAATGCGCATTGATGCAAGTGGGCGTTGTCGGGCGGTACGTATTTCTGAGTCATTGATTCGTTCGCGAGCACGGCTTACTTATGCACAAGTGACCCGTTGGCTGGAAGATGGTGATACAAACGGCATTGATGAGCATCATGTTCAAAATATGCTGTCAGATGCTGCCAGTCTTACCCGCATGTTGTTGCAACGTCGTGAGCTTCGTGGTGCTTTGGACTTGGATTTACCCGAATCTACCATCGTGGTAACAAAAGGCAGCGTCACGGCAATGATACGCAGTGAACGCAATATTGCCCATCGCTTGATCGAAGAGATGATGTTGGCGACAAATATTGCAGTAGCGGAAGAACTCGAAAAGGCACAGCGTGTATTTTTGTACCGCACCCATCCAGCACCCGAGATGGCAGCAATCAATCGCCTAAATGAGTTTCTTGCACCGCTTGGTCTTCCCATTCCAATGCCGCGCAAAGGGGTGGGTTTTCGCCCCGCTGATTTACAACGCATTCTGTTTCTTGCCGATCAACAGCCGTGGGGCCATGTGTTGCACCGTTTGATGTTACGCAGCATGCAACAAGCATCGTATGCAACAAACAATAAAGGCCATTTTGGTCTGGCTTACCATTGTTATTGCCATTTCACCAGCCCTATTCGACGTTATGCTGATTTAACGATTCACCGCCAAATCAAAGCGTTGATCACACAGCAAAACGACCCTTACGCCAGCAATGAAGATGCTTTGAGCACTATTGGGTCACATATTTCACGCCAAGAACGTACAGCACAACGGGCAGAATGGGATACAAGAGATATGCTTGCAGCATTGTACCATAGGCGACATTTGGGTGAAGTGAAAACGGCAGTGATTTCAGGCATCAGTAAACGGCGGGTGTTTTTTGAATTGTTGGAAACATTGGCAGAAGCATCCATCGCCTTGGAGTCGTTGCCTGGCAATTTTGACTTGGATGAACGCCGCCATTGCTTGCGTTCCCCTCGCGGAATAGTATTATTTTCGTTGGGGGATACCGTGCATGTACGAATTGAGAGCTGTGAGCCTGTTTTGGGGCAAATCAATGTTGCTTTGGTAATAGATTCTTAACTAATATATACGCTGGGGGTGTTTATGGCTCAAAATGTAAATTTATCTGATATTGTTATAAATTTAAGCATGCCTACGTTGCTGTTTGAGCAAAAGAACCATGCCATTTATTGGTTGGGTGTAACGGATCACACAGCGTTTCGTTGCAATGCTTATTTAATTTGCTCAGGTGAACACCATATACTTATTGATCCTGGCTCTATCGCCTTTACCACACAATTATGCGAGCGCGTTTCACAAATAATGCCGCCTGAAGATGTTTCTGCGTTGGTGCTGTGCCACCAAGACCCTGATGTGGCATCATCCCTTCCCGAGTGGTTGAAAATTAACCCTGATATATGCGTGATCACTTCCCCACGGGCACATGTCTTGCTGCCCCATTATGGGTGTGCGAATTATCGCTACCATAACATCGAAAAAACCCCAGTCTTTTCTTGTGGTGAAACACATGCCTTGCATTTTATTACTGCGCCACATTTGCATTCCCCCGCTGCTTTTACCACATGGGATGCGACATCTCATTTTCTTTTTTCTGGTGATATTTGGGCAGCATTATCGATTGATTGGAAATTGGTGTGCGATGATTTTCCTGCCCATTGCACAGACATGAATATGTTTCATATGGATTATATGGCCTCAAATGTGGCAGCAAGGGGTTTTG
>JAUZQQ010000086.1 GCA_030950905.1 Mariprofundaceae bacterium
ATACTGAAAACGGTGATACTGAAAACGGTGATACTGAAAACGGTGATACTGAAAACGGTGATACTGAAAACGGCGCGACAACCACGCTTGATGGCATAGCATGTACTTGCATCAATGGCACGAGTGGTTATTTTTTCAACAGCACGGGTGGAACACCAACATTGACCTTGGTACCTTCAACAGGCGCTAACGGAAGCAGTTCTGGTAACTCATTCAGAGAAATCAACGGCGAATAAGCGCACCTGCATCAAATGAAAAGCATCCCCTTCGGGGGATGCTTTTTTTATGTGCTAAAAACGAAGATGAATGCCAATAGAGAGGTCGTTAGGCTTTTCTCAGTGCAATCCTTAGTTGCATCATACGATCAAACAAGGTGGGGACGGGGCGAAGGGTGTGACGGTGAACATCGTTAGGCCAACGAAGAATACCTTGTAAGGCATTCAGGGTAATGGTTTTATTCTTCCAAGATTTTACACTTGTTGCTGTTTGAACACGCAACGCCATAAAAACAATGCGCGCAATCAACGGGTGAGGAATATGTGAAACGGCTGATTGCAAGGTTTCTTGCAGCTCTGCCAGATCACAACGTGGCAGTTTGCTTACACTGTGGTGCAATGTTAATGCAGCACTGCCAGCTTCAGGGCTTGATAACACGTCAATACCACCAACCCTTCCATTGGCCCACACCGTGGCATGCGGCAGCAATGCTTCAGGCAAACAAAAAGTGCCCAATACGTTGCTGCAATCCTCTTGGTTTAAAGGGGGGCAGGCCTGCAATAAGCAACGGGAACGAATGGTTGGCATGGCATGATGAACATCATGGCATACAAGCAGCAATACGCCACCAGCACTGGGTTCTTCCAAACCTTTAAGCAAGGCATTGGATGCTTGATGGTTCAGATCATCCAAGCAATCGATAAGCACCACACGGTAGCCGTGGTCAAAACTTGAAAGCGATAAAAAGTCTAACAACTCACGCACTTGTTGAACCGTAATATCACGCTTTTCTCGTTTCTTTTTGCTATCCCATAGCCGTGAAACACCAAGGTAATCGGGGTGCGCACCTTGCTCTAGCATCAGGCAAGCATGGCATCGATAACAGGCAGTGCCATGCAAGTTTGGATTTAAGCACAAACAGTCTGCTGCCAAAGCCTTGGCCAGCATAGATTTTCCGATGCCTGAAAGGCCGTGAAACAACCAAGCATGGTGCAATTTTTTTTGTGCCAAAGCAGCGTGAAAACGCGCTTCTACATGGCTAAAGCCAAGGGGTCTTTTCATGTGATGATGTTTTGAATGTGTTGCTGAATGCTTTTTATACCCTGTGTTGCATCAATACGGTGAATGCGTGGTGTTTTTTTGGCGATCTCCAAAAAACCATCATACACACCTTGATGAAAAGCCATGCTTTCAGCATCCAACCTATTCGGGGTTTCGCTGCGCTGCTGCAAACGTTCGAGAGCCTGCTGCGGGGGTAAGTCAAACCACAAGGTGGTATCGGGTTTGACACCCAACTCTGCAAAATCAAGCATGCTTTGAAGCCTGTTGTTTTGGGTTACAAGCCGCCTTGCAGCGAGTTGGTAGGCGAGTGTTGAATCAGAATAGCGATCACACAATACCCAACGCCCTGCTGCCAAGGCAGGAACAATACATGTGGACACATGCTGTGCTCGATCAGCAAGAAAAAGAAAAAGCTCGGCCTCAGGAACAGGGGAAAACCTAGCAGATAACAATAAGGCGCGTATTTCCACGCCCAAGTCTGTTGCACCAGGTTCGCGTGTGCAGCATATATCTATGCCGCGCGCTATTAAATAATCTGCGGTAAGCTTTATTTGGGTCGTTTTGCCAACGCCATCACCACCTTCAAAGGTAATAAACTGTGCGTTAATTACTTCACCCCTGAACTGCCAAAGCCACGATCGCCCCGGGGTGTTGGCGATAACCCTGAAACAAACGCAAGCTTTGCTTGGCAAACAGGTGCAATCACCATCTGGGCGATACGGTCACCACGTTCAATATAAAAAGCCACATCATCATGGTTGATCAACAATACTTTCACTTCGCCACGGTAGTCCGCATCAATAGTTCCCGGGCTATTTAATACCGTAACACCATGCTTTAATGCAAGCCCCGATCGGGGGCGGATTTGGGCTTCATAACCCTCTGGCACAGCGATACTGATACCTGTGTTGATCAGCAGCCAACGGCCTGCGGAAATCACTTCCATATGATCAATGGCGGCACGCAGGTCAATTCCAGCTGCATGCTCCGTCACATAATGGGGTAAACCCAAGTCTTTGCCATGGGGCAGTATACAAATAGAGAGCGTGGGTGAAAGAACCGGAAGAATAGGCGAAGGGATAACATCAGGCATGGTGATCCAGCTCCAAAATACAAGATATAATATGTTGAGAAAAGTTTTTTTTG
Source organism: Mariprofundaceae bacterium (assembly GCA_030950905.1). Classification (GTDB taxonomy): domain Bacteria; phylum Pseudomonadota; class Zetaproteobacteria; order Mariprofundales; family Mariprofundaceae; genus AB-137-C09. The sequence continues at coordinate 2,425 of JAUZQQ010000086.1, forward strand.
TCGGTCTTCGCTAACACACAGCATGCTGTTTTTGTTAACCACCAGCCACTGGCAACATCCTTTCCCATAGTGTTGACATCATTGGCAATGATGGCATCCACGCCTTTTTTTTCAAGTTTTATTCGCGCATAATCACAGTGCTGGCTAGATTCTGCGGCGAAGGCAATAACATGGCGGGGGCGGTATTTTAGTTGTGCGATATGGGCAACAATATCGGGGTTGGGCAATAACGAAACCGTTAAAACTTCATCGCCCTGTCGTTTGAGCTTGTGTTTATACTGTTGGGCAAAACGGTAATCGCTGATGGCAGCACTGGCAACAAAGACATCAGCATGGGCAGCGGCATCTTCACACGCATGCAGCATATCATCAGCGGTTTGTACATCCACCCGGGTCACAGCATGGTTGCTCTTTGGTGTTTTAGGCCCTGCCACCAAAGTGACCTTTGCGCCCATGATGGCTGCTTGTGATGCCATAAGGCTTCCCAAACTACCGCTGGCACGGTTCGTTAATACGCGAACGGCATCCCAAGGCTCTTCTGTTCGTCCTGCATTGATCACCCAATATTGCCCTGCAAGTGTTTTTGGCGTGAGTGCGGCAATGACCATCGCCAACAAACATTTTGGATCAGCCATTCGCCCCACACCTTGTTCTCCACAGGCTGTATCGCCATGTTCAGGGGCTATGACAATGATGCGATCTTTTTTTAATAAAGCCTGATTGCGCTGCGCAGGAGGGCTTAACCACATCGCAGGGTTCATCGCTGGGGCAATCAATGTGGGTATATTCTGACGCGCTGCAAAAGAGGTGGTTAAAAAATCATCGGCAATTCCATGTGCCAATTTGGCCATTAAATTTTCTGTGCAAGGTGCAATCAATAACAAATCAGCCGCACGAATCAAGCTGATATGCCCCATGCTTTGACCATCAGCCAAGGCAAACAAGTCGTTGTGAACGGGGTTGCCCGTCAACACTTCAAAGGTAAGCTTGCTTACAAACGCCTGCGCCGCACGGGTCATGATAACATGCACCTTTGCGCCTTGCTTGATCAACAAGCGCGCAAGTTCTACCACCCGGTACACTGCAATGCCGCCGCCGACACCCAATAAAACCGTGCGACCTGCCAAGCTTTTTTCTTCAATCAACAAGGATTATTTCATCCAATGCATTGTTTTTCATTTATATTCTCACTTGTTTTTTAAAATTTCTTGATCCATCTCGCCATTGCGTAATTTATGCAGGTATTCACGCAAAGCATCAGCAACCTTATCTTGCAATACATACAGTGCAATAAAGTTAGGAAATGCCATAGAGAGCAACAATAAATCACTAAATTCTAAAATATTACCTGCACTAACCACAGAGCCAATAATAATAAAACTTAAAAAAATCAAACGGTAAAGCATAGAAAAAGATTCGCCAAACACATACGTCCAACAACGCTCGCCATAATACGACCAAGAAATCATGGTGCTGTAAGCAAACAAAACGACAGATACAGAAAGAAGAATAGGAAACCATGAAACCACAGAGCCAAAAGCCACCGATGTCAATGCTGCGCCCTGATTGCTTGCAACCAATCCTGCATATTCTGGTGCATTGTAAACACCGGTTAAAATAATCACCAAGGCAGTCATGGTGCAAATAATAATGGTATCAATAAAAGGCTCATACAAGGCAACGAGACCTTGACGAACTGGGTATTTAACGGCGGCCGTGGAATGGGCAATAGCGGCTGAGCCAATACCTGCTTCACTGGAGAAAGCAGCCCGCTTAAAACCTTGTACCAATACACCAACCATGCCGCCTGCTACTGCAATGGGCGCAAATGCTTCGTGAACAATCATAACAATAGCCGCAGGAATAGCAGGCAAATGGGTGATGATAATCCACAAACAAGCGGCAAGATAGAGCAGTACCATGGCAGGAACGATGGCCTCAGCGGTGTGGGCAATGCGGCGAATACCGCCGATAATCACCAAACCAACAGCAATAGCCATCAATACACCAAACAACCAAGGCATGCTTTCTAATATTGAAACATGCTGCGAAACAGCACTTAAAGCTTGTGATACTTGAAATGCATTGCCACCACCGAGCGATGCAAGAACACACAAAATGGCAAACAACACAGCCAAATTCGCCCCTGTCTTTGGCCATCCTTTTTCAGCCAGTCCACGCGACAGGTAAACCATAGCACCGCCCATGATGCGGCCATCTGGACGGTATTCGCGGTACATTTGCGCCAAGGTAACTTCGGTGAATTTGGCGGTCATGCCAAAAAAACCAGCGACAATCATCCAAAAAGTTGCACCTGGCCCGCCAATACTGATAGCAATAGCCACGCCTGCGATGTTTCCTAATCCAACAGTTGCCGATAATGCCGTGGTTAAAGCCTGAAAGGGGGATACTTCACCACGGTCTTGCGGCTGCTGGTACTTGCCGCGAATAACTTGAAAGGCATGCCCCATCAAACGCACATTAATAAAGCCAAAACGAACGGTTAAATAAACCGCACCGACAATCAACCAAGCGACAATAAAAGGCATGGATGTATCCGAAATATACGATGGCATGACATCAAAAATCAATACTGATGCCAAGCCCCCATTAACTTCGCCAAAAAAGGCATCGATAGCTGATTCTGCAGAAAATGCAGAAGTCGTGTAAAAAAAGACCATTAAAAAAAATACGGTACGCCAAATAAAGGGCATAGATAAATCCTTTTGCGGGGGGTTTATTTTATCCAAACAAAAAAAACGAGGCATCATTGCCCCGCTTTTTTTATGTTTCACACAACGAAGAGTCGTTGTTTTACATATGTTCTGGTGCTCTTGGGTTACCCGAAGAAACAGGTTTGGCACCTGTTAAAAAGGCAGCAGCATTTTGAATATCATCATCGGTTAGATGTTGCGCTACTTTTTGCATCTGTGATTTGTAATCATTGGTTCGCTCACCAGCACGAAATGCCGTTAATTGATTGACAATATATTGGTAACGCTGACCACCAATAGCAGGGTACATGCGTCCGACACTGCGACCATTATAACCATGGCAGCTTTGGCAAGCTGGTACGCCATGATCTGGCAGACCATAGTGAACAATTTCAGCACCTTTGTATGGTTTTCCAACCTCGACATCGTTTTCACGAAGTGTATCCAAGTCTGATCCCATAAATGGTGTTTTTAAGGTGTAAACAAAAGCGGCAAGGTCTTTTTTGTCTTGCTCAAGCAAAGATTTGGCAATGTCATTCATGACGCTCATCGTATTGTCGGTACGTTTATCGGCAGCAAAATCTTTCAATTGCTTTAAAACATAAGTATCCACTTGATAGGCCAATCGTGGGGTTCCCATATCATCGTTGCCTAGGCCATCCATACCATGGCAGCTTTGGCATGCTGGTACAGCATCCCCTTTGCCTTCTTGGAAAATCTTTCTTCCATTATCAACATTTCCCATGCCCTCGTGCGCAGATGCAGACGCAAGCGCAGGATAAACGGTTGCCATTGCACATGCACACAATGCACCCAGCAAATATTTCATATAATCCCTCCGTATGTTTTTCACAAAAAACTCAGCTTTTATCTTCTTTGTTTGCAGACCAGAACATAATAAATGCAATCCCAAATGTGCAGACTGTAACCACTAAATACAACAAGTAGATAGTATCATTCTGAAAGTTAACAGATGCTTCAATAAAGTCTCCGAGCATGAATGCCTCCCCTTTTGGTAGGTTAGAATACCGTGAAAAATCATGATCAACACAAAGTGTGAAGATGATGTAGTGTAATCTTCACGGGATCTTAATCTTCACTATTAGCCAGCAACTCTGCATCGCGAATACAAAAAGGCAAGCGTAAAAATTCGGCCAAAAAAGAGCCTGCTTGCGTTTCCCCATGCTTGATTGCGCGTTTTCCTCATTTAGACGGCGTTCTTTCCTATTTTTTATATAAAAATACAGCGTGTTTTTATGGTGCAATCATTGATTCAATGTCTGATAACCAAGGAGCATACTGAATCAACCAAGCGGACAATGTGGAAAAGCTACCCAAAAAGATCATCACCCCAACAACAATCAATAATACACCAGAGATTCGCTCTACCCAATGCAAGTGCGTTTTAAAGCGGGTTGACCAACGTAAAAACTCGTTCGTTGCCAATGCAGCCAATAAAAATGGGATCGCTAAGCCAGCCGAATAAGCAAGCAAGAGAAAAACACCTTGGCTAACGTTTTGTTGCGCCCCCGCCATGGTCAAAATAGCACCGAGAATAGGGCCAACACAAGGTGTCCAACCAAAGGCAAAAGCAGAGCCTAACATCAGTGCGCCCACCCCAGTTTTGGCGTTTATTTTTCCTGTGTCTAAGTGTGCATCCATCATCAAGAAAGGGATGCGAATAATACCTGTGTAATGAATACCAAAAACCACAATAATAATACCCGCTATTTTACCCAGCACGGCCATATTGCTTAACATCCATTGCCCCAACCACGTTGCCGATGCACCGAGCAAGACAAAAACCAGACTAAAACCAAGAATAAACCACAGCGACTGAATCACGGCGGTACGCCGCACGCTGTCGTGTTTTCCCGCTTGTTTTAAACTGTCCACCGATACGCCGCTGATATACGAAAGATAAGCGGGAACCAGAGGCAGCACACAAGGGGATAAAAACGACAACAAACCGGCGAGCAATGCGCCAAATAAACTAACTTCATGAATCATAATGAGGGTTAAACTTCCTTTTTCCGCTCAGTCGCGGCGCACCAAAAATGCTTACTACCCATTGTATAGGAAAAACAGTGAATGAATCCAAGGTGTAATTATTTACCTGCACCCGCTTCATAGGGCAAGCTACAAAAACCATAAAAAAACGGAAGCGCAAAGGCCTCCGTTTTTTTATGATCGACTATACTAAAAACAGTTGTTGGGTTAAATAACCTTCAAGCCTCGCAATGTTTCCAGTGTCAGTTGGCCAACAGGCAGGTTGTTAGCGCGCTGATAAGCTTTAACAGCAGCCATGGTTTTGACGCCAATCACGCCATCAATGGGGCCTGGGTTATGACCAGAATCACGAAGTGCGGTTTGCAAATGACGAATAACATCTGCATTGGTGTTTGTTTCGCAAAGGATGGTGCGCCATTCTAAATAACCATCAGAAACCTTGGTGCGCTCGGTTACATTTTCATAAACGGCAGGAATTGCAATTTTATCCACGACGCCAACCTGGTCAACAAGTTTCACTTTGACTGTTTTATAAACAGCAGGAACCTTTGTTTTTACGATTCTTGGCCCAGCAACCATAACTTTGCTTTTGATCGTTTTGTACACACCTTTATGGGGCTCTTTGATGGTGTGTTCTGCTTCGGTCAATATTTTGGTTTTTACTGTTTTGTATTCAGCAGGAACCTCAATCAAGCACATGATCTCACCAGTGCTATTATTGATTTTTTCAATCGGACCACGCCCCTTCTTCCATGTTGAATAGGCGGGTTTAATCAGTATTTTTTCAACTTTCCAGTCGTACTTTGCAGCAATCACCTTTAAATGCGTATGCGCAGGTTTGACCATGATTTTTTTGGTGCGCCACTCATACTTGGCAGGAATTAATTTAGCGACCTCATATTCACCCTTCACTAAAACTTTCTTTTCTTCCCATTTATAGGTCGGGTGATGTGCTTTAAGCTTAAATGATGCTTCTTTTTGAAGGCGGCGTTTTTTCTCTTCTTTGTATACTGCGGGGATTAAAACACGAGCATAACACTGCCCCGTCTTTGGATTTGGTGGTAATAAATCCGTATTGTTTACGGGTGCAGCACTTCTTGTATTTGTTGCATGCGTGGATGGATGCATCGGCATTGGCGCATGGTTGG
>JAUZQQ010000087.1 GCA_030950905.1 Mariprofundaceae bacterium
AACTCTTGGTTGCATACTCAAGAGGTGCTTGATCGATTTTCCAGCCATGAGCAGCAAGCCAGAGCGCTTTATGCTGAATTTGTTGAAAAGGGTCACGGGGAGAAGCGCCGCAAGGACTTTCACCATGGTTCTCACCTCGGACAGATTCTTGGCACAGATCACTTTGCTGATATTGCGATCAAAACATCTGATCAGGGTATCTCTAAGCCCATAAAGGCAATGGAGATCTTGACGGCAGTGTGTGAAGTGTATGGTGTTGAGCTGGAGAGAATGTATAAATCTGGTAATGGTCGCCCCTGTTCAGAGATTCGAGGGATGGTTGCGATGCTCATTCAGAATAACGAGGGTATAAAACTCACCACTCTTGCTAAGGAGCTTGGTCGTGACCTGTCCGCCCTTAGCAAGGCAGCAGAAAGGATGCGGCATCACATCCGAAATGAGGAATCTATAAAAATGAGGCACGAAGAAGTCCTTGATGCCATTAAAAATTCAACTTTTCAAGCCTGACCCCCCCATCGTGGATTCTTCAATTGAAGCTTCGCGTCAGCTCCACCAATGTATCGGCTGCAATGTAGAGTGATTGGGCGCGTTCGATGCCTCGCCCACGGTCGCAGAGTAAATCACCGCGACCAAACAGTGTTTCGCCACCGCCTTCATCGAGAATAATACGCGAGTTGCCTTCGGAGGTGACGCGCAGGCATATTTTTAATGGCAGATTCGCTTTGATTTGCCCTGTAACCACATGGCGGTCAGGACGTTGTGTGGCAAGTACCAAGTGAATGCCCGCAGCCCGTCCTTTGGTGGCTATTTTTCCCACCAACTGTTCAAACTCAGTTTTTTCGCTTTTCCCGACCAGTACCAAATCGGCAAACTCATCAAAAATAATAACATGCCACGGAATATCCGTACGTCCCGAACGCATGCGCTCACCCAATGACTCCACGCCCTCATCAGCGAGTTGTTGGTAGCGTTGATTCATGTCAGCAACCCGTTGCTGCAACATGGCAATGGCCATTTGCACATCATGAATAATCGGTTCAGCCAAGTGCGAACACTGCTTCACGCTGCCAAAGGTTAAAATCTTTGGATCAACAATAGATAACAATAATTGTTCAGGGTTATTGTTCGCCACCAACGAGGCTACCAACGACTTTAGCCATTCACTTTTACCACTGCCTGACGAACCTGCAATCAAGGCGTGGCAGGTGTGTGCATCGGTAAAATCAGCGATGAGCGGTGCGCCGTCGATCCCCACGCCAACGGGGAAGGGCAACGAACCCACATCCTTCACTTCCAAAGCCTGCCATGCCACCAATTGTGGGGGGAGGCGAGGAATATCCAGTGTGACACAGCCTTGCCCCGCTTGTATCAGTGGCTTGTTTGGTAAACCAAGACTTACTTGCAGGTCGGCAGCGCGATTAGCGAGCGAAATAACTTTTACGCCATAACCAGGGCGTAGCTGATAACGCCAGAGTTGCGGTGCAGCCTGTTTCCCTGTCACCGTGACCTCTAAACGAAACGCCGCGTAGCTGTCCACAATGCATTGCGATAAATCTGTCTCCGTTTCGACTTCAGCTTTTGCTCCTGCTGCGTCATCACCCATCGTGGAAACAGTTGCCCCCCTTGGGCTCTGTTCTACCATTCTTGCCAACACAGGCTGCACGCAATCATCAAACAATTGCGTCATATCCGCCGCTGAAACAACGGTTGGTTGCACTTCTGGTTCGTAGTACTCCAGCACCCCTTGAAATGCCAGTCCCTGCCTCGCTTTGCGTAACATGGCAGCATAAATACAGAGTTGCAGCATGTCCTGCTTCATCTTATTGCCATGTGACAATTTGTAATCCACCACATACAGCGCGTGTTGAGCATCGCGTCGCACGGCATCCATGCGACCGTTGACCATGATTTCGACACCCTGGTGCTGATACAAAACAACACCCTTTAACGAAAATTCCTGTGCAAGGAACAACGATGACCACGATTCATCGGCTCCCATTGCCAAACGCATGGCGTGAATATGCTGGCAAAAAGCTTGCAACGCAGCCGTTAAATGCAGCAATGAGGAGGCTGAATACTTTTTTGTAATGAGCTTTTTCAGTGCGTTGTAGGCGTGAGTGTCGTACATCGTCTGCCATAACGTATGCGATTCATCGTTGCCATGTGCCGTATGCTTACGCAATAAGTCTTCGGTAAACTGCTCCACAATATGGTGGAAAACCGTGCCATGTACGGGCATTTTCCCTGTCGGTGTATAACACTGGGTAGCAGGTTTTTCGCCTGCCAGCCAACGCTGCAACCATGCTTCATCGGCACAGGCGTGTGCCAGTTGTGTTACGCTGATGTGTGCCATTGAACCGTGCATTCCTCGGGACTTCGGTGTAATTTGATATTGCTGTTTTTGTTAATCACGCTGACGACAGCACCTTCATGCTCTTGCATTCGTTTCACCAGCTCCGAGAGTGCCATAAATCGTTCGTGGCAGACTGTTTCTGCGACACGTTGCGCCAATGTATGCGTGTTTATGGATGATGGTGTAGCGACCGCTTGTGTCGTCGCTGTTTGTTGCGTCGGTAGGGTGCGAAGATCCAACCACAACGGTGTGAGCAATGTTCGCACAAATGCCAACACGGATGTTACCGTCTCATGGGGAAGGTTACCTTCACGGACATCCAAGTACAGGGCGTAAGCGCTGTATATAGATGCCGTTTGTGCTGCATCTAACGCCACAATGCGCAGCGCACCGTGTTGTTGTGCAGCGTTGATCTCTGCCCCAATAACTGCCCAAGAGGGCTTGGGGATGGGTGGCAAATCAGGCGTGCGCAAAACCAAACAGGATACGTTTTGTTGTTTTGACTGTTGCACCGCGACGGCAGCACGGGTAATCATTCGCCAACGTAAATGATGCGAAGAGTCTTCAAGCCCAAAATAAACGCTCTGATTACTCTCTTGCCAACAGCATGAAAAACAACGTACTCGCTGGGTATCTACCACCACATTACCCCATGCCGATGCCACCTCAGTCAACAGCCATTGGAATACATCGGGATTATACCGCATGGCTTTTTTCTCGCGCTGCGTTGAACCTTGCAACAGCGATTGCATACGCTGCTGATGCTCATCGGCGATGTTTGGCGGTGGTGTGATGGCATCTGCTACAATAGGAGTGTGCATTTTTCCACGCGACCATTGTTCATCACATTGCCGCAAAAAAACACGCACGCTGATTTCATGATCAATCGCAAACAGATCATTTAACCATTCGCCTTGCTGAATCAACTTTCCGCGTGCTTGCTGTGTGACAGGAAGCTCGCCAAGCCGTTGCTGCAACAACTCTTGCGCCTGTTTGATATTCATCCCTTCCAACTCTAAGGATGGACTGATTCGATGTTGATGTGCCTCTTCCCAATGCGGTTTGATGCTGTTCAACCACGATGCTTGATTGCTGGTCATCAGCGTCATTTGATTATCCGCCATCGCCACCATGTTTTCCAGCACGATACCAAAACAACGGGCTAGATCGGTGTCTTTGGCGTAGTTCTCCGTTTGGTCGAAACAGAAAAGAAAAGGTCGGAAGAAGCTTGCTAGCTGACACAGGTCAAACAGACGGTTTTTGCACAACTCATTGCTGGCACTGCTATCCAAATCATACTTGGGGTTATCGGGAGGGCGTACGCCAACTTTTTTTGCCCAGTCACTATCAACACCGTTGCCTTTTAACCAATCCAAACAGTTCTCTCGTGATTCATCATCATGAGGGAAGTAAGCATAACGAAACAATACACTCAACCAACTTTGCAATGATACACCACTGCGTAACTTGAGGGGCGAGGGGAAAAGGTGTTTTTTCATACTGCGGATGATTATTTGATGGTGGCGATCCACCCACTCAATACATTTTATGTTCTCCCGAAAGGATGCCAAGGAAAGAGAGGCAATAATATTGGGCGGAGGCTTGGGTAGGTGAGCAAAGGCAAACTGCAACAACGCATGGGATAACTCTTCCAACTGCTGTGTTTCCGCACCTTCCCTGTCGGGGTACTCCAACTCCTGAATAGTTTTGATCAGCAAAGAGCTCCAGCAAGTGCCAGGGTTTTCAAACGGACGTAAATAGATCAAGGAGGCTTTGCCGCGCAGCTCTTGAAACAAGCGACCAATCAAATGCGACTTACCGTACCAGGGTTGCGGCGAGCTGATGAATTGCACCTGCTCCAGGTGTTTGGGTTCGGCACAAGGCGTTCGCAACAACGGTTGAAAACGTTCCTGCAATACATCCAATACATGTTGGTTTAATGTGCGCACCGATGCCGTAAGTTGGCGCGGTTCAATAACGATACTGCTTGAAAAAGGGTTCATGACTAGGATTTAAAACGCACGAGCAGGCGTTGTTGTCCATTTACCTCAATCACTGCACTGCGCACTTCGGTGGATGACAACGACCAGTCGCCCGTGCTTAGCACCGCCTTGCCTTCTCGACACATCAGCAACAGGTGCGCTTGCAGTGCAGCAAGCGACCACCCCGAAGCTTGCTGTAAGGCATAAATCTCCACATTGGAAAAACCTGTTTGTGCAGCAAGCGTGGTATATGCAGCCATGAGCTGCGTGGTGTCGCGTGTATTGTCCTCCTGCTTCGGAGCTTGTGGCGTTGCCGCGTTTGTACCTGCATCACGACAATAGGTAGGATCCAATAAAAATATAGACGCGCCAAAGTGCAGTCGCACTAAGCCTCCCGTTGCTACCAAATGATCCGCCGCTGCCCGACCCGATTGACGAATGCTTCCAATAGGCAGCTCTTTGAGTAATTTGGTTTGATTGGCAAGACGAATCGTTGATTGCCCGTTGATTGCGGAAACTTTTTCTTTTAACCACGCTTCGGCATGCTGCTGCGGGTGAAAAAAACGAGCCAGCACGTAACGCGCCCGTGTTGCAGAACCCAAATTACCGATGGATTTTTCATGCAGCAGTTGTTTCAATGCTTGCCGACGCGGACTCTCCTTTGCCCCCAGTTTTAATTTACCTGTAGTCAACCCCTGTTCCGCCGCTGGCATCAACAATTGCAATATATATTCCTGATTTTGCGGTAACGGCATGGTGTATATTCCTTGTCCTTGTGTTTTTTTAGGCTTGATGATTAACCCATTTTTTCATTTACGTTGGTATTCAATGAGAAATAGTTGATTAAATTCTTTTGGGCAGCGCTTGGCTGAAGTTCGCAGGCGATAAGTGTCGCTATGACGAAGCCGACCCTGACTACTCTGACCCTGATTTTAAACACAATAAATCAGCGGTAAATATCACGAAACAATGAGCGATTGTTTATATCAACTTCAACAAATGTAGAATCATTACCCAAGCGAAGTTCACTGATTGCTTCTTGATAAGCAATCATACGATCTGCCACCCGATGGCGAAGTTCTTCATGTTGATCGTAACACCGTTGATAATCATCTGCTAACCATTGCATAGCGACCACATCTGATATAGCGCGAACTGTGAAATGTCGTTTTTTTGCAAGTATGCCAGTATCCCCCAGCACATGGCTGGTTTTGGCCGTGTAAATAAGTGATTCTTGACCCTGAATGCATACATTTACCGACAACCAACCTGAACGGACAATGAAAACATCCAATGGTTCGCTCGCATCTTCTGAGAATAAAACATCGCCCGCTTTGAAGTGAATGGTTTGAAGCTTCTGGCTTATCGCCTTGCGTTCATCCTCTTGTAATATATCAAAGAATGGGGTGCATGCCAATTGTCGTTCCAATACATGCTTTTGATAAAATGCATCCAAGGAAGCACCAACCTTTGGGTAGGTCTGAATCAATGCTTTCATCGCAGTATAAGGAATCAAAACCAGCATTGTTTTCTCTACGGCTATTAAATCAGCGGTGCGGTATTGCCCCCCAGTCATAAATGGAACCTCGCCACAGATTCCTCCTTCATGAATAATAGACAATTCATGGGTTTCTTCTGATTCTACGACACGGGGTAATACCCCACCTTGGGCAATCAAATAGAGGGCTTCGGCTTTTTCACCATCACGTGTGATCACATCACCATCTTCAAAGGTTTGAATCTCAACATCTGGCAATAAAGCATTAAAAGCATGGTCGCTGATCCATGAAAAAAGATCGTGATTATGCAGCGACAAGCGTATTTTATCATTCACTGGCAACAAAGGCAGGCAAGGCGAATCGTCATCACGGTTGCAATTCTTGCAACAGTCAAAAAGCTGACGGCATAAGCGTTTTTCATGGGGGTGAATCCGATGATAATGTTTCATCATTACCACCGCTTGGCCAATATTGTTTAAAGAGACATAAAAGCGGGCTGCATGGGCGTAAAACTTTGCAGCCAAATCTTTTTTTTCTTCCTTTTCGGCGATTTCAGCAGCCATCAAGCAAAATTCCATATTGCGGGGTTCTAATTTGACCAAGGCAGTAAAAGCCAACAAAGCAGCAGGGTAATCCCCTTGTTTTATTGCATCCAAGGCTAATTTTTGGTTTGATTCGATAGACATATTAACAACACGACCTTAAAAAGTAGCGCTCATATTATCTTTCTGTGTCAGGTAATTCAACCACAATAATGGATACCGTTATTTTCATGGTTGGGTTTGAGTTCGCCACTTCAACTGCCAAATCATAAATACCCTTGGGATTATTAAAATGGTATTGCAAGCGGTGATCGCCCAAGTGAAAGCTGCGTTGCTTGTTAATGGTCTTTTCTTCCTCACCAAGCATACGAACGATATGCATGGTTAATGGTGTCATCGCATCGGAGAGTAAACTTACTTCATAACGCCCTGAACGATCGGGCATGTCAAAAAATTCACGCATGTTCTGGTAGGGTGCAATGACCATTGTTTTAAAATAAAGGTATTCGTTCTTTTTCTCTTTTGCTTCTGAGATAGTGTTACTGAAGGTCATTATTAATACAAAAATAGAAAATAAATAGGTATATTTAATGCTTTGACGTGTCTTACCCATCGGTTTGTCCATCGGTTTCCCCTTCTGGAAATAAATCGTATTTATCACACAAGTAGCGCATTTTATCTTTGGAACGATCACCAAAACCCAGCCATCGACCTGCTCTCGCCTTGATATATTGATTGCGCTTTAAAGCCTCTTGCAACAATCGCTTTTCAAATTTTGAGAGGGCTTTGTCTGCGCGAATACCCGAATCAGGCAACAGAGAAAACCACTGCTCCAATGCGTCATGGGTCAACGACGTATTCGCTGCATGATCCAAAGAAGGCAATGTTTCTACTATTGGACTATTGGCTAAAACGACGGCTCGTTCAATAACATTTTCTAACTCTCGCACATTACCAGGCCAACTGTAACGCGCCATCTGCTCCATTACAGCATCGGAAAACCCCTCCACTTGACGGCCACACAGGGCAGATTTTCGCAAACGGATGGAGTCACAAAGCATGGGCAAATCTTCAAGATGGTTGCGCAAAGGCGGAACATTAATTTCTAATACATTGATGCGGTAATAAAGATCATCACGGAATGCATTGTTACGCACCAAAGCTTCAAGGTCTTCTGTTGTGGAGCAAAACAAACGAACATCACAACGGATCATTGATTCACCACCAAGGCGAGAGAACTCACCATGCTCCAACACCCGCAACAACTTGGCTTGAATGGCGCGTGGCAGGCTAGAGATTTCATCCAAAAACAATGTGCCGCCACTGGCGCGCTCAAACCAGCCTAACTTGCGTTTTTCCGCACTTGAAAACGCACCTTTTTCATGACCAAACAACTCATTTTCTAAATGCTCCTCACTCATTGCTGCACAATTGATGGCAATAAAAGGGGCTTTAAAACGACTGCTTTGTAAATGCAACTGATTGGCCACTAACTCTTTTCCGCTACCTGTTTCACCACGGATAAGAACACTGGATGGCGTGGAAGAGATATTGCCAATTTGCAAACGCAAAGCCTGCATCGCCGCAGATTCGCCCAATAATTGATGGTTAACATGAATTTGTAATGCATGTTTTAATTCTTGCTCGCGCAACTGGGAACTAAAAAGTGTAATACCTCGGTCAATCGCCTCATAAACTTCATCGGGATTAAAAGGCTTGCCAAAAAAGTCCGAAGCCCCGAGTGCCATGGCTTGCTGGGCGAGTTCACGTTCATCATGCCCTGTGATCACAACGATGGGGGTTTCAGGACTGTCTTGTTGCAAACGTTTTAAATATGCCATACCAATTTGTGGGTTGTCGGGTTCAGGTGGTAAGGCAAGATCCAGCACCAACAAATCGACACGATGGGAAGACAATACATCATCCGCCGTTAGTACATCGCCTGCTTCAATAACTTGGTATTGCTCTTTTAGCAGTAAACGTAAATTTAGACGGTTAATTTCATTGTCGTCAACAATTAAAATAGTGCGATGAAAAGGCATGGTGTTTACTCCTGTCCGCCAAGTGCGTGCGGCAGCTATGTTTCGCCAACATCCTGCCATAAGGGAAGGCGTATAATGAAGGTGGAACCTTTCCCCTTGCCTGCGCTTTCTGCGCGCAACTGCCCATGATGGGCAGCAATCATACGCTCACTAAGGTACAAGCCAACGCCTAAACCACTTTCTTTGTTGGTTGAGAACAATTGAAACAAGTGGTATTTTAAAAATGTGGCATCAATTCCACAGCCATGATCGCAAACACTGATAGCAATAGCATGGTCACAACTACTTGTGCTAACATGCAATACACCTTGTTTGTCCATAGCAGAAATTGCATTGTCAAATAAATTGTTGATCACCGATTCCAACATATCAGCATCCACCATCGCCATGCCAGAACAATCATACTGGCAATGCACTTGAACACCTTCAGGCCACAAATGATTGTCCACAATCGTTTGCACCAAGCTATTGATTTTATGGGCTTTAAGGCGTGGTTTAATCGGCGCATTGGGGTCAGCCATGCGTTGCATAACGGCCTGCATACGAGAAACAACCTTGCGAATAGCTGTTACCATACGACGGGTTTCTTCTTCATCGAGTTTGCCAGATTTCATGTGATGCGCCAAAAAAGAAAGGTCGTGCAAACGGTTTTTAAGATCATGGGAATGCAATTGCGTGGTGATGCGTACCAATGAGTCGAGCCGTGCTTCTTGAACTTGTTGACCCGTGAGGCGTGCGTGTTCTAAACTCATGCCTGCAAAACGAACAATGCTTTTTAAATTTTCCATTTCTTGACCATCAACAGGCCAACCGTCCCTGCGTGGCCCCAAATGTAAAGTGGCAGTGGTTTGATGGTAGCCCATGGCTAACGTTAATTCATAAACGGGATCTTCGTTCGTATCATCCATCGTT
>JAUZQQ010000088.1 GCA_030950905.1 Mariprofundaceae bacterium
GGGGGAGGTATATACCTCCCCCTTATTCGGCATCCTTCATGTCTTGGTTTACACTTTAGTTCACTTGCCCCTCGTTCCCACGCTCCTGCGTGGGAACGCATACACAGTGGCAGAATGATAGGCCGGTATGGGTTCCCACGCAGAGCATGGGAACCAGAAGATGTTGGAATTCGCTTCCCTCACCACCAACCTACAAGGTGGTAAAGTGTCAACTGCTTTTGGTCGAATATGAAGGATGCCCCTTATTCAATACCCTCAGTTGTTTTAGAACAACAAGCAAATGTTTTGGGTTATTTGGCTACCGCATCATTGATGATGATTGCAGAGTCCGTTGATGCCGATGAACTACGAACAGTAGCAGCGCTACTGGTAAAACTCATCCTGTTGACAGGAACAATAGTAATACCTGTTGCTGTTTTATTCATTTCAAAGGCAGTCCATAATGTGCCTGCAGCTCTTGGTACCCTATAAGTCGCAATCAATCCAGTTGGACTATAAACTCGAGCGGTAGCAGTAGAGGTAGAAAGTAAGGAACTTGTAGTGCTTGCTCGGTCAGAGTAGTCGTGAACGGAAAAGCGGTAGGTTCCTGTGAACCAATTGGCTATCGTAATAGTTTCAGGTCCAAATGATGATGTATCATCCAGATCAAGGCTCGTTCCAGAGTTTCCCCTTCTCCCAAAGTAGGTATGAAAACGTGTCGTGACGTTGTTTGCCGTTGGCCCCGTCAAATGCGCGTCCAGATCCCTAGGATTTGCTCCCCATGTTAAAACAATATGGTAGCTTTGTGCAGCAGCACCAGATACGGCACGGTAAGTATAGTCATTAAAACGCCAACCAGTGCTTAAACGAGTCCACAACCGTACATAAACAAGACTACCATTGCTGGGTAATCGACTTACCGTACGGAAGGTTCCTGTTCCTTGGCTACCACTGTATATATTTCTAGCACCGCGTGTCGTACCTACATACAAAAAGTACTGCACAGCACCTGTACTTCTCCATGTGAAGGTTGCTGTTGTTGCAGGGAGGGTGCTTCCAGCCGTTGGTGAAATCATCGTAGCAAGGGTAGTGCTTACTGAAGAAGATGCAACATAAGTATAATCAACAAACCGCCAAGCTGCTCCAGCATGCCTTGTCCACAAACGAACGAAAACAGTGCTGCCATTGCTGGGTAGTCTTGATACCGCTCTGGATGTGCCTGTTCCCTGACTGGCACGGTATATGTTGCTTGCACCACGCGTAGTTCCAACAAAAAGGAAGTACTGGGCAGCCCCTACATTTCTCCATGTAAACGTTGCTGTTGTTCCTGTTAATCTTGAGCCTGGTGTTGGGCTGATCATCGTTGAATTTACTGCTCCACGCATACTGGTGTATGTGTAGTCATTAAACCGCCAAGCTGCTCCAGCATGCCTTGTCCACAAACGAACGAAAACAGTGCTGCCATTGCTGGGTAGTCTTGATACCGCTCTGGATGTGCCTGTTCCCTGACTGGCACGGTATATGTTGCTTGCACCACGCGCACTTCCTACATAAAGAAAGTATTGTGTTGCCCCCGTATTTTGCCATCTAAAAGTAGTTGTCGTGGATGTAAGCGTAGAACCTGGGGTGGGTGCTAACATTACAGATCTACCACCCGTTGTGCCCCCTGTGCCTGCTAAAAATGACCGAACCTGTGGGTAAAACAAAGCAAATCGCCCATATTGATCAGGACTTGTAGGGTTGGCGCATGAGGCTCCGCCTCCGCTTAGTGTGCCAATCAAACGTTGATCTGAATCTCGAAACAGGCCAGACCCACTGCTTCCACCTTCTGTTGTGCCGTTTGCCCATTGAATCTGTAACCAATGCCCTGCCGCATTTGCTGTTGAGCTATAGGTGGTTCCCGTCATAGAGACGTTGTAATAACTGGCTGCAGTACGACCATTGCTGATTTTTTTTAAATCGCCTGATGGATGATGAATGCCCGTAGCATTGGTGTTTGTTACGGCGGCGGCTGTACTCCAACCAGCCATAAAAAGACCGCCAGGAGGGGCGGTATTAAAACGAAGAAGCGTCATATCTTCTGTTGCAGAAACGCGCAGCAAGGCAGTGCCCCCTGTTTGTTGCTGTACTGTTGTTGGATTGGCTCCGCCACAGGTTGTTTTTTGAAAGTTCCAGAATGCTGTAATACTTGAAGCGGCTGCAGATGTAGAAATACAATGTCTTGCAGTAAGAAAATAGGGCACATTGGTTGTTGTGTTGAGGTCATTTATCAACGTTCCAGAGCAGAGAAAAGAACCGCCGCCGCTTTGAAAGGTTATTTTAGCCTCAGATTTATTAACCGTACGCCAAGGTGTTTGGCATGCAGCATCAATATTGCATGCGCCAGATTGTCCTATATCAGCAAGTCTTTTAAAGCCATTGCCTGCGGCAGCCCAAAGGTGTGATGTCTTGATGCGGCGAATCACAGGCGCTTGCGTTGTAGTCATACCTGCTGGCAAGTAAATTTCCATGAAAATACTCGCACCATCTATAACGGGCGACCAAAACAAACTTCCCAATGATTCATAAGTGATATTCAGGCCAGATTGTGGGTAAGGCCCATAAACCTGTGGTTGAATGCCTGCACCATAAAAACGTATCTGCGTTCCTGTTGTTATGCTCTCAATTTCTAAACCCAAACGTACAGCCAATGCACCAGGGTCTTGCACTTCAATCACTGCAGCCATACCGCCGTCATTGGTGCTCTGCCAATTTAAGGCAATAGAACTTAAACCTTTTGCATAACTTGTTGGCAAATCACGTTCAACGCCAATCTGCATTGCAACACCTTTATTGGACCCAGACGTTGCTTGTTTGGCACTGGCTGGCAACACAGACAAGGTAATCACAGATGCCTGAGAACCAGCAGCAACTTTTAATACTGTCTGTTGCTGTGTGACTTTGGATGCAGGCATAAAAGCGCCATCAACGCCATCTGCAAATACTAGATTTGTTGGCAAAAGTGACATGCCAAATGGTAAAATAAAAAACCATATCTTAGAAAAATATTTTTTCATCTCTAAAAACTCCTTTTTTCATTCAACTTCAACCCTACTTTAGGCTTATTTTTTTTCTAAAAATTAAACCTAGGTTCCTAGCATCCGATTATATAGGTCTTTATCAATTTGTCAAAAAAATAGTTTTTTAGATAATCCCGCAGGAGGCTATCCGAAAATAGTGTGATCTAAACATTGCCAGGCAAACATATTATAATCCGAGTTCCTTGGTCAGATGATAAAATTTCCAGCTCTGCGCCAATGCGTTTGCTGCGCTCTTGCATATGCCCCATACCACGGCCTGCAATGCCTTGTTTAATACCGCAACCATCATCAGAAACCTCGATCATCATACCGTTTGAGCGTTGGCATAAATCCAAGCGAAGTTGAATTTTTTTTGCTTGGGCATGGCGCAGGGCATTGGTGATAGCTTCTTGTACAATACGCAAGGTGTTTAGGCTGGCTTCATAGCTTAAACCTTCAGTTTTAACAGCGGGGTTCACATCCCATAATAGTTGCACACCGTGTGCTTTTAGTTGTGGGGTCAAACGCATGCGCAACATCCCCAAGAGGCTGCTTAAGTCACGCGTATCTTCATCCAATGAATCAATGACCATGCGAAGATCCAACAATGCGTCTTGTAAGATCTGTTTTAATGCCAGTTTATCTTGCCCTTTATCAACGAGTGTGATTGCCGAAATCAACTGCCCACCCATACCATCGTGCAGTTCTTGCAAAATACGTTCGCGTTCATTTTTAATCAATTGCTTGTCTTCTAAGGCTTTGACTTCATTGTGTTTTTCTTGCAATGCAATCGTGGTCTGGATAACTTTTTTCTGCAATTCGAGCGCGAATTGATCAGAGCGTTTGTGCAATTGGACAAAATGATGCACCAAAAAAGCACCGACCACGAAAAGCATCAAAGGCTCACCCAAAGGCATTAAGTAATGATCGTTGTTTGCTGTACCATTGATCAATTTCTGCCAATCATGAATCGAAAACAAAACATCCAATAGCAATGCTGCCAAAGGGAACAATAGCCAATGATTCTTTTTTTGAACCCACGTTTTTAATAAAAGCCATGATACATACGTACCAACACCAATAAAAACAATATGGTTGATATTAAACCCCTGCATCATCATTGATTCTGGCAAGAAAAATAATACAGCCATGGATGCAAAAAGATATATGGATACATATTTCTCTAAGGCTGCGCGTTTTAACTTTAACCAGCGGTGCATAAAAAACATCAAGCAGAGAGCAAAACCATCAATAGAAAAATGAAATGCCCACTCCCATACATGACGCGATACCGGGATGTTTTGAACAAAGTGGTTGGATAAATAAAACGCTGATAAAAAATTAGCCAGCGCGAACCAAAAAAAAGTTTTTTCTTTGCGTAAATACCAAAAAAACAGCATAGCCAACCCCAAGGCCACTGTAATAGAACATGATACGATGGTCGTAGAGATAAAAGTTCGGTAATGCCACCTGTAATCACCTTTAAGCACACTGGCAGGGCCAATATAAACATAACCAAGACCACCGCCGCTATTTAAATAAGCTTTAACATGAATGACAATATGATTCACCCCACCATGCAACATAGCCTCAGGAATAATAAACAATAAGGGGCGATTCCAGTTTCTTGCCATGGGCTCTTTAAAGTCACCGCCATTGTTTAGCAGTTCACCATTAATATAGACCGCAGTATTCATATTTAAACGGGGTAAATAAATGGCATGTTGCCTTGTAAGCGGATCGCCTGATGTATAGTGAAAATGATACCAGCCATCACGATGGTAAATATAATCAGCATTATCCCAGTTGTGCGGTAGTGTAATACGATGCCAGCTTGATGAATACGGTTCTTCATGTTGAGGTGTTAGATGAACATCTACTGCATCAGCAGTAAACATCGCCTCATGAACTTGGTATTTTTCTATGGCATGGTCATTACTGGCTATTGCAAGAGGACAAAGCAGCATAAAACAAACCAGTGTATAAAAAAGCCTGGGTAATAATTTCAATATATTGCTCATAAATTTTTTAATAGCCAAAACCAGAACCCCTTACGAAGCCCTGGTTTTATATAAAAGAGCCATTGAAACAACCATGCTTTGCCCAGACATGGTTATGAATTAAAATGAGTAAACGGCGTTGCCAACCGTATGATGATCAATTTAGCTCAATGGCTCTCCTGCCATCGTTGTTTTTACACAACACACTTCTTTCTTTATCAAACTGTCCGAATGAACAGCTGATGGGCGAATTATAGGGGGTACTTGCATTAAAAATATAGCAAAGGCTTGCTATTTACTTGGTTGATTTTTTATGTTACGCGAGAAAATTTCTACTTATGCAATGTTTTTCGTTGCCAAGGCTCGCTTGCGTGCCAACCGTGCTAAAAATAAACCGATTTCAAACAATACCAACATCGGAATGGCCAGCATGATTTGAGAAATAACATCGGGTGGGGTCAACAATGCACCAAAAACAAAAATCCACAACACCACAAAACGCCGCTTTTTGGCAAGATTTTCTGGGTCAATCAATTCCATTCGTGACAGCAGCATCAAAACAATAGGAATCTGAAAACTTAGGCCAAAAGCAAACAATAGTTTTAATGCAAAATCTAAATATTCTCGCACAGCAGGCATGGCTTGAATATGTTCATTGGCAAAACCAAGAAAAAAAGCAAAAGCCAATGGAAATACAACAAAATACGCAAAAAAACCACCAACCAATAATAACACCACACTGGATAGGGTATAGCCAAAAAAAGCACGTCGCTCATGCCGGTACAATGCTGGCGCGATAAAAGCCCAAAATTGATACATGGTGATCGGTGAGCTTGCAAACAAGCCGACCACCAATGCGATTTTTAAATACGTGAAAAACACATCAGGCGCGCCAATAAAAACCATCGGTGAACCTTCAGGTAAAACCTGGCGCAAGGGAAGCGATAAAATATCATACATGATGCTCGAATAATTCATCAGTACCAATACGCCCAAGAAATATGCAAGCAATGCAATCGTTAATCGCCGTTTAAGCTCCAACAAATGCGCCTTCATTGGCGTAAACCCTTCCTGATTTCTGCCATCATTCATTCTTTTGTGCCTGTTTGGCTGGGTTTGATGGTTTTGCGCTGTCCATAGGCTTTTCATCAATGGCACGTTTAAAATCACTTAATACTTGCCCTAAGCCGTGGTCAACCGAGGGAAGTTGATTGACCAAATCTTTTTTTGCATCTGTTTTTATTTCTTCGATGGGGGTTTTTATTGCATCAGCTTGTTCTGTGAGTGCCGTGGTAACCTTGCTTAGCCAAGCACGTACTGTGCGCACCACATCTGTAGCCTGCTTCAAAGCTTCTGGCATACGTTCAGGCCCCACCAGCAAAAACAACAACAAACCAATCACCAGCAATTCAACCAAGCCAATATCAGGCATGTACACTCCAATTATTTATTCCATTCCAAAGCCAATACCTTCGCTAATTCTCAGTCTAAAATCAAGTGGCTACATTTAGCCAGTAAACCTTAGCGCATTGGAATCATGGTTCGCATATTCACCTTTAATTTTTCCCTGCTATCAAGCACCAGCGCGATACTGTGTCCTTTTTCGGTGGTAAATAAATAATGTTGCCACAACGTATTATCAAGGTTGTTTTCATCGGTATGTTTTATTTTCTTGGAATCAGTCAAATCAAAGTGAATACTTTCCAAGTTGCTGCCGATGCCTTTGCCGAGCGCTTTAATATAGGCTTCTTTTAACGTCCAATATTGATAAAAGCGAATGTTCTTTTCTTTTTCTGTGGCTTGTTTTTGAATATCATCTGTTTCACTTTTTGCAAAATAAGAACGCACAATTTCCTCGCGGCAAACAATTCGATGGGTTGATTCAACATCCACGCCAAGTTCACAGCCCTTACTTAAAGCCATCACAATCAAATCATCGGTGTGTGATAGGTTGTAATACAGCAGGGGATGAATACCGTTTTGGCAAAGGTATGGCTTGCCATAAGCATTACGTAGACATGTCAATTGCTTAAGGTGAATGCCACTGTAACGCGCCAGCAAGGTTTTCTCCATCGCTCTGGTGACAAGGTAAAGATGGCGGTGTTTATGAAAATGAAAACGATTTTTGCGTTGTGTTTCATCGTGGGTTAATACAGATTCATACTGTGCCAACAATGATGGTTCGCTTATTTCTTGCGGCCAACAAAGCCAAAGCGCAATCGTGTTTGGCGCAAAATAAAGTGGTGAGCTGAAAAGACTCATCGTTGCCGCATCAAACCCCATGCATTAATTGCCACCCATGCCACTTCAAGTACCACCAACCCTATATTATGGTACAAGCTTGCCAACCAAAGCAGCAGCAAACCACCACACAAACTAACGGTATATGCAGGCTGTGTACAATCCGGTTTTAATACCACCAAGGTATAACCAATCAACACCAACAATGCGCCAGCCAACCCCAAAAATTGCTCAAGCATCGGTTGAAATAATGGCTTCTTTTAACAAGCCTTTGCACAAGTCTTGTTGGCTGGAATCATCCAGCAATGCACCGTCCATGGTGGTAACAAAAAACACATCCACGGCCTTTTCACCAAATGTTGAAACCGATGCCCCACGAATAATCATATTCGCGGCACTGATAATGCCAGCCAGCTTCGCCAGCAAGCCAGGGCGGTCTGCGGCTGTAACTTCAAACACTGTTTGCCAGGTTGAGGCTTGTGGTAAAACACGCACATGGGGTAACACCTGCTCCATCAACACATGGTGTTTATAATGGCATGGGCGCAGACTGCCTGAAAAACATGGCTGTGTGATAATATTGCCAATACGTTTTTTCAAACGCAATAAATCATCATCCATTAAAGCCACACCTTCACCACTGCGAACATAAAAAACATCCAATACTCGTTTCCCTTTTAAGGCAAACGCTTGTGCGCGAAGCACATCAAGGCAGCCTGATGATAGCACCTCAGCCAAACTCGAAAACAGTCCTTGTCGTTCATTGGCAACAATTGAAAATACAGCAATTTCTTGGTCAAAATATGCATGGACGTATTGATTCCCACCTGCTTCGGCAAGGGTGCGTGATAATACCAATAACTCTTTAGGCAAATAATGCATCAATGCCCGCTGGGGTAATTGTTGCAAATATGTTTGCAAATGCAGTTGCTCATCTTTTGGTGCCAGTTCTAGCGTTTGTGTAATTCGTCCTTTAGCCCGTTGGCTGATGCCATGGGTCAAATCATTACCACGCAATAAATAATGTGCTGTTTCTCGGTACAGGGTCATCAGCAACCCTCCCTTCCAATCGTTCCAAACAGTAGGGCCAACCGCAGTAATATCCGCAACGGTTAACAAAAATAGGTAATTTAATCGTTCTTTATCAGAAATTTTTTCGGCGAATCCTTGAATAACATCGGGATCCGATAAATCAAAACGCTGTGAGGTAATAGCCATCACCAAATGCATTTTTACCAACCAGCCTACAAATTTTGCTTGTTCTTCGTGCAAACCCAATGCCAAACAATAATTGTACGCCAAGGGTGCGCCCACTAATGAATGATCCCCTTCTTTCCCTTTGGCTATATCATGAAACAATA
>JAUZQQ010000089.1 GCA_030950905.1 Mariprofundaceae bacterium
TAGGAGTAGACGCACTCCACCCCAGTCGCTGGGCCAACCCACTGCTGCGATGGGGTTTTCGTTCGATCATTGATGTTAATACTGCAGGTGTGGCATAAAGCATAAAGCACTGACGCGCACGGGTGATCGCTGTATACAATAACGCACGGTCAAGCAATGGGTTATCTGCGTTGTCAGGCAATACCAGCATCACCCGATCAAATTCTGAACCCTGCGCTTTATGCACCGTTATCGCCCATGCAGGTACGTAAGCAGGCAATGAGGTCAAAGGAATAACCCGAACACCACCATCAAGCTGATTAAAGTATGCCTTTATGTTGTCGTTTTTATCATCACGCCAAATCAAACCAACATCACCATTGAATAATTCCAAACCAGTATGATTGATGGTAATCATGATCAACATGCCATGCATGCCTCGCACGATACCACGTTGTTGTAAGAACGCAGCAATGGCTTGATTGATGCCTTCAACACCAACACTTCCTTTTTTAATGGCACACAAGACACGAAAAGAATCAAGACGATGCAATGTTTCTTCGGCTGTTTGGGCATAACATTTGGCATATTCAGTTGCCGCTTGCTCGGTAATACCTGTGCTGCTGTGTTGCCATACAATATCAGCATATGGCTGATCAAAACATGCAGCAGCTGCGTTTGCATCCCCAGCATGGCTTGCTGTTGCCAAAGAAGCGATACCACTATCGCCAGAAAAACGGTAACTGGTTGATAGCAAAGCAATCGCATCAGCAATAGGAAATGTTTTGTCGATGCGTTTGATTGGCTGGCCACGATGCAGTGAGGCAAGCCAATGCCGCGTTGCTTCACTCTGCTGGTGCATGGTCATACCGTTCCCCGTTATATCGCCCAGCACACTGCCTGCTTCTACGGATGCCAGTTGATCTCGATCCCCCAACAAAATAAGGCGAGCATGTGTGGGCAAAGCATCCACTACACGTGCCATCATGGGTAAATCAACCATGGATGCCTCATCAATCACCAGGCAATCCAATGCTAATCTATGCTCAGTACGATGGCGATAATCACGTCCATCAAACCCCAGTAATCGATGAATGGTATACGCATCTGTCGGTATCGCTTGGCGTACTGATGCATCAATATTCAGGGTATTGATTTTTTCGCGGATGGCTTCCATCATGCGTGCTGCAGCTTTACCCGTGGGGGCTGCCAGTCTGATTTGCATGCTTGGTTGTTGCGCCAACAATACCGCGAGTAGTTTTACCAACGATGTGGTTTTACCTGTGCCAGGCCCACCTGAAATAACGGCAAACAATGAGCCTGCTGCCAATGCCACAGCTTGTGCTTGTTCACCTGTTGATTGTGTACCAAAGATAGCGTGTAAATCATGCCACAGCTTGATCACATCCAGTTTTAACGGCGCATGAAGGCGGCAGCGTATGGCTTTAATAAGCCGTGATTCAGCGCTGTAAAAACGGTGCAAATAAAGCAATCCGTCGCACAATACCATGGGCGCATAACCTGCCCCATCGGCAATACAATGATTTGCCTCTAATGCCTTTTTCCATGTTTCAAAGGGCGGCGCATATTGTTCACTGCCCACGGCATCAAACCAAGGCTGCTTGCTTTTTTTTACCAAGTCCAAACATACATGGCCTTGTTGATTGACGAGGCTTAGCCATGCTGCGGTGCGTGGCACAATGGCATCCATCGCTTCGTTGCTTTGCTGTGCAATAAAACGCGCAAAAGCACGACTGAGTGGAGGCAGCGTATCCATGGGCTGGATTATTCTACGGTTACAGATTTGGCCAAGTTTCTTGGTTGATCCACGTCTGTTCCACGCAAGACAGCCACATGGTAGGACAACAACTGCAATGGAATAGTAAACACTACAGGTGCCAAATCAGCAGGTTTTACACCGATGTCAATCATGGTAACTTGATCATCGCATACCATATTTTGATGGTTGCTAAACACATACAAGCGTCCGCCCCGGGCTTTAACTTCTGCCAAATTTGATTTAATTTTTTCTAGCAATGCATCATCTGGCATTACAGCTATTACTGGCATTGCATCATCAACCAAGGCTAGGGGGCCATGCTTGAGTTCCCCTGCTGCATAGGCCTCCGCATGAATATAAGAGACTTCTTTAAGCTTTAGTGCGCCTTCCATCGCCACGGGGTAGCCTGTTCCTCGGCCTAGAAACAAGGCGTTATTTTTATCAGCGATATGGCTCGCCAATGCTTGAATTTCAGGATCATGTTGCAAGGCAATCTTGACCTTTGCAGGAAGGTTTCGCAGTTGCTCCACCAATGATGCTTCACGTGCTGAATCCAACGAAAAACGTCGCCCAATCACGATCACCAACAGCATCAAGGCAACCAACTGGGTGGTGAATGCCTTGGTAGAGGCAACGCCAATTTCTGGCCCTGCGCGGGTCATCAATGCACAATCGGCATCACGCACCATGGAGCTTTCTGCCACGTTGCAAACAGCAAGGGTCGCCATGTAACCCATGGTTTTGGCATTACGCAGTACGGCCAATGTATCGGCGGTTTCCCCTGATTGTGAAACAACAATCAGTAATGTTCCTGTTGGCACAACAGGGTGACGGTAGCGCAGTTCACTGGCAATTTCTACGCGGCAAGAAACGCCCGCTATTTCTTCAAACCAATAACGCGCTGTTAATCCTGCATGGTAGCTCGTACCGCAGGCGGCGACATGGATTTGCTTGATGCCATCAAGTACCCAAGCAGCCTGCGGGCCAAGAATCTCATCCACCACATGATCTTGCATCAAACGTCCTTCACAGGTATCAGCAATGACCTTGGGCTGCTCATAAATTTCTTTAAGCATGAAATGACGGTACTCACCCTTGCCAACCGCTTCAGGGTTTAATGCAGATGTCACCACGGCACGGTTCACACGCTTGCCTTGCACATCCATAATCACAACAGCGTTATGCTGTAAAGATGCGGTATCCCCTTCTTCTAAGTAGATAAAACGCTTGGTGACAGGCAATAATGCAAGAATATCTGAAGCAATATAATACGCATCATCTGCGACACCGATCACCAATGGGCTGCCTTGCCTGGCTACAACCATGGTGTCAGGTTCTTCGCTACAAATTACAGCCAAGGCATAAGAGCCTTGCAGTTGGCTCACACTGCGTTGGACTGTTTGCAACAATGATCCGCCATGTGCAGATTCATCGTGCAGTAAATGGACGATGACCTCTGAATCAGTTTGTGATTCAAAATCATGGTTGAGCTGTTTTTTTCGCAATAAATCATGGTTTTCAATAATACCATTGTGTACCACAGAAAAAGATTCGCACAAATGGGGGTGTGCATTTTTTTCGGCGGGAACGCCGTGGGTCGCCCAGCGGGTATGACCAATGCCCACCGTACCATCACAAGGGTTGTTCGCCAGGTGTTGACGTAAATTATTCAACTTTCCCATGGCGCGTGTACGCTGCATGCCTGCACCCGAGCCAATACAAGAAATGCCAGCTGAGTCATAACCTCGGTATTCTAAACGAGCCAACCCTTCCAGTAAAACAGATGCAATATTTCGCTGTGCCACAGCACCAACAATTCCACACATGGGTTCGTTCCTTTATATAAAAACAGCACATTAAACATGGTTAATAACCATGGGTTAAAATCTAGGGGCGGCATTCGACAATAGCAAGATTTCCTGTGTGTCATTCTGTTTAATCAAACACTGTGATTGCACACCTTGCGCCCTTTAGGAGGCGTAGTTAGTATTGCGTTTTATCTTTGCGTGTCCTGTATGGTTACGTTTATATTGTATGTATTGGGGATACTATGCTGGAGATTATGCGTAATCAGGCACAATCATGGTTGGCAAAGCTGCTTTTAGGCGGCATTGCTTTATCGTTTGCGTTGTGGGGTATTGGCGATTATTTTATGGGTGGCCGCAGTGAAAATGTAGCTGAGGTG
>JAUZQQ010000009.1 GCA_030950905.1 Mariprofundaceae bacterium
GTTAAAGGCCTATACAAGTTGATTTATAGAGAGGCGCCTGAGATTCGAGAGGATGGGGTATTGAACCTGATTATTCTCACCGAAGCACTATTCAAGATGAGTACCATCGGCTTCAATTATGACGACCTTCACCTATTAACCATGGCTGTTGATCAAGATATCTACCTGAAAAATGATTATTATTATGATCTTGCCATTAAACTACTCGATGACTGGCGGGTAGAACGAAGTTATGGGAGGCGTGCGCGTTATGTCTTTCGCCCCCACATCAAAGCTGCTATAACCATCCTATCCAATAGATTTCGAGATGAAGCCGTCTGCTTTAAATTCGAGAAGCGCGATTTTAAAAAACTTATGGATTATTACTCTGGGCTGGATAGTCAGCTATCATCGCTAGATGTGAACGCCCGCACATCATCTCTGCGTGTGCAAGCAGGGCTAGGACGCTTATCGATGTTGATCGGTGATTCCAATTCCGCGATTGAATTTCACAAAAAGACAGTTCGTTTAGGTAATGCTTATATCAACGCTGAAAAAAGTTCAAAAATAGTCGTTGGGAGTTTTCGACTGATTGGTCATATCATGGCTGACAGTTTCTTGGAACTTGGTTATATCACCGAATGCAAAGAGCGTTATCGAGAGGCGATGTCATTTTATTCTGCAGCTTATTTTGTCTCCAAGGCAGCCCGAAGAGATTATAATAAAACAATTGATAAAGTACTGGAGTTTATCCCTACTAACAGTGAAGATCATTCTTCTGATGCAGGGGATACCCTTACTTCGATTAAAGCAGATATGGGAGCAATTTTTTACATCAGTGAAGAGGGGATTGATGCACTCAATCACATGGCTTATCTACTCTGGAAGCTGGGGAAAATAGATTCAGCCAAAAGGTTGTTTCAACATGCCGTCGCGCTCTCAGAAAAAAAATACAACCCTTATAAATCGGCTTCACAATATATCTTATTTGGCTATTTTCTTTTCAACATTAATCAGCTTAAAGAAGCAAAAAAAATATTCAAGAAAGTCTTTCATAAGCCCGACGAAAACAACCTTCCTGTGCAACTGGTTAATGCAGCCAGGGAAGGTTATGCCTATTGTTGTCAATGTAATGATCTTGAATATGAAGGTGCTCAAAAAGTTTTAAAGCCTATCTTTGGCAGTATGGATTCAAAAAGGAGCATCCAAAGTATTTTTTCTGCCAAATGCCATTTACTTCGTGTTCATCAGGCATCGTTGCAAACAAATGGTGAAACCCATGATAATGATTACGTCCGTTTGGTTAACAATACCGTTATGTTAATGAATAATTACAAAGAAGAATTCGAAAATGATGTGTCGGTTCGAATGTCACAGTATTTCTATGCTCAGGTAGCCTATGGGTTCTTTTCTGTGATGGAATCAAATGTTAGTGACTTCTTTTCTAGTGAAAGTAATCCAAGTAAAGATGATATAAGTGCCAATGCATTCAATTTTATTGACCGATGCTCATCATTTTTTCTGACTGCTATTGAAAACTGTAAGATTTCATTAAAAAGCATTAAAGAGCAGGATGGCTACCTTGACTCCGCTAATCATTTTATAACAATTTTCAAACCAAAAGATCAAGAAAAAAATCCTATGCTACCAGACCAATGTTTTAATATGCTGAGGCTGTGTAAAACATACATAGCCAAAAATCGATATAAAACTAATACCATTACCTCTCGAAGAATTGCTTTAAGCGAAGTCTATTTTATCATAGAGCAAATACTTCTCCAAGCATATCGGAAAATGCAAATGCATACATTTGTTTCAACATCGGTAGATAATGCTGCTATTATGGGAATATTTTATTTTCAGGTAAGTCGAATTAAAGTTCCCATGGATGGAATAGACTTGGAAAGAAGGCGTGCTGCTGCAAATAAGGCAAAAGAGTTTTTTAAGCTATCATTAAAGAAAAAGGCTATACGCCACCTGCCGAACCAATGCCATTATGAGGCAATCAGTCATCTTTTTCTGGGTGACTTAGAAGACCCCAATTTTGTTGATACTGAAATAGACAATGAAATAGCTGATTTCAATAAATGGAAAGATGATCAGATAAAACATTATGCTTTCTTTCTTCACGTGCTGGCTAATGATTTTGAGGCAAGCTTTGCCCGAATACCATTATCCAGAGAGGTGAAGCTCAGGGAGTCCACCCTACTACCCAGAGAGCACATGCACGTAACGGCTCGAAACCGATGCCGTTTACGTCACTGGCTTTCTGGGCATTTAACCCATAAAGAGATAAACTTGGATGATTTCAAGAAGGCGCGAAAGCTGGTGTCATACCTGCGTGGAATGGCCAATAGTGTCTCCCCAACGGGAAAAGAAGAGCATCCATTAATCAAAGAGGTGAAGCTTTGGAGAGAAGTGATTATACAAAATCCATCTTCAACGTGATTGCTTGAGTTTATAAGGTCTATCAGCCATGGGAGATTCAGCGTTCCCCTTCAATAAACTCATGGGATTTACCCTCGCCGTGCCAAAATGTACGCCCCAATGGACATGGGGGCCTGTGGAGCGACCTGTTTGCCCAACGGTGCCGAGTTTTTGCCCTGTTTTGATCCATTCACCTTGCTTTACGGCAAAATTATTCATGTGACAATAAACCGATACAAGCCCGTTACCATGACCTATAACCACCGTATTTCCATTTAAAAACATCGCTTCACGCAACAAAATTTTACCGCCCAGTGGTGCGAGCAGGGGCGTTCCTTTGGCAGCAGCAATGTCTACCCCTGAATGGGGAGATTTGGCCTTGCCGTTGACATAACGCTGCGCCCCAAACGGAGTCGAAACAATACCTTGCACAGGCAGGCCATTCATTTTGATCTCAGGGCTTGCATCAACATTCATGCTGTAAGTTTGGCGCAGCATTTTTTGATCGTGATGGATGCGTTTTACCGCCTTGGCATCAAATTGGGACATGCTTTTTTTTACCGTAATGCGTGAGATACGAAAAGAACCTGCCTGAACCAATAAATCATCCGTGTATTTTTTTTTGCCCTGCCAAACAATAGGGTAATGCCCCGCCTTCTTTTTTAAATCAACACCAATCCAGCCCCGCAGACCACCGCCAGCGATGGGTTTGACGGGCCACTGCTGACCAAAACATGTTAATGTCGCAGTATCATCAATGCCTGTGAGTGTTACTTCGATCACATCTCCCTGCACCGCATGCCATGATGCAGCATCAGCATGGTTCGCATAAAGCATCAAAAACACAGCCATGAATGGTAAAAAATACCATTGATTAACCCTCAGTTTTTTGGTTTTTATGAAGTTGTTCAATATTCACCCCTGCTTGCCCATCATGAAAACATACACGCAATGTTTGCCCTACGTGTAGGTCTGCAAGGTGGCTATAAATTTTTCCAGCATCATCTTGTACAATGGCATAACCACGCTGCAATACGTGCCAAGGGTTCATGCTGTGCAATTGACTGTGCAATGCTTGCCATCGCTGACGTGCATGGACAATACGTTGTTGTACATTGGGTGCAAGGCTTTGCCGTGCATGAAACAATTTGAGGCGTTGCTGCCCTGTAATGCGTGCTGCATGGTGGTGCAACAATTCTTGCTGACGTTCTGATTGATGATGGCGATCATCGTGTTCATGGTTAAGTGTATGCCGCAATACATCGCGTTGATGCATGAGCTGGACACGGTATTGCCCTGTTTGATGCAACATCAGCGTTTGCCATTGACGCATCATGGGGATTTTTTGGCGCAGCTCTTGCCGTGAAGGGCAACATAATTCGGCAGCATTCGATGGCGTGGCAGCACGGAGGTCGGCGGCGAAATCAACCAAGGTGCTGTCAATCTCATGGCCAATACCGGTGATTATAGGAATACCACAATCGACCACGGCTTTAACCACAGATTCATCGTTAAAACACCACAAATCTTCCAAGCTGCCACCACCACGAACCAATAAGATGATATCGGCATCCGTTTGGTGTTGTACACGAAAGATGGCGCGAACTATCGCCGTTGGCGCGGCATTACCTTGCACCAAACACGGTGACAACGTGATTTTCAACCAGCCAGGGCGTGAGTTTAATACTTTGTAGACATCCTGTAAGGCTGCCGCAGTGGCAGATGTTACCACGGCAATATGCTTAGGTAATGTGGGCAAACCACGTTTACGCGCCGCATCAAACCAACCACGGGCAGCGAAATGCTGCTTGCGTTGTTCCAGTGCCATCGCCAAATGGCCTTCACCCATCGCTGTAATTTGCGTGACCACAAGGGTGTACGTGCCACGGGGTGCATACACATTAATATGACCCATGAAAATAAAAGCATCGCCTTCTTTGGGCATCACACGCAAACGCATTACCGAAGAACGCCAAACAACCGCAGAAATAGCCGCATGTTCATCTTTAATGGTAAAATACACATGCCCCGAACGGGCATTCGTAAGGCGGGAGACTTCACCGATGATACGCAAACCATGAAACCCTGCTTCCAAAAATTCTTTAATGTGCGCGGTTAATGTTGCAACGCTTAATGGCGCATCGGTTTGTATGTGTTGATCGTTAAGGTTCATCGTCTGCCAACATACGGGCTACAGCATCGTGGTTCACATGGCGTATGTCATGGGCACGAATGATATAAATCACCATTTCTGCTACATTCGTAGCATGGTCAGCAATACGCTCTAAATTTTTAGCGGTTGCAGAAATCATGATGGAGTTGCTAATATCGCGTGGGTCTTCCATCATGTAGGTTAATGCTTCGCGGTACAATGCCTTGTATAAATCATCCACCCGCCGATCGTTTTTGATCACATCCATCGCCAAATCAACATCGTTGCGAGAGAAAGCATCCAGCGCATTGCCCACTTGTTGTAGAACACGCTCATGCATCACTTCAAGGTTTGAGTAATGGCGCGGAAATATATGGATGTTTTGCAACACTTGTTCGGCAATTCCCTTGGTTAAATCACCCATTCGCTCAAGATCAGTGACCACCTTGCTCGCCCCCATAATGGCGCGAAAATCACGGATGACGGGTTGGCGACGAACCAAAATATCACGAATCAATTCATCGCAGCGAACTTCTAAGGCATTAATGACTGCATCATCTTGAATGACGGATTCTGCCAAATCTTCGTCATGTTCAAGCATTGCCTGCATGGCATTTCGAATCGCTTTTTCGACCATTCCCCCCATCAACAATACGTATTCACGCACTTTGCCCAATTCTTGGTCAAACTTTCGCATGGTATGTTGTGCCATCTACCACACTTCATCTTTTTTTATACAGCCCAATGCCGTCGCATAACGCAGCGGTAATTGCACCGTCATCTGTATGTATTCATCGTCCGTTTGTTGGGCGATAACCACACCTTTTTCATGGCACAGCGCCAAGGTTCGACCATCACTTACTGGGATTTTCAGCGTATAAGTGGGCATACTTTTTTGTAACCACCGTTGCAACAATGCTTGCAAATCTTCAATACCACGGCCATCAAGTGCCGACAGTGCCAAGCGACTTCCGTGAATGTTTTCTGTAATATGGGATGTTACATGCGGCGTTAAATCACATTTGTTTAAGACTTCGACAACGATGGGCATACCATCACCTTGCAGCCCCATTTGTTCCAAGGTTTGTTCAACCACTTGTTTTTGCATGGTTGCTTCAGGGTCAGCAATATCACGAACATGAAGAATAAGGTCGGCCTCCACCACTTCTTCTAATGTGGCGCGAAAAGCATTCACGAGTTCATGGGGAAGGTCTTGCACAAAACCAACCGTATCGGACAACATTAATGATAAACCGTTGGGCAGTTCTAATTTGCGCAAGGTAGGGTCAAGCGTGGCAAACAATTGATTGGCCACATGCACATTGGATTGACACAAGCGATTGAACAATGTGGACTTTCCTGCATTGGTATAACCGACCAATGCCACGGTCTGCACGGCATTTCGCTCGCGCCCAGCCCGTTGCGTAGCGCGCATTTTGCGCACTTGCTTTAAATCTTTTTCCAAACGCTGAATACGATCACGGATCATGCGACGATCCAACTCAATCTGCCGCTCTCCAGGGCCACCTAAAAAACCATGGCCACCCCGTTGCCGTTCCAAATGTGTCCAAGAGCGCACCAAGCGTCCCAATTGATAATTTAAACTCGCCAATTCTACTTGCAACCCACCTTCACGGGTACGCGCACGACTGGCGAAAATTTCTAAAATCAAACCCGTTCGATCCACGACTTTCACCGACCATGCAGTTTCTAGGTTGCGCTGTTGCACTGGCGATAATTGATGATCAACAAAAGCAACATCAGCCTCTTCTGCGACAATAAAATCACCAATCTGTGTGACTTGACCTGCACCAAACAGGGTGCTGGGAACAATTTGTCGAATGTTCATTTCTTGACCGCCCACCCGTTCACAATGGCTCGCTGCAACAAGTTGTTCAAATTCATTGCGTCTCGCCAGCCACGCACTATCAACACGAGCAGAACTCGGAAGACGCGGATGAATGCTGACCGCTCGATCAGCAATAGATGTTAATGTTTCGGTATCGTATGTGATAATAAATAGTCCCCAATAACGGCAGTGTCGCCGATAATATCGGCATCAAGTTGATGGCGAAACCATGTTTCTTGTCGCTTGGCATAACGCCGTGTTGCCGTGATGCCATCGGCAATCGCTGTGGCTTTATCGCATGTTCCCGCAAGATAATCCAAGCATTGGCGATAACCAACGGCGCGTTTGCTTGGGTGTTTGCCATCACAGGCGGAGTTTTTAAGCATGGACACTTCATCCAGCCAACCCATGTCCATCATTTGGTGAAAACGCACAGCCAAGTCATCGCGCAATTGAATGCGCGGCTTTTGTAACCACAACAGCGTACAATGAATGGGTGGCAAAAGATTCTCTTTTTGCTGCCAAACACTCAAAGCAATGCCTGTCGCTTCAAAAACAGTCAAAGCCCGCAATACACGTTGACCATCACCCTTTGCCAAGCGAGCAGCCGTCGTGGCATCCACCTTTTGCAAGATAGCATGCATGGCGGCATGGCCTTCTGTTTCTAGTCGTTCGTTAAAGTGTTTGCGAATGGCTGCGTCCACAGAAGGAATATCAGCAATGCCTGACAATAAGGTGCGCAAATAAAACCCTGTGCCACCACAAATCAAGGGGGTGCGTCCCGCAATGTTTTCGCTGGCAATGCAATCCCGCGCAGCACGCGCCCAGTCAGCCGTGGAATAGACGTGGGGTAAATCAACACAATCAAGCAAAACATGGCGCGCCCGTGTTTGTTCTGCCTGTGTTGCTTTTGCTGTGCCTATGTTTAAACCTTTGTAGACCTGCATTGAGTCACAGGTAATAATGCAATTGCCCGTTTGTTCTGCCCAAGATTGTGCCAATGCAGACTTCCCCGTTCCTGTTGCACCCACCAAGGCCATTGCTTTTAGCATGCGGATGTGTTCCTTAGTGTTCAGTAGGCGATAAAAACAACGCCAAAGCAGGGTTGTTGCTCTCTTCGGTATGGGCATAGTTCAAATGGTTTAAATAATCTGAAAATTCTGCCATACCTGCATTGGGAACTTCAAAACCTACCAGCACACGACCATAAGCCGCGCCATGGTTACGGTAATGAAACAACGATATATTCCATCGCCCTGCCAATTTTTCTAAAAAATCCAACAAAGCAGATGGGCGTTCGGGGAACTCAAAGCGATACAAACGCTCCGATTGGGCAATTTGACATTGGCCACCAACCATGTGGCGGATGTGTAACTTGGCCAGCTCATTGTCCATCAAGCTTAATACATTATAATCTTTTTTAACCAGCGTTTCTGTGATGGTTTTAACGTCTTTATTGCCTGTTATTTTAATGCCGACAAACACATGGGCTTCTTTGCGGGTAGACAGGCGGTAGTTAAACTCAGTGATAGCGCGCGCGCCCAAGGAGCCACAAAAATCAAGAAAACTTCCCGCTTTCTCTGGTATGGTTACGGCAAACAACGCTTCTCGCCGTTCGCCTATTTCGGCACGTTCTGCAACATGACGCAAACGATCAAAGTTCATGTTTGCACCGCTGCAAATGCAAGCCAGTATTTTATTTTCGCATGCTTGTGCAGCCACGTATTTTTTCATGCCTGCGACACTTAAAGCACCCGCAGGCTCCACAATCACCCGCTTTTCATCGTAGATGTCTTTGATGGCGGCACAGATCTCATCGGTATCGACCAAAATTATTGTATCAACATAGGCTTGCACCAGATCAAAGGTGCGTTTCCCCACTTGTTTGACCGCAACACCGTCAGCAAAAATACCCACTTGCTCCAATTGCACCCGTTTACCAGCCAGCATCGAATCATGCATGGCAGCGGCATCATAAGGTTCGACACCGATAATTTTTGTTTTAGGCGACACTGCTTTGATGTAACAAGCGATGCCAGCAATCAAACCGCCGCCACCGACAGGTACAAACAAAGCATCAAAATCATGGGGCGTTTGACGCATCATTTCAACGGCAATGGTTGCTTGGCCAGCTATGACCAAAGGATCATCGTAGGGATGAATAAAGCTCATGCCTGTTTGCTCACACAAAAGCATGGCGTGGGCATGGGCATCCGAGTACGAGTCACCAGCCAATATCACTTTCGCACCGTAAGAAGCCACAGCTTTCACCTTGATCTCAGGTGTTGTTGTTGGCATTACGATGACTGCTTCTAACTGCAACGCTTTCGCTGACATTGCCACACCCTGCGCGTGATTTCCTGCTGATGCACAGAGCACACCACAGGCCTTTTCTGCGGCTGTTAAATGGGCTATTTTATTGTATGCACCACGCAATTTAAATGAAAAAACAGGCTGCAAATCTTCGCGCTTAAGCCATACATTATTGTTGATCCGCAAAGACAATGCAGGGGCATGTTGCAAGGGGGTTTCTTCGCAAATATCATAGACTTTGCTGGTGTTGATTAAATCAAGGTACGCTTTATTCATTGGTTTAGCCAGACTTTGCTTTATGCCTTGCTGCGGCGATGGCGGCAATATTGAGCATATCATCGGCACTTGCATCGGTATGCATGACATGAACTTGTTGGGGTAAACCCAGCAACACAGGCCCAATGGCCGTGCCTGCGCCAAGTTGATCGAGCAATTTGTAAGCGATATTGCCAGCTTGCATGGTAGGGAATATTAATACGTTGGCGGGGCTTTTAAGATGGCTAAAGGGGTAGCGGCGGAGAATCGCGGCATTTAATGCGGTATCAGCTTGCATCTCGCCATCCACTTCCAATTGCGGGTGGTCACGATGCAAAATTTTAACCGCATCGGCAACGACCCGTGAGCCTGTATGTTGGCTGCTGCCAAAGTTAGAAAAAGACAACATAGCAACCCGTGCTGGGCATCCCAATGATTTTGCCGCTTCTGCTGTTAATACAGCCAAATTGGCCAGCTCTTTGGCATCCATATCCACATTGACAGTGCAATCAGCAAAAAAGTAGGCTTGGTCTTCCATCATCATCACATACATGCCATACACGTGGTAGTGTTTGCCTGATTTATCGTGCCCCAAAACCTTAAGAATAGGGCTTAACGTATCGGTGTAATGCGTCGTTCGCCCAGAAATCATGCCATCTGCAAAACCTTGGCGCACCATCACAGCCCCCAAAACATTGGGGTTGTGACGCAAGGTGTTTAAAGCATTTTCACGCAATACACCTTGGCGTTTGCGATCAAAATACCAAGCGTCGGCAAAACTTTCAAGCTTTGCACGTTCTTGTTTGGGGTCAAGTATATGAACACCATCAAGCACGACACCAGCTTCCGCAGCCAAGGTATGAATCGTATGACTATCACCGATAAGCGTTGGCATGGCGATGCCTTCGTCGCGCATCATGGCTGCGGCGCGAATGGTGATGGTATCTTCACCTTCGGGCAAAACCAAACGCAAAGGGTTGTGTTTTGCTTTTTGTATCACCATACGCATAAATGCACGGGATTGATCAATACGCCCACGCAATGATTCGGCATAGGCAGAAAGATCAGTGATCGGGTTGCGGGCAACACCTGTGCTGGTCGCCGCTTTGGCAACCGCTGTTGGCACAACTTCAATCAAGCGTGGGTCAAAAGGTTTGGGTAAAATATAATGAGGGCCAAAACGCAATTGTGTTTCGCCGTATACCTCAAGTACCGAGTCGGGCACATCTTGCCGTGCCAATTCTGCCAAAGCGTAAACTGCGGCAAGTTTCATCTCTTCGTTAAAGGTGGTCGCACGGGCATCCAATGCACCACGGAACAAAAAAGGAAAACCCAGTACATTATTGACTTGATTGGGGTGGTCAGAACGCCCCGTAGCCATGATAAGATCGTGGCGGGTGCGCATGGCAACATCATAAGGAATTTCGGGGGTGGGGTTGGCCATGGCAAACACCACAGGGCGTTCAGCCATGCTCAGCAACATTTCTGGTGAAACCATATTGCCTTGCGAAAGTCCGACAAACACATCTGCCCCAACCATCGCTTCTGCCAATGTTCGTTCCGTGTGCGCGCCTGCAAAATAAGCCTTGTGCGGAGGGAAGTCATCGTCACGGCCTTCGTAA
Organism: Mariprofundaceae bacterium; assembly: GCA_030950905.1. Lineage (GTDB taxonomy): Bacteria > Pseudomonadota > Zetaproteobacteria > Mariprofundales > Mariprofundaceae > AB-137-C09. The sequence continues at coordinate 10,598 of JAUZQQ010000009.1, forward strand.
ATAACGCCCTTGCGATCAAGAAACAAAATATTTTGGCGGGGAACCCCTAATTGTTCGATCAATTTCATGCAGGCAAAGCCTGCTGCTCCTGCACCAAGGCAAACCACTTTTACCGTTTCAATGGCCTTGTCTTGTAGCTTCAGGGCATTGATAAAAGCAGCGCCCATGATTACCGCCGTTCCATGTTGGTCATCGTGCAACACAGGAATATTGACCCGCTTTTTTAATTCTTCTTCGATAATAAAACATTCAGGTGCTTTAATATCTTCTAAATTAATGCCGCCAAAAGTTGGCTCCATGCGGGCAATGGTTTCAACCAAGGCCATCGGGTCTTTTTCATCCAGCTCAATATCAAATACATCAATATCGGCAAAACGCTTGAACAATACAGCCTTGCCTTCCATCACAGGTTTGCCAGCCAATGCACCAATATCACCAAGCCCCAGTACCGCCGTGCCATTGGTGATAACCCCGACCAAGTTGGCGCGTACTGTGTATTCATCGGCTTTGGCGGGGTCTTTGGCAATAGCAAGGCAAGGGGCGGCAACACCAGGGGTGTATGCCAAAGATAAATCACGTTGGGTAACACAAGGCTTGCTGGCGCGCACTGTGATTTTGCCAGGGCTGGGTTTGCTGTGGTAGTCAAATGCGTCTTGATCGGTGATGCTGCTCATGTCGTTGCCCTATTGCCTTATTGATGGTGCCCTCGACAGGGTTCGAACCTGTGGCCTGCCGCTTAGGAGGCGGCCGCTCTATCCAGCTGAGCTACGGGGGCACTGTGAACGGTGCAAAGTATAGCGAACGATTGCATGGGCGCATCTGTTGTGACTTTTTGAGAGATTGTAGATCACCTTGTATTTTAAATATATGATTATAATCTACCGGCATGCAGCCTTCTTATTATTATAATAGCCCTGTTCGTTTGTTGGCATTGATCGTTACCATACTCTTTGTTATTGAACTCTCTTTAATGCTTATTATGGGGCAGTGGGACATTAAACCATGGTATTTTGATCTGATCGATGCTTGCATGCTAGCTTTCTTATTAACACCAACCTTGTACTTTCTTGCTATTCGCCCTTTGATGCAACAAAAAGAACAAATTGAGGCTGATGAAGCAAGTTTCCGAAAAATGGCAGAGCATATCCCCGATGGATTGATCAGCATTAATGCAAAAGGCATTATCCAACAAACAAACCCTGCGCTGTTAAAAATATTTGGCTATGATTTGGATGACTTATTGGGAACGAATGTTTCATGCCTCATGCCTACGCCCTATTCAGAAGAGCATGATGGTTACCTTCAACATTTTTTAAAGACGAATGAACAGCATGTGATTGGGTGTTTGCGTGAAATTGAAGGACGTTGTAAAAATGGTGATATTATTGATATAGAATTACAGGTATCCAATGTATCGGTTGGGCAACATTATTTATTTGTTGGTTTGATACGCGACATCAGCCAGCGTAAAAAAATGGATGAAGAGCGTCAAGTCATGCGAAAACGGGCAGAAGGCGCCCAGCGGCTGGAGTCGTTGGGGGTATTAGCAGGCGGTGTTGCCCATGACTTTAATAATATTTTAAGCAGCATCATGGGCAATGCTTCGGTAGCGCAAATGCAACTGCAAGGCAATGAGCCGCTTTGTAAAATGATGCGTAACATTGAGGATTCGTCTGTTCGTGCATCTGATCTATGCAAACAAATGCTGGCTTATGCAGGCAAAGGCCGTTTTGTTGTTTCGGAGTGTGATGTCTCAGAAATTGTGCGCAGCATACATACATTAATAACGTCTTCTACCCCCAATCATATTAAACTTGCGTTTGATTTAAAGCCAGACTTACCCAAGCTAAAGGCTGATGCCAGCCAATTGCAACAGGTGATCATGAACCTATACCTGAATGCGGTAGAGGCGCTGGAAAACAATACAAGCCATGCTTGTGTTCGCATTAGCACAGGTTGCCTAACTTTAAATGAGGCGGCATTGGAAGACTGCATTGCCTTTGAACAAGGAAACGTACAGCCCAAGCAAGGGCGTTATATTTTTATTGCCATAGAAGACAATGGTGGCGGTATTCATCCATCGATCATCCATAAAATATTCAACCCTTTTTTCACCACCCACTTTGCGGGTCGAGGCCTTGGTCTTAGTGCCAGTTTGGGTATTATGCGTAGCCAAGGTGGGGTGATGCAATGTGACAATAAAGTGGGAGAAGGCATAACCATGCGTGCCTTTTTTCCTGTGGTTAAACCCCAAGCACAAGCGTTAAGCAAGCTGGGTTGGATCTTGGTGGCGGATAATGATGCATCCAGCATTCACAGCATTGTAAGCATTCTTGATACATTAGGCTTAAAAAGCATAACCGCGAGCAATGGTGAAGATGCGCGCCAGTTGTTTCACGAACATGAACAACACATTGGGCTGCTTGTATTAAAAATGCGTTTGTTAAAATCAAATGGCGTAGAATGCTTGCGCAGTATGCGCCAACAAAAACCAACGGTACAAGCCATTTTAATTTCGAGCTACGATGAAGCAAAAGGTAACAGTCGATTGGCGCATGACGAGGGGGCTTATTTTTTACTAAAACCAATCAATCAAGAAAAACTTGTCAACATGTTGCATACTGTTTTGTTGGCTTCTTACAAAAAATTAAAAGAAATGCGAAAATAAAACGCCCGTATTTCAGCGGGAATTGAGGAGGTAATATGGATCAAAAAAATAAAATTCAACTGTTTCAAGACCAAGCTATCAGAACCCACTGGGATGAAAATAAGGAAGTTTGGTATTTTTCTGTTCAGGATATAGTGCAAGTATTATCAGAAAGTAAAGATACAAAACAATATATTAAAAAAATGAAATCTCGTGATTCTGAGTTAAATAGCAACTGGGGTACAATTTGTACCCTGGTTAAAATGATTGCAGAAGATGGTAAATTTAGAAACATACAAGCATCAGATACAGAAGGAATTTTTCGCATAATTCAATCAATTCCATCACCGAAAGCAGAACCCTTTAAACGGTGGCTGGCAAAAGTGGGGGCAGAAAGAATTGAAGAAACCGAAGATCCTGAACTCGCTTTTGACAGGGCAATGGCAACTTATTTGAAAAAAGGCTATTCTAAAGATTGGATTAATCAACGTCTAAAAAGTATAGAAGTTAGAAAAGGGCTAACCGATGAATGGCAAGAAAGAGGCGTTAAAGAAGGTTTAGAATATGCCATTTTAACCAATGAAATTACCCAAGCATGGGCGGATAAATCAGTAAAAGATTACAAAAAACTCAAAGGGCTGAAAAAAGAGAGTCTGCGAGATAATATGTCCAACCTTGAATTGGTGCTAAATATGTTAGCCGAAGTCTCCACCACTGAAATATCCAAACAACAACAGCCCGGTAGTCTGGAGGAAAACAAAAACGTGGCGCGCAAAGGCGGCACAGTGGCTAAAAAAGCACGGGTCGAGATTGAAAAGCAGACGGGTAAGCCGGTTCTTAGCAATCAAAATACAAAAAAAATATCGGGTGATTAAGAAATGAATCAATACCTTCGTTACATGTTTGTTGTTGGCATGTTTTTTTATTTTATTGCGCCAATGTATGCCGCAGCATCTGCATTTAAACCGTTGCAGGCAGTTATTGTTGCCGCTGAGGCGGATGCTGCCAAGGCTGGCGAGCGTATGTTGCAACAGGGCGGCAATGCTTTTGATGCGGCTGCTGCCGTAGCCCTTGCGTTGGGCGTTGTTGAACCTGGCTCGTCGGGTATTGGTGGTGGTGGGTTTTTCTTGCTTTATCTTGCCAAAGAAAAACGTGTGATCATGCTTGATGCCCGTGAGACATCACCAAAATTGGCAGGGCATGGTGAAATTTATGACCATTACTCCAGCATTGATGGCGCGCAGTCAGCGGGTGTACCGGGTTTATTGGCTGGCATTGATCACCTTGTCCAGCATTATGGTGTGTTGTCACGACAGGCAATCAGTACGCCCGCTATAACATTGGCTAAAAATGGTTTTATACCCAACAAACGATTGCTTCGCATGCTAAAATGGCGAAATAAAGCATTTAACGCCGAAGCGAGAAAAATATTTTTACCCCAAAAAGGGCGTGTTCACCAATGGGTATTGGCACGGACACTTACACGTTACGCCAAACTGGGGGTGGATGATTTTTACCGTGGCGAAACGGCAAAAAATCTGGTCGCAGATATGCGCCGTGATGGGGGTTTGATTCGTGCTGATGATCTTGCGGCTTACCAAGCCATCGAACGTGAACCTATTACCATCAACTGGCATGGTTACCGCATTGTATCGGTCAACTTGCCTTCTTCAGGTGGCATGGTGTTGGCGGAGGTTTTGGGCATATTAAAAAATGATGATCTGTCCAGTATGCCCGCGTTGACACAAAAGAAACTGTTGATTGAGTCCATGCGGCGTGCCTACAAAGACCGCAACGAAAATTTGGGCGATCGAGACTTTGTAAGCATTCCAGACTTGTTAAAAGACAAGTACTTAGAAGCCTTGCGGCAAAGCATTGATAGCAACAAGGCAACCCCGAGCAGCAGCTTGGGAAACCAACAAGAACCTGCGGGTGCAGGGCGTGATACCACCCATTTTTCAATCATCGACCAAGATGGTAATATGGTGGTTGCCACATTATCAATCAATTACCCATTTGGTTCGGCTTATGTTTCACCAGCAACGGGTATTCTTTTGAATGACGAAATGGATGATTTTGCGACCCGCCCCAATCAGCCCAATGCCTATGGTCTGGTGCAAGGCAAGGCCAACGCTGTTGCGCCAGGAAAACGCATGTTATCATCTATGACACCAACCCTTGTGTTTGGCTCTGGGCGTATATTTTTACTTGGAACACCCGGCGGCTCGCGGATTATTAGCATGGTATTGTTGGCTTCGATGGGCTTTATGTTAAACGATTATTCCAGCGAAGAATGGGTGCAATCGCCCCGTTACCATCACCAATTTTTACCTGATGTTATACAATACGAACAAGGTGCGTTTTCTGATCAAGAAAGAAAGACTTTAACCGCGCAAGGTTATACATTTAAAAAAGTGCGTGATTATGGTAATATGCAAGCTATTGTTTGCGATAAGGAAACACGTTCATGCCATGGTATTAGCGATCACCGTGGCAACGGTATTGTGCTTCAAGTGCCGATGGGTAAGTGACTACAATGAAGCAACGTATAAAAAATATTAGGGGTAGTAATTACATGAATAAATTAATGATTTTGATGGTCATGGTAGGGGTGGTTTTTTTGTTTTCCAGTGCCAACACGGCTGAAGCCAAACGCTTTGGTGGTGGTTCTAGTTTTGGTAAACAGCGCAGCGCACCCAGCAAGCAACCAGCCCTGAACCAACGAACAACGCCGGCGCAGTCGGCCGCGCCACAGCGTGGTTCTGCCCGCTCTGGCATGATGGGTATGTTGGGCGGACTGGCCATAGGTGGTTTGTTGGGTGCTATGTTTTTTGGTGGTGGCTTTGAAGGTATTAATTTTTTTGATCTGGCAATTATTGGACTGATTGGCTTCGGTATTTTTGTATTTATGCGAGGGCGTGCCAGAGCAGCCACGCAACAAGATTATGCCTACACGGGTGGCGCAGGTGACGAGGCAATTCCACAGCATGAAACACAAGATAGGTCATCAAATAAACATGACTTTTCTCATGCTACAGCACGCCCTGATATTGACGAGAAACATTTCTTACAAGCAGCAAAAACTATTTTTATGCGGATGCAACAGGCTTGGGATGAACACAACACAACAGATATTGAACAATTTTGCACCGCTGAAGTTGCAGCAAAAGTAACCGCCGATATGCAGGCCGATGCTCACCGCCATAAAACAGAGGTCGCCATGCTCGATGCGCGCTTGGTCGATGCTTGGTTAGAATCAGATCAAGACTGGGTATCGGTTCACTTCACGGTCATGATGAAAGAAGAAACCTTGTTGGAAAATACGGAATCGGTTCAAGAATCATCATCAGAAGTTAATGAAATATGGACATTTTCTCATGACCCTTCTGGCGAAGACCCAACGTGGTATTTGGCTGGTATTCAACAACAATCCTAAGAAACATCCACAAAACAAGCTACGCCTTTCTATTTTTCAACATCCTTCTTAGGGTTCGCAGTATAAACTTTAACTTATTTACGTTTTTAACTTCGGAGTTTTCCTGCTATGCCACGTAGTGATGATTTTCAATCTGTTTTGATTTTGGGTGCTGGTCCTATTGTGATTGGCCAAGCTTGCGAATTTGATTATTCGGGTGTGCAAGCGTGCAAAGCTTTGAAAGAAGAGGGGTACCGCGTTATTTTGGTGAACTCCAACCCTGCCACCATTATGACCGACCCTGAGTTTGCGGATGCCACCTACATTGAACCTGTTCATTGGGAGGTGGTGGCGCGCATCATTGAGATAGAACGCCCTGATGCTATTTTGCCGACCATGGGGGGGCAGACAGCATTAAATACTGCGTTGGATTTGCATAAACACGGTATCTTGGAAAAATTTGGTGTGCGTTTGATCGGTGCACAACCCGATGCCATCGACATGGCGGAAAACCGCGAACGTTTTAAAGCAGCCATGGATCGCATTGGCCTTGAAATGGCGCGGGGTGATTTTGCCCATTCCTTGGACGAAGCTTTTGCTATTGGAAAAACCATTGGTTTCCCGTTGATTATTCGTCCTTCGTTTACTTTGGGTGGCAGTGGCGGCGGCATTGCCTACAACCGCGCCGAATTGGAACATATTGCCCGCACGGGTCTCGATGCCAGCCCAAGCGATGAAATTTTGATAGAAGAATCCATTATCGGCTGGAAAGAATTTGAAATGGAGGTGATGCGCGATTGCAATGACAATTGCGTTATTATTTGCTCTATTGAAAACCTTGATCCTATGGGGGTGCATACGGGTGATTCTATCACCATTGCGCCAGCACAAACATTGACCGACAAAGAATACCAACGTATGCGCAATGCCTCGATTGCCTGCCTGCGTGAAATTGGGGTCGAGACGGGGGGGTCTAACGTACAGTTTGCGGTAAACCCGAAAGATGGCCGATTGATTATGATTGAAATGAACCCACGCGTGTCTCGCTCATCGGCCTTGGCCTCTAAAGCAACAGGCTTTCCTATCGCTAAAATCGCAGCAAAATTAGCGGTAGGTTATACTTTGGATGAAATTCGCAACGATATTACAGGTGAAACGTGGGCAGCTTTTGAGCCGAGCATTGATTACGTGGTGACCAAAATGCCACGTTTTGCTTTTGAGAAATTCCCTGGCTGCGATGTCCGTTTAACCACACAAATGAAATCTGTTGGCGAAGTCATGGCTATCGCTCGGACGTTTACCGAAAGCCTTGGTAAAGCCATGCGCGGTTTAGAAACCGATACCTGTGGTTTTGATTTTACCTTGCCCGATGATGTCGATGCTGATGTGTTTTTGCAAGATAAATTGGGCGTTCCCAATGCCGAGCGTCTGTGGTGGTTGGGTGAGGCACTGCGACTGGGATGGCCTGAAGATCGGGTGCATCGCATCTCTCATATTGATCCATGGTTTGTACGAGAAATCAACCATGTGATCAAGCTAGAAGAAGCCACGAGAGGCCGCAATGTTCAATCATTAACCACCATGGATTGGCGAGAACTTAAGCGCGAAGGGCTTGCTGACCAACGCTTGGCACAGTTGCTTGCATGTGATGCGTCGGATGTTTGTAAACAACGTCAAGCGCATGGTGTAACCCCTGTGTTCAAACGGGTGGATACTTGCGCTGCCGAGTTTGAGGCAAAAACCCCTTATTTGTATTCATGTTATGAACAAAGCTGTGAAGCAGCCCCCACGGATCGCAAAAAAATCATGGTCTTGGGGGGAGGCCCTAACCGTATTGGTCAAGGCATTGAATTTGATTATTGCTGTGTTCACGCTTCGTTTGCGTTATCTGAAGATGGTTTTGAAACCATCATGGTGAATTGTAACCCTGAAACCGTATCCACTGATTATGATACTTCCGATCGTGTGTACTTTGAATCGTTAAATTTTGAAGACGTAATGGCGATTGTGAGCATCGAAAAACCCATCGGTGTTATTGTGCAATTTGGTGGTCAAACACCATTAAAACTGGCGAATGCGCTAGAAAAAGCAGGCGTTCCAATTATTGGCACAAGCCCTGACATGATTGACTTGGCTGAAGACCGCGAGCGTTTTCAGCAACTGTTGCATCAATTGCAACTGCGCCAACCTGAAAATGGCACGGCACGTTCAGTCACTGATGCATTAACGATTGCCGAAACGATTGGTTTCCCCGTGGTTGTACGCCCATCGTATGTGTTGGGCGGGCGGGCGATGCAGATTGTCTACAACAAAGAAGGGTTGTTGCGTTATATGCGTGAGGCTGTGTCGATCTCGCCCGATCACCCTGTGTTGCTGGATCGTTTTCTTAACCGCGCCATTGAATTGGATGTGGATGCCCTTGCCGATGGTACACGGGTTATTATTGGCGGCATCATGGAGCATATCGAAGAAGCGGGCGTACACTCGGGGGATTCGGCGTGTTGTTTGCCACCCCATTCGATCAGTACGGCAACGATTGAAGAGGTTAAACGGCAAACGCGAATGTTGGGCTTGGCTTTGAACGTGCGTGGTTTGTTGAATATTCAGTTTGCCTTGCAAGGCGAAATCTTGTATGTATTGGAGGTGAATCCCCGCGCTTCACGCACCGTTCCCTTTGTTTCAAAGGCAGTCGCACAACCATTGGCAAAACATGCAGCACGTATTATGGCTGGAAAATCGTTGGATGACCTTGGTTTGTATGAAGATATTGCACCACCCCATCATTTTCATGCGGTTAAAGAAGCCGTTTTTCCTTTTGTGAAGTTTCAGGGCGCAGATATTTTGCTGTCGCCAGAAATGAAATCCACAGGAGAGGTCATGGGCTTGGCAAAAAACTTTCCAGCGGCTTTTGCCAAAGCTCAACTGGGGGGCGGTTTACCCTTACCCACAGCGGGAATGGCTTTTATATCGGTGCGTGATGAAGACAAAGAAGGTGCTGTTAAGGTCGCCTTGTTGTTACACGAAGCAGGTTTTTCATTGCTGGCGACAACAGGCACGTTGGCTGCGCTTAAAGCCGCCAATATTCCTTGTGAACAAACAGAAAAAGTGACATCTGGTGTTCGTCCCCATATTATTGACCGCTTGCTTAATCGGGAAGTGAGCTTGGTGATCAACACCACAGCCAACCAACAAGCTGTTGCAGACTCCAAAGAAATCCGTCAAGCCACGCTTGCTTGCAATATTGCCTACTTCACCACGTTAGCGGGTGCATTGGCAGCAGCACAAGCCATTGCCGGGGATTCAGATGTTACAGCACCGATGAGCATTCAAAAACACCATAAAGGATACCAATAATGCAACGTGTACCTATGACCAAACAAGGCGCAGAATCATTGCGGCAAGAGTTGGCTGGCCTGAAGTCGGAGAAACGGCATCAAATTGTTGCAGCCATCGAAGAAGCCAGGGCGCATGGGGATTTGTCAGAAAATGCGGAATACCATGCTGCCAAAGAAGAACAAGGACTGAACGAAAGCCGCATTGCGAGCATCGAAGATCGTTTGGCACGGGCGCAAGTCATTGACCCTGCAAGTATTCATGTACAAAACATCGTTTTTGGTGCGAAGGTTACATTGCTGGATTTGGACAAAGACACAGAAGTCCATTATTTTATAGTCGGCGAAAATGAAGCAAACATTGACCAAGGTAAAATATCAATCACATCACCCGTTGCGCGTGCGTTGATCGGTAAAGAAGAAGGCGATGTGGCGACGGTTCATGCACCCAGTGGTGATCGCGAATATGAAATCATTGAGGTTCGCTATGGCTAACACCACCACGGGTGAGAGGCACGAAAAAAGCTTGGGTATCATACTGTTACTGATGCTTGCTAGCATGGTGACTTCGGGTTATATTGTTACCCCTTTGCTGTTTTATTATGCAAACTCGCCCAGTGAAGCGGGTGTATTTGCAGGCATTGTGTTTCAAACCTGTAATGCTGTTGTACTGTTGTTGGGCTTGGCAGCCATTGATGCCTTTTGGAAACTGGGCGCGTATAAAAAACGAATTTGGCTGCCATTGTTGTTGATTTTGGATCTCATTGCCTTAAATGGTTTTGTGTTCACACCCATTATTGCCGATATTAAGGCTGCTGCTGGGCCGATAGAACTGCTGCCAAGTGATGACCCGCAACGGCAAGCGTTTGGCATGTGGCATGGCATTACAGCCGTGGTGCATGGGGCGATCAGCGTGTGCTGTGCTTGGCTTGTTTTTTACCATTATTCATCCCGTCAACGTGAATAATTAAAAGGAGGGGTGGATGAAAGCGATGATTTCATGGGTTTCTGATCGCTTGGCTGATACCCAATTGATGATGCTGTTGGCATCGTTGTTGGCTATTTTTACGTTGCTTATTTTCTTTAGCCGTATTCTCGCGCCCTTGCTTGTGGCTATTGCCTTGGCCTATGTGCTGGATACGATTGTTCGTTTTTTTGTCGTGCGCCATATGCCACATTTTACGGCCGTTTTGTTGGTGTTTAGTACGGCCATGATCTTGGTGAGCTTTACCTTATTAACCGTTGTTCCCATTTTAACCGATCAAATTATCGGCTTAATGAATCACCTTCCTGATTATATTCAATCGATACGAAAGTCCATGGAGTCCTTACAATCCCGTTATGGCATCAATTGGCTAAACCCAGAACATGTGCAACAATTGATGGAAAGTAACTCAGGCGAATTTCAAGCATGGCTAACCTCGATGTTGAAAAAGTCGTTCGGATTAATCCCCAGTATTATCGCTTTATTGGTGTACACGGTGCTGGTTCCCGTATTGGTGTTCTTTTTACTCAAAGACAAAGAAGCTATTTTGGCTTGGTCCAATGAGTTGTTGCCCAAAGAACGCTCCTTGTTAAAACGGGTTTGGCAAGAGCTGGATACACAAATCGGCAACTATATTCAAGGGCGCTTTTGGGAGTCCGTTTTTATTGGTCTGTTAATGTGGATGGTTTTTGCGATCATGGGGCATAACTATGCATTGTTGCTTGGTGTGCTTACAGGAATTTCAGTATGGATTCCTTTTGTCGGGGCAGCAGTGGTGACATTCCCTGTGATGTTTCTCTCTTTTTTCCAATGGGGTGTCACTGATATGACCCTGTATGCGATATTGGCGTATGGCATAGTCCAAGCTTTTGATGCCAACATTGTGATTCCATGGTTGTTTTCTGAAATTGTCGATCTTCATCCCATTGCGATTATTATGGCAGTATTGGTGTTTGGTAATTTTTGGGGCTTTATTGGTGTTTTTATTGCTATTCCTATGGCCGTACTGGTGCAGAGTGTGTTATCTATTTTTCTTGAACGTCAACACAATCAACACGTATCAGAAGCGGGATGAATTACTTAAGTCATTGTGTTATTGGTCTGCAAGGAACAAGCTTACAAGCAGAAGAATGTCATTTTCTAAAACAGCATCCGCCCTTAGGGGTGATTTTATTTTCCCGAAATACCATAGATGCTGCGCAAGTTCGCACGTTATTGGATGACGTGCGTAAGCATGCAGGAAATAAAATATGGGCAAGCATTGATGAAGAAGGCGGGCGTATCAATCGCCTGCCTTTTTTTCCCTTTAATCAACGAAAAACTGCGGCTTCTTTTGGCAGGGCGTACCAAAAAGAACCACAAGCGGCATTGCAAGCCGTGTATGATGATGCTTATCGTGTGGGCAATGCGTTAAAAAAATTAGGTTTTACGCACAATTGCGCACCAGTCTTGGATGTATTTTATGCGCATGCCCACAGTATTATCGGTAATCGCGCCTACAGCGATCATGTTGGCGATGTGATTGCCCTAGCAACAGCTTGCATGCAGGGTTACCACGATGCAGGCATTGCAGCGATTGGCAAGCATTACCCCGGTCATGGTCGTGCTGTGCTTGATTCGCATATTGCGTGCCCCATGGTTGATGCAAGCGAAAAAGCGTTAAGGCACGATGCTGAAGTCTTTTACCAACTGATCAAAGCTGGCTTAAACCATATCATGACGGCGCACATTCGCTACCCAGCTTTGGATTGTAATAGGGCAAGCTATTCATCATTTTGGTTGCAAAAGGAATTGCCTGCCCATGGTTTTTCTGGCACGATTTGGAGCGATGATTTATGCATGAAAGGTGCGGGTGATAACATTCACGATGCGCTGCAGCAAGCCACGTTGGCAGGCTGTGATGCGCTGCTTGTCTGTGACCCTGAGGTGGTCAAGGTTCTTTATTGACTGTACTTAATCCATATCCACATAAAATACAACATTCGTTTTGGGGTCATGGTACAAGCGCGTCCAAACATTGATGGTGGGCAAAATATCCGCAAGCATTACGCGCTTCATTATAATCCTGTGTTTGTCCGTTCCTTTGGCAGACGGCGTGAGAACAGCGCAAATACCACTTAATGAATAAAATTGGCTGTCTTCATCGCTTTCGTTATCAAAACTGAATTGACAATTTAATCCACCATTGGCTAAATTTCCTTTCTTGGTTAAATGAAGAACATCCGATTGAAAGTTAATAATATCTTCGCCCTTGACTGAAGGTGTTCGAAGCATAAATAACAGGATTGCCTTTTTGTCTTCCATCATTTTCATCAATTCACTGTAACGACCAGTAAAAATACTCTCACTGTTGCCATCTTTCATTTGAAAAGCTGCAATATTGACATAGCGTGTTTCATCGGCGTAACCCATGCTTGGTGAAAGCCATAAACATAGGCCGATTAAAATGACTTTACAGTGTTTTATAGTTTGGTGGGTACATTTCATGATCGTAAAGTTAATCTCCCGCTTGTTTTAATGTGATACATACAGCCTGAATCATTCAGGCTGTATGGCTTCAATAACTATAAATTATAGGCTATGAATGGTAATCAATGTTTCTTTTTGCATATCCAGAACCTTCAGCTCCATGGCTTTTCGCATAGCAGCCACCCTACTTTCAGACATGCCGACCAATGTTAAATTTTCAATTTCTCTAATGCTGCTGGCAGCATCACGCAATTGGCTAAGCAACAGCTTAAGATAAACCATTTGCCTTCCTGTTTGTTCTAATTGTGCGTTAGAGCGTGCATGACTGACTTGCATACAAAAAGGGAGAAGCAAAGCAAGCAAGGTAGCAAAGATAAAGACTTTAGACTTTTTCATGATCATCCTCCTCGGATGGATTATGGAAGTGTTTGACTCCATGGCGGGGATTTTAAAAGAAAATTGTGTCAATAAAATGACAAGAAAAGTTAGCACCCTTAAATTGGCTTTTTTTGTCTGCTGGGTTATTCTTGCTAGAATAGCTTGAGCTGAAAACTTCAATCAAGTGCATATATTATTGGCAATCGTAAAAAACAGGAGACCCCATGGCAGACACAAAGATCAATAAAGTTATATTGGCATATTCAGGTGGGCTGGATACATCTATTATCTTGCGGTGGATTCAAAACACTTATGATTGTGATGTGGTTACATTTACGGCTGATATTGGCCAAGGAGAAGAAGTTGAAGATGCCCGCAGCAAGGCAAAGGCTTGCCATGCATCGGCGATTTATATTGAAGATTTAACCGAGACCTTCGTGACTGATTACGTGTACCCTATCTTTCGTGCCAATGCGATTTATGAGGGTGAATACTTGCTGGGCACATCCGTTGCGCGGCCTTTAATTGCCAAACGCATGATTGAAATTGCGGCAATCGAAGATGCCGATGCGGTATCTCATGGTGCGACGGGCAAGGGCAATGATCAAGTGCGTTTTGAACTTGGCTTTTATGCTTTAAAACCCGATGTAAAAGTGATTTCACCATGGCGCGAATGGGACTTGGTATCCCGCGAAGATATGCTTCGTTTTGCAGAGCAACATGATATTCCTGTGGAGCACAAACGAAAAGGCAGCAAATCACCGTATTCTATGGACGCAAATCTATTGCATATTTCGTATGAAGGTTACGACCTTGAAGACCCTTGGTGTGAACCTTCGGATAATATGTGGCGCTGGAGTGTCTCTGTAGAGACGGCACCAGATACGCCCGAATACATTGAACTAACATACAAAAAAGGCGATATTATTGCCATCAATGGTGTCGCCATGTCGCCCGCTACCGTGCTTAAAAATTTGAATCGTTTGGGTGGCAAGCACGGTATTGGACGCATTGACATTGTAGAAAATCGTTTTGTCGGCATGAAGTCCCGTGGCTGTTACGAGACCCCAGGTGGCACAATCATGCTCAAAGCGCACCGCGCTATTGAATCCATCACGTTGGATCGTGAAGCTGCCCATCTAAAAGATGAATTGATGCCACGCTATGCAAAATTGGTTTACAATGGTTTTTGGTTCGCGCCTGAACGCCTGATGTTGCAACAGATGATTGATGTTTCACAAACATGCGTCAATGGTGATGTGCGGTTAAAATTATTTAAAGGTTGTGTATCGGTTGTTGGCCGTCGTTCTGATGACTCGTTGTTTGATGAAAGGTTGTGTACTTTTGAAGATGACCAAGGGGCCTATGATCAAAAAGATGCGGCGGGATTCATCAAGTTAAACGCGCTTCGCTTGCGCATGGAAGCTTTAGTTGGACGAAGCTATTAAAGAACGGAAATTAAATAACTTGCGCAATTCAAAGTTCTCTTTTTGCACCTTGATCCTAAACAAAAATTTTGCGCTTTAATCGTTACCGCAATTTGGCGTATGGCTTGCTCGCAAAAACCTGATCTTATTGCTAGAGTCCCCAAGTTCATGACTACACCCATATTGCTTATTGTTGGCCGTTCCAATTCAGGTAAAACTACTTTATTGGAGGCTTTGATTGCTACACTACAACAGCAAGGCATGCGTATTGCAACCATCAAACACAGCCATCATGAACCCGAGATGGATACGCCAGGCAAGGACAGTTGGCGGCATAAGCAAGCGGGGGCTGTGGCATCATTGCTTGTTGCGCCGACACGTTTAATGATGGTTTCAGATATAAGCACGCCATTAACACCGCAGTATTTGGCCAAACATCATTTGCCATCCGTGGATTTGATTTTGGTGGAAGGTTACGCTGGCATGGAAGGGGCTAAAATTGAGGTTGTTCGTAGCGAACGGGCGACAACATTGCGCCATGCTGACGATAAAAACTTAATTGCGGTGGCAACAGATGTCGTAGGTTTGATCTCCTCCACCCCCATCTTTGGGCTGAATGATACACCTTCATTGGCATTGTTTATCAAGCGTTGGATGCTGCAACATGATTAACGATTGCACCGCTATTATTCTTGCAGGTGGTGCATCAACGCGGATGGGGCAGGACAAAGCATTATTGCGTTTTGGGGAAGAGCCATTGCTGCACCGTGCTGTGCGACAAATGAAAGCTTGTTTTGCGACACAAATTATCAGTGTGCGCGAACATAAAACGCTGTCCCACGCTTCTTTACAGGTGCATGATGTTGGCAAGGCGCATGGTCCAATGACGGGGATTGCAACCGCCATGAACACGATGACTACGGCTTGGTCTTTTGTGCTCGCCTGTGACATGCCTTTCATCTCGCTCTCTTTAATTCGGGCGATGGCCAAATACCGTCAGCAACAAGACACCATCATCCCCATGGGTTATGGGGTTATGCAACCCTTGTTCGGATTCTATGCCAAAGATTGCCTGCCTACTTTGCAAGCACATTTAAAGGCAGGCCAATACAGTATAAAAAAAATGGTAAAAGAATTAAACACCACCATTATTGATGAATCAACATGCCGTCACCATGATCCTAAGCTGTTAAGTTTTTTTGACTTGGATACCGCCGAGGATGTTGCTCGGGCATTATTGTTGGCAAAGAAAGAGGGGAACTTTAGTAGTTTCTCATAAACTGTGGGTAAATTGTGTACATTCGATTTACAACATAGCGCCTGATGCTTTATTCAATCACGACATTACCCCAACACATTTGGGTTCAAGTTTCTTGTTTTAAGGTTTATATTCATCTTGACAGTATCACGGTGCAAGTCTAAGTTGCCTCGCTCTTTTCGATGGTGTTCTCTTAGGGTAGTGTTCTCTTAGAAAACGGGACAGTCTCCCAGTTACAATTAATTCAAGGCGGAATCATGAACTTGACAGGTGCGGAAATTTTTGTCGAATGTTTAAAACGCGAGGGCGTGGAAATGATTTTTGGTTACCCCGGTGGTGCGGTACTGAATATTTATGACGAAATTTTCAAACAACATTATTTTAAACATATCTTGGTTCGCCATGAGCAAGCGGCACTTCATGCCGCCAATGGTTATGCGCGTGTTTCGGGTCGCTGTGGGGTTGCACTGGTAACATCAGGGCCTGGCGCAACCAATGCCGTGACAGGTCTGGCTGATTCTAATATGGATTCTATTCCTACGGTATGCTTTTCTGGCCAAGTTCCTTCCCAACTGATTGGCAATGATGCGTTTCAAGAGGCAGACACGGTAGGTATTACCCGCCCTGTCACCAAACATAATTTTTTGGTAAAAAAAGTAGAGGATTTGGCTGAGGTGATTCGGCAGGCTTTTTATATTGCAACATCGGGGCGGCCCGGTGCAGTATTGGTGGATATTCCAAAAGATATTACCCAAGCGCGTTGTGAATTTAAATACCCTGATGTTGTAAATATTCGTTCCTATAAACCGATTAAAAAAGGCAATGAACTACAAATAAAACGCATCGCGGATAAACTTTGTCGTGCTGTTCGCCCTATGTTGTATACCGGTGGCGGGGTGATCAGTGCCACTGGCTCTGCCGCGTTATTGACGCAATTGGTTGAGCAACTCAACTTGCCCATCACCAATACTTTGATGGGTTTGGGCGGCATTGCCTATGACAACCCGCACTTTTTAGGCATGTTGGGCATGCATGGCACTTACGAAGCGAATATGGCAGTGTCCCATTGCGATGTATTGTTTGCTATCGGTGCGCGTTTTGATGATCGGGTTACTGCCAAGGTTGAGAAGTTCGCGCCAGATGCGCATGTGATTCACGTTGATGTTGATCCTTCTTCTATTTCTAAAAACATCAAGGCAGACACTTCGGTGGTGGGTGATGTTGCGGTGGTATTGCAACAATTGCTGGACGTATTACAGACACAAACGATAGCCCCCGTGGATTTATCATCTTGGTGGCATGATATTGCAAAATGGCGAGCCGTCGATTCACTCGCTTATAAACAAAACGATGACGCGCCAATTAAACCGCAAACCGTTATTTGCCGTACCCATGCCATTACCCAAGGCAATGCTATTGTTGCCACCGATGTGGGTCAGCATCAAATGTGGGCGGCACAATTTTATGGTTTCAAAGCCCCGAACCGTTGGCTTACTTCTGGTGGGCTGGGTACGATGGGTTATGGTCTTCCCGCCGCATTGGGGGCGCAATTGATTGCCAAGGCGGGCGAACGTGTGGTGCTTTTTACAGGGGATGCATCCATTCAAATGTGTATTCAAGAATTGGCAACCCTGTACCAATATAAACTTCCTGTGGTCATTATCATTTTAAACAATGGTTACATGGGAATGGTTCGCCAATGGCAAGAGCTGTTTTATGAATCTCGTTACTCCCATTCTTACTTTGATTCATTGCCTGACTTTGTTAAGTTGGCAGAGGCGTATGGTGGTATTGGTGTAAAAGTTGAATCATTGTGTGCATTGGATGATGCATTAACGATGGCTTTTGACCAAACAGAGCGTTTTGTAATGCTTGATGTTCATGTTACGCCCTTAGAAAATGTTTACCCGATGGTACCAGCAGGTGCTGCATTGTACGAAATGAAACTGGGTAAGGAGGATCGTTGATGCGACATATTATTATGATCATGGTAGAAAATGATGCGGGGGTATTAACCCGTGTTGCAGGTTTGTTTTCTGCCCGTGGTTACAATATTGAAAGCCTTAATGTGGCTGCGACCTTGGATCCAAATGTTAGCCGCATGACACTGGTCACCCGTGGCAACGATCAAGTGATTGAACAAATCAAAAAACAATTGAATAAATTGATTCCCGTGATTAAGACAGATGATTTGGTACACTCCAGCCACTTGGAGCGGGAGATGCTGCTGATCAAGGTGACCGCAAAAAACGAATTTAGAGCAGAAATACTGCGCATGGCTGATGTGTTTCGCGCAAAAGTGATTGATGTGTCGTCACGAAGTTACACCATGGAACTTACGGGTCGGGCTGAGAAGCTGGATGGCTTTATTGAGATGTTGCGCCCGATGGGAATCATCGAATTAACCCGCACAGGCCCTGTGGGCATGAGTCGTGGAAAAAAAGCATTTACGTTAAGTGATTAAGGAACGGTAATATTATGCCAAGTTTTGATATTGTTTGTGAAATCAATACCCATGAGTTACAAAATGCTGTGGATCAAGCACAACGTGAAATAAGCACACGTTACGATTTTAAAGGCAGCAATGCTTCTATCCTATTGAATGATGGAAACATTGACTTATTGGCAGAGGATATCAACCGCCTTCATGCGGTCACTGAAATTTTACGCGCCAAAATGGTGCGTCGTGGGCTTGAATCCAAAAGCTTGGATTATGGCGAACCCGAACGTGCGGCAGGGGATCAACAAAAACAACACATCCAAGTAAAACAAGGTGTTGAGCAAGCTTTGGCGAAATCCATCGTAAAACAAATCAAGCAAGAGAAATTAAAAGTTCAAGCTGCCATTCAAGGTGAACAGGTTCGTATCACAGGGAAAAAGCGTGATGATTTACAAAGCGTCATTGCCCTTGTAAAAAAGATGGACGCAGACCGCCCGTTACAGTGTATAAACTTTCGTGATTAAAATAAGGGTCATTGGCACATTTATCGGCGTATGGTTGACGTTTTCTTGCGCGGTTGCGGCAGAACAACAAACTGAACAAGTAAAACTCCCTTTGTGGGAATTGGGGCTTGGTTTTGGTGGCTTTAGCATACCGCAATACATGGGAAGCGATGAACGCTATACCTTTCCCTTTGCTTTTCCGTTTCTGATTTACCGTGGCAAAAATTGGTGGCTGGATCGTTCGGGTTTGCGCAATCGCTTGTACAGCCACAATAATATCTCACTTGATTTAAGTTTATCGGGGGGACTTCCTAGTAAAAATAACAACAAAGCCCGTCAAGGTATGGCAAAGTTGCATTTGACGGGGGAGTTTGGCCCTCGTCTTAATTGGATCATCTACCAAGATGGTATGCATGACCTGCGGATGATGCTGCCTTGGCGGGCTGCATTGAATATAAAAGGCCGTTTTGTGGGTTCATTGCTTGAGCCTGGCGTGCAATACATTTATCAAAAAAACATGAACCAAAGTTATGTTCGACTGAAGCTTGCTGCGGGTCTACTCTATACATCACAGCGTTTTAATGATGTTTATTACAGTGTTTCTGCCATAGATGCGCGCCCAAGTCGCCCTGTTTATCAGGCGCGGGCTGGGCTGCATTCGGCTTTTGCTAAGCTTAGTTTACGTTACCCAATCAACCATGATTGGCAATTGTTCGCCAGTACACGCTTTCGCAGGCTGGATGGTGGCATCGTACGTGACAGTCCTCTGGTGCGTCAAAAAAGTTACACAAGCATGGCTGCGGGTGCTATTTGGATGTTCTCGCGTTCAAAAGAAAATGCAATAGGCGAAGAGTAGTCATACGATGGCGATTTATGCCATTGGCGATATTCAGGGGTGTTACCGTTCATTGCGAAAGCTCTTGAAGACTGTGCGGTTTGACCCTTCTTGTGACCAATTATGGTGCGCTGGTGATATGGTAAACCGTGGTAAAGATTCGTTGTTGACCTTGCGTTACTTGCGTTCACTGGGCGATGCTGCGGTCTGTGTGTTGGGCAACCATGATATTCATTTGCTTGAGCAAGCCGCAGGTGCGCCAGCCCGTGCCAAAGATACGTTAAATCAAGTCTTGCAAGCGGATGATTGCGATGGTTTGTTGGATTGGTTGCGCCATCGCCCACTGTTGCACCACAATGCTGCATTGCACTTGACCATGGTGCATGCAGGGCTTTCGCCACAATGGACTTTTAAAAAAGCATGTCGTCGCGCGCGAAAGGTTGAGCTTGCGTTGCAACAAGATGATTGGAAAAACACTTGCAGGGCATGGCGGTCTGCGTTGTTTCCAGAGTGGGAACCCCTTAAAGGCGATGCTCGCCGTCTATTGTTTGCCATGGCGGTGTTGACCAATACGCGATTCTGTAACCAGCAAGGGCGTTTTAATTGGCATGCCAATCATACAGATATAGAGCGCGAAGGGGATCAACCATGGTATAGGCATGCGTATCTTCCTTGGCATGCCGATGCTGGTACCGTACTGTTTGGCCATTGGGCAGCAATGGGTTTGATTATTGATCAACCCCATGTTTTGGGTTTGGACTCCGGTTGTGTTTGGGGAGGGCATTTAACTTTGGCCCGTGTTGATTGCCGTCCTTTTCAATTGACAAAGTTGCGTTGTTCCTGTTGCCTGCCTGTCTTATAAGACTATTGGCGGTAATTTTTTGATATTTGGTATATTATTAAAATTCCGTTCCTGAAGGATGAAACGTATGTTTTTGTATACTAAAAACTTGAATAAGTCACCTTTTCTTCTCGGTTTTCTGGCTGTATTGTGTTATTTTCCTTTCTCATGTTTGGCTGCTTCCCCGTTAAACAAAGCAGATCAAAAAGAATTCACGCAAGCGATTGAAGACTTCCGTTTCAGTGATTTTGATGCTGCTGTTTTGACTTTTAAGGCATTGCTTCTACGCCACCCCAATGATGCAAGGATTAGCGAATACCTTGGGCGCGCTTATGAAGAATCAAAACGTTATGATGATGCCGTGAGCTTGTATGGGCAATGGTTAAAACAAACGGACGATCAAAAATCACAAACCGCACGTTTTGCTTGGATTGGCATGGCAAATGCGTTGATTAAACTTAAACGGGATGAAAGTGGCAGCCGATCATTGGCGCAATGGATTGCTTACCATCCCAATGATGCTGTTGCATCTGTTTTGTATGGCAGCACATTGTTGCGCATGAAACGTTATGATGATTCTGCCAAGCTTTGGGACTCTATGCTGGCCAATACCAGTATGGCGAGCAAAGACCAAGCTGCGGCACATTATTACAAAGCATTCCTTGCTTACAATCGCGGCGACTTGCTGGCGCAGCGTAGGCATGCAACATTAAGCCTTCAAAAAGACCCAACGGGCCCTTACGCCCAAGCAGCCCAACAGTTTATGGATGCAAAACCTGCCAGAAAATTAGGCTTAACAGCATCGGCTTCCGTGGTATTGGGTTACACCAGCAATGTGGAGTTGTTGCCTGATTTTACTGCGCCTCTTGCTGGGGGGTCAAAAGCTGATACCACAACCCAACCTGTTGTATCGTTGTTGTATAACCTTGAAAAATTCTCTGTCGGTTATGTTTTTAACGGAAATTTTCACGCCAAGCGCAATGATTTGGATTTGGCCTACCATAGCATGTATGGTTTGTGGGCATACGGTTTGTGGTTTGCCATGCCCCGTGTAGAATACATAACATTGGGTAATGCTTTTTTAACCAATAGTTTTGGTGGCGATATGGGCTGGGGTAATGGTGATCTTCGTCTTACTTACAGCCTGCGTTATAATCAATACACCAAAAACCTCAATGGCACAAACTTACGTCACTTAGGGGGCATAAGCAATACTTTTAAGGGTGAAGGATTTTGGCAGAAAGATGCGTTCATTTTCTCTGCCAATGCAGCATTAAGCCAATTAATATCAACGGGTGATGCGCTCTATGCCAAGAGCGATAGTTATTGGCAATCGGGTGTTGCTGGTTCACTGGGCTGGAGCCGTGATGCATGGCACATGCAAGGGTTGGCATCTGTATATTATCGCAAGTACAAAGAAGCTGCCCCAGTTTCGCCTTTGTTGGTACGGCAAGATAGCAACATTAATATGAGTGCGGATTTGTCGTGGCTGTTGTTAGAACATACGAATTACCTTATGCGTTTGACCAGTAATATAGGCTGGCAAAAAAACAACTCCAACGATACAAGCAAAGGTTATAAAGAATGGCATGTTGGTAGCGGCATGCAGGTTGATTGGTGATGAAAGGGAAGGGAGACATGAAAATGTTACGTTTTTTTTATGCTATGGTATTGTGTTGTTTCTTAATGTTCTCTGGCACGACGTATGCTGCTGTAACCATAGGTACGGTGGTTACGGTCGGAGGCGATGCACAAGTGGAACGTGCGGGTGCGCGTATTCCTGTAACCTTGGGGCAAGCTCTTTTTCAAAGTGATACTATTATTACAGGTGCAAAAGGCCGCGTAAAATTAATGATGGCGGATAAGAGCAAAGTTTATATTGGTTCGCGAACAAAGATTTCATTGTCCACCTATGTGGTGGAAGAAAAAGGCTTGATCAAGGCTACATTGGATATGGCATGGGGTAAGGCGCGTTTCTTTGTCAATAAGTTAGTTTCACGAAAGTCTTCCTTTGAGGTGCGAACTTCAACCGCTGTACTGGGTGTTCGCGGTACAGGTTGGCTTACAGAAGTGGTAAACGGTCAAACGATTGTTACCCAATTTGAAGGGGTATTATCAGTCCAAACAGCTATGGGAACGTTCAGTGTACACGATGGGCAAGTAGCTTCTATTGATGCCGCAGGTGTTTTCAATATAAGGCCAGCAACACAACAAGAAATGTCACGTCAACGGATTGATCCTGACATTGGCGACAATACCATGGGTGGAGGTCGTGATAATCAAGGCAATGACGCTCAAGGCAATGACGCTCAAGACAATCATGTTCAAGACAATCATGTTCAAGACAATAACAGGACAGGTAGCCGCCCTTCTAACACCGTGGTTATTCCCGAACGAGGAATAGGCGTGTTGCTTCCTGAAGGCTTTACTCCCCTGAATAATAATACAGCCATGGGAGGGTCTACGGCGAATCAAGGATCCACAACAGCCAATCGAGGCGAGCAAGGTAATGCAGTGCCGCCGCCTCCTCCAGCGCCTCCCCCCGTTGTTATTCAAAATGCAATACAGCAAAGCCAAACAGCGGTTCATATTCAGCCAAGGTTTGTACTTCCCTAGAAGGCTGTCCGAGAGTACGGTATGCTCGAAAAAATCTGTTGCTAAAAGGTTCTACGCAATCATCACGATGATTTATAAACCATTCAAGCTAAAGTGAACAAGAAAAAACGCATGCATCATCCACTTTGGAGCAATTTATTTCGTGACCGTCACGATTGGGTAAAAAAGACCAGTACCATGTGCGAACAAAACCCTTTATTTACGGATGTATCATCGCAATCTATTCGTTGGCTCGCTTCACGAATGCATTTGCGTCGTTATGATAAAGATGAAGTGGTTTTTCGTATGGGTGACCCTGGTGCTGGTGCCGTATTGTTGTTGTCTGGCAAGGTTCAAATCAGGGTCAATGATGTGGTCGTGGCTTCTTTGCAACAAGGGGACTTGTTTGGTGAGGTTGCACTGGCTACGAACTTACCACGTACTGCAGAAGCTGTGACAATGGCAGCATCAGAGTTGGTCTTCTTTTTGAGATCAGATTTAAAAGAATGGATGGAGACCAGTCCCAAACAGGCATCGAAACTGTTGCTTAATCTTGCCAATATGCTGGCACACCGTTTGATGCAATCGAACGAACGCTATGCACGTACCATGCCTGAAATAGACACTTGATGTTTCTTACCTTTCTTCGTCACCCTTTGGGGTTGACGTTACTTCTTTTTTTTACTGGCTTGTCGTTGGTTGCTGCCACACTGATCATCAGTGGCCCTATTCTTATCACGTTGGCTATTTCTTTGGTATTGTACGCAGCCATGCGCCCTTCTGTTGATTCTATGGTGCGCAATGGTATACAAGAAAATATTGCCGTGGCAGTAACCATGGTTTTGATTATTGCGATGTTGATTTTGTCTGTGCTCGCTGTTTTCCCCTTGATTGTTGAACAAGTAACAAATTTCTCTTCTAAAATGGCCCATGTAGATGTCCAATTACTCAGCGCATTGAGTCAATTGGATCAATGGCTTCAGCACTATATTAATTATGATTTTGATCCAGCGAGTGTTGCCCAAAAATTATTGAACTATGCAGGTATTTACCTCAATGCTTTGGCAGAAAAAACAGTATTATGGTTCAATGGTATTTCTTTTTCATTGATCTTGATTCCATTGATTGTGTTTTTTTTATTGCGTGACTTTAATCAATTGCGCAACGAGACATTACAATTGTTGCCCAACCGTTACTTTGAATTGGGTTGGTTAATCTACAATGGTGTATCGGCACAATTGGAAAATTATATTCGAGGTCTTTCTATTCAAGCATTTGTTGTCGGAACACTTTGTGGTCTAGGGTTTTATTTTATCGGTTTAGAATTTGCGCCACTGTTGGGCATTATTGTGGCTTTGCTGAATTTAATTCCTTTTTTTGGCATCTCGCTGGCTAAAATCCCGCCTTTGGTTGTGGTTTTATTATCCGATCAACCAGATTTTATGATGGTTGCTTTGACTTTGGCGGTGCTGTTCTTTGTGCAAGCTATTGATACCACGTTGTTATTGCCTAAAATAGTTGCAAAATCAGCCAACCTTCATCCACTAACGGTTATGCTTAGTGTCGCTTTGGCGGGTTATTATTATGGTTTCTTTGGTTTTATTTTGGTGGTTCCCGTGCTGTTTTCTATGAAAGTTATATTTAAGGAATTGCTGAAAGGCTTGCGCTCTATCCATGCTGCATGAGCAAGAACTTAGGGTAAAGTGGTTAGGAAAAAGACCCTACCTTCCTGTTTGGCGCAGCATGCAGCAGCAGGGTAAAAAAATGGCCGAAGACCCAGCCTGCGCTGAAGCTGTTTGGCTTTGTGAGCATCACCCTGTGTACACAACAGGGCGACGCGGGGTTGACAATAGGCGCAGCAACAAACCTTTGCTGGCACCATTGCATCGGGTCGACCGTGGCGGCGAAACCACATTTCATGGGTCAGGGCAAGTTTTAATGTACCCGTTATTACGCTTGCAAGCACGCAATCTTGGTGTTCGTTCTTATGTTCATTTGTTAGAAACATCATGCATTCGCTTATTGGCTGATTACCATATTGATGCACATCGCAGAGAAGGCTTTCCTGGTGTATGGTTGAGCAACAAAAAAATCGCTGCAGTTGGCGTGCGCCTTCGTCAAGGTATAAGTTACCATGGCATGGCTTTGAACATGCACGTTGACCCCAAATATTTTGAAGCTATTAACCCGTGTGGTTTAGGTTTTTCTGTGGCCAATATGTGTGCATCATCGCCTTGCGACGAACAATTAAGAACTTGCGCTATTGCTTGGGCAACGCATCTTCAAAGACTATTGGAAAGCGAGAATTATTCTGGTTAGCTTGATGTATGGTTGCGGTACACTTCTTGAAGAATTTCTCTTGCCCCTGCATCAAGCAACTGCTCTGCCAGTTGCACACCCAATGCTTGGGCATCATGGGATGGTCCAACGATGCTTTGATCCAACAGTTCTTTTCCTTCGACATCGCCAACCCTTCCGCGCACCGTTAAAGTATCGCCATCAAGTGTGGCATACCCTGCAATGGGTACTTGGCAACCGCCTTCCAAGGTTGCTAAAAAAGCACGCTCTGCCTTGCTTCTTATTACCGTATCAGCATGGTTTAAACAAGAGACCAAGGCATTAATTTTTGTTGCATCGTCACACGTTTGAATAGCAAGTGTGCCTTGACCGACCGCAGGCAGCATGATTTCAGGGTCAATAGGATTATCCATACGTTCATACAAACCCAAGCGTTTAACCCCAGCCGCAGCCAGAATTACAGCGTCCACCTCTTGCCCTAATTTATCCAGGCGGGTTTGCACACTTCCGCGAATTGATACACATTCTAAATGCGGATAATGCCGTTTCAATTGGCAAATTCGGCGCAAGCTCGATGAACCGACTTTTGCACCAACGGGTAGGTTTTTTAGTCCAATACCGCCCACTGTTGCCACCATATCACGCGCATCTTCACGTTCAGGAATGGCACAAATAGACATGCCCTGAGGCAGTTTCGTGGGAACATCTTTCATAGAATGCACGGCAACATCCGCCCGTCCATCGGCCAATGCCCTATCAATTTCTTTGGTGAATAAGCCTTTACCCCCCACTTTTGCCAGCGGAACATCGAGGATTTTATCCCCTTTGGTGATGATTTTAACCAACTCAGTGCTGATGTTTGCTTGTAGTTTTTTTAGTTCGTCAGAAACAAATTCTGCTTGCCACAAGGCAAGTGGCGAACGACGTGTTGCAATACGTATATGCATGAATACTTTCCTAAATTAGGCATTAAAAAGTGAGTATATTATAAAAATACACCCACTTTTGATGCCGCTCAACTGTTTATTTGTGACCAAGGCTAACGGAATCGCAAGGGCAAGACGATCATGGATGATCAATGTTTCGCCGTCGGATTTTACGGCTAACAGCCACCGTTGCAGACAATACATGATCTTGATACAAGGGGGCTTCGTTGGTTTCTAGCTTGTGGCTACTGCCATGGCTGTCAATAGCTTGATCGGTAAGACTATGTGCTTTGTTTGTTTTAACCACTTGTTGGTGTAATTTTTTTAAGCGTAATGCGCGTTCAGTACAAAATAAATAGCCATCGGTTTTGCCCAATATGTCTTTTTTTTGCATGCCAACAAATGATGCGAATGCTTGGTTACAGCCCAAATAATAACCCTTTTCATCTTTGTAACACATAAGATCAGGAACTGAGTCCACCACCTTGGTAAGAAAGTATTTGGCATGAATTAGGCGCAATTCATACTGTCGGCGTTCATTTGCATCCACAGCAACGCCGATCAGTCCTGCTACATTCGCGGCATTATCATAATACGGCGCAAAAAAAACATCCAAATCAATGCCATGAACGGCCAATGTGTCACGCACAACACTGCCCTCAGTGGCACGGTACAAAGCATGGCTTATTTCTGGCCAACTTTGAAACAAATCAAAAATATTTCGCCCGACAGCCAACCCGTGAGAAAACTCAGGCAAGGCAAGGCAATCACCTTCGGACACCTCAATCGTGCCTGAAACATGAGCCTGAAAAATAACACCTTGTTCACGCAGACTAAATTGATTAAATTTACGTGTATGACGGTTACTTAATTCAACTGTAGGTTCAGGAATACCCACCTCAGCTTTGGGCAAGCTTGGCTCCATGGTTAGCAACATACCGCATCGCTCTTGGGCATGGTTGCGAATACAAGCCAGTCGCCAATAACTGTGTTGCACACTGACATCGTTGGGGAACGCAGATTTCTCCCATTGTGCTACGGCTTCACGAAAGACTGTTTCTCGTTGTTGGTGCGGATCTACAACAAAATAAGGATGATCAGAAAAAAAAGAAATTGGCTTATGGTGAAAATTGGCAAACGCTTGATTGACCCGAATAATACGAAATGCGTAGTCCATGTAGGCAATAGGGGTAGAAATATGATCAAGGATTTCTCCTGACCAATTCACAATCAACAGTTCAGACATGGCGTGGGCAACCCTTTGGACTCAGTTGGTTTGTGTTGCTGTCGTTGCGGTATCAAGATGCACTTTAGCAACATCTACGGATTATGGTGACTATTTTTTGTATTGTACTCTCGATAATACGACAGTGCCTGAAGAAAATCATTCTCCAATAGGGAAACCAAAGCAAGTCCTTTAATGGCATCCTGACATTCGTGTTGAATTTTAAGTGACGCTTTAAAAAAATGTCTCGATTGTGCCAGTTCTTTGCTCTTCAACGCTGCATAGCCATGAGAAATCAGCAATGACAAGCGAAACTGCAAATCGCCGATCATTTTCAGATCGGAGCCGCAACGATTGCATTGCACGGCAGTATCATCCGCAGGACGATTGCAGGTGGGACACTTCACCGAGCACTATCCAGATAGAAAAGAAGCTCTTCGAGTTCATCAACGTGAGCTTGCAATGACTCAACAGGGGCTTTGTTGCTTATTTCTGTCTCAAGTTGTTGAATCAGATCTTCTGTCTCTTTGGTATCAACATCATCCATTTTTGATTTCAACATTTCAGCTTTCTTGATGAGCGTGTGAATGGTATCGTACTGAACATCATCGGTTTCGGTGTTCTCATCGTCAAGCTCTCCACTAAACCATTTAGCGAGACGTTTTTTTGCTGCTTGTAGCGCATCAGAACTTAGTTGTCCCAATGATTTTTCGATCTCTATCTCTTTGGAAAGACCCGTTTCCTTTTCAGTAACCTGAAGGTGAAGAATGCCATCAAGATCAAGGGTCATATGAAAGACCAATTTATTACCCTCATCCGCCTCTTCGTCCAAGTTGTTAATGAGAAAGTCGCCGAGTAAAATATTCTCTCGTGCATCTTCATTTTCACCTTGAAGGACAGTGATCTTCGCCGATTTTTGACCATCGTAGGCAGTATAGAAGGTGCTCGACTTTGAGCAGGGTAGTGGTGTTCCAGCCATAATAATCGGGCAATATTTGTAAGGAACTGAATGACCATTGATAAAGCCAAGTGCTGAAGTACCAAAGGTATAGGGGGTAATATCCACCAGTATCCGTCGATTGTCTGCTCCCATCAGCCGGGCAGCCATGACACCTGCGCCATAAGCTACAGCCAAATCAGGGTGGATATCCGTACGGGGTTTAATAGCAAACTCTTCCTCAAGCATTTTGCTGATCGCTGGTATACGGGTAGAACCGCCAACCAATAAAATCTCATCAAGATCAGCAATGGATACCTTCGCCTCTGCCAGTGCCTTGTGAACGCTGTTGAGCGTTTTTATCAGCAATGGCTGAATTAACGAATCTAAATCTTCGCGGGTAAATTCAGTTTCAAAGTGAAGGGTCTGATTATCTTTGCTGGTAAGGTTATCTTCGATG
Organism: Mariprofundaceae bacterium; assembly: GCA_030950905.1. Taxonomy (GTDB): domain Bacteria; phylum Pseudomonadota; class Zetaproteobacteria; order Mariprofundales; family Mariprofundaceae; genus AB-137-C09. The sequence continues at coordinate 39,569 of JAUZQQ010000009.1, forward strand.
ATAGAAGTAAAATCACTTGATGAGAGTTTCACTTTTGCCAACTGCGCAGCCCGATTTAGTCGGTTTGATGCTAGGTGAGTTAGGTCAAATGATTTTTCATCATTTTGATGATGCAGCAGGTTGTATAGCTCGTCCTGCAATAGCTGATCCACATCATCACCGCCGAGCTTCGTATCGCCATGGCTACCAATCACCTCAACCAGATCACCCTCCATGCGCACAATAGAGACATCAAACGTGCCCCCACCCAAATCAAATGCCATGACGATTTTTTGTTTCTCTGATTCATGCTCAAAAGCCATGCAGGCAGCCGTTGGCTCATTAACAATGCGCACAACTTCCAATCCAGCAATCTCACCTGCATCACGTGTTGCCTGTCGTTGCTGATCGGAAAAATAGGCTGGTACGGTAATGACGGCTTTGGTTACAGCTTGCTGCAAATAAGCTTCAGCTTGCTCTTTCAAACAGCGTAAAATTGCAGCCGAAATCTCCTGTGGGGTGAATGTTTGATCACCCAATGGCACGGTAATATTTTCGCCCATTTTCCGCTTGATTGATTTAATTGTACGCTCTGGATGTAGAATATATTGATTATAAGCTTGGATACCTACAATCATTTTTCCATCGTCATCCAACCCTACTACAGAGGGTAGCATACTCCTTCCATCGGTTTCGATGATTTTAATCTCTTTATCAAGTACCACAGCTACTTCACTGTTGGTTGTTCCCAGGTCAATGCCGATAATTATATCATTCATCTATTTATCCACGCTCCTTATCTCTTGTAACGGTTACCTTTACTTAGACTGCTCTACGACAACTTCGGCTGTACGAATAAGTTCACCATCCAGAAGGTAGCCTTGATGCAGTACCTCCGTAACCGTATTATCTGGTGCATCCGTCTGACTTGTGTGCATCACTTGCATATGCACAGCGTTAAAACATTCGCCTGTTTTAGCAACCTCTTCAAGTTTAATCTGACGCATCAGATCATTTACCTTTCCGTCAAGCAAACCAAGCGGCACAATGAGATCTTTAAGCGCTCTTTTTCTTGAAGATGGTGTGATCAAAATGGGCAGCTTGACTTGCTCCATGCTATTGGCTGTGCGTTTAATTGCTGCCAAAATCTCAAAAAAGTTTTCAATACTTTGGCGTTTTACCTCTTTTCGAATCTGAGGAAGTTTCTCTCGCACAACCGTTTCTAGGGCATCAATTGATTGCCTGTTTTTGGTTAAATCTTCAGAGACCTGCGTAACAATCGGTGCTAGCTTGCCTGCTGTGCGGGCTTGAATCTTCACCTCTTGGCGTAGTGCTGTGAATTCTCGCAGCAATGTTCCAAGATCAGGCTCCTGAACTAGGGGCGTGGTTGATTCAGGAATTTTATCAATGTCATCTAACCATTGTGCGAAGTTATCGAGAAGATCTTTTTTCCATTTAGCATGGTTCGTGGCGGACTCAGGTTTTGGAAGAGAATTTTTCATTCCAAACAGCTGTCTCCAATTCACTGTGTTACTCCTTTTGGGGAAATATAAACATTATTTCAATTCTTTAAGCCAAATGCACATGGGAATAATAACCATCTCTTCATCTGGTTCAGGAAAAAGATCAGCAATGCTGTTTTCATCGCCATTGGGCAATCCGAACAGTTTCAACGCAGAGCGCGTCTCCTTGCTGTTGACCAGAGAGTAAGCCTGCTGAATTGCAGAAAATCGTTTGCCATTTTTTTCTGGAGGATACTGCTGAACCTTTTGCACATAGGCCTGACGAACCTGTTCATCAGTTGCATTTTCAGCGATATCAAGCGTTAAATAGGGCCATTCCATATTACATTAAACCTCAGTATTTTTTTTATCTAAGCGTTGCAGCAATAATTACATAGAACGACCATGTGCCTGCGCCTTGATGACGAAAAAAACATGCATTATTTTTTATCTTTGTAGATTATTCAAGCGAAAGATTATGGTTTCGCACATACACCGTAATGATTTCTAGATGAAAACGAATAATAAAAGAGCGATCTGAAGTTAAAGAGCCTTTAACGATTTTATCATCCAATGTTTCAATTTTTTTCATTATTGTGTTTTTCAGGTCTTCTGGCAAACGCTCAATCTTTTTTTCAATCGCAAGTTCCAGTAAATCATAAATTCTGGCAAGCTGCGGCACAGTCAGGTCTTCATCAAGATCTATGGCGGCTGTTTCACACCGCATTTTCAACAAGTTTGCCTTTAGTAAAACTTCAAGACCTGAATTAACGTTACTAGAAAAAGCCAGTTTCACGGCAGATTTAAGATCTTTTTCACGGGTTCGTTTGCTCTCTCGACATGTGATTTCATCAATCATCTGAGGTGTTAACTTTTTGATGCCGTCAATCATCTCTTCCTTGCTTACCGACGTTATCCTTTTAAGCCTATTTATAATGAATATATCATCCAGACCATAATAAAATGCTAATTTAAAACACTCTTCTACCACTTCTGGGGTTTTAATAAAATAGGTGCTATCATCACATTCCTGATAGTATTGTAATCCACGAAAAGCCCAAAATTCAGCCACGTGTGCTTGCCCAGCGGAGAGGTATCGCGCAATCGTTTTATAAGCATTTGGGGGAAGATTTTCCTTCCCGTTTTCCAATTTTAGATAGAACAACAGAAGGCGATAATAAAGATCAGGACAATTTTCAATTTTTTTAATTACGCTTGCTGGTGCAACAGACTCTAGTAGCCAGTCGAAATCAGGAGAGAAGTGCCATCCACTGTCAGACAGACTAGCGATGATTGGCAGTTCATCAAGCAGAGACTCACAGACATTCAGTTGCTTTTGTACCGATCGGGGCAACTTTCTTTTACTAAAGCTAGGTAAAATGCAGTGGCAGTAATAAAACATAAGATAAGGCTTATGGTATGCGGCCAGTAAATCGGCATACAGATTCTTCTGTTTTCTATCTCCATCAGCAGCTATCCAGCGAATCACATTTTGTAACACGAGATACCACTCAGCTTGATTCTCAACAGAATTTAGTAATGTGCTGACCCGTGCTAAAATATTTCCACCTGATTTGCATAGGGAAATGGAACGATAGGTAGCATAGTTTTGGTATGCATCACGGAAATAGCTGGAGTTCCCGCTTACTTTTTTTAACCTGTCGATGCAGTGCTCTGCCATTCGCCAGTTTTGTAACTTGACATAGAGTTGAGAAGCATTCTGTAATGCAATAATGCTATCAGAAAAATTACCCAACCAAGAGACAAGCAGTGGTTCAGTATCGGTTAGATCAGGATCAAATGCCAATATTTTTACGGCTAATTGATAGGTTGTTTCCAGAGGATAATAGCGGATCGCTTGATAACAAATATCCAATGCGTTTTTAACAATGCAGCCAGAGCACAAACCATCAAGGTTCTTATTATTACATGGTGTCCAGTTA
>JAUZQQ010000090.1 GCA_030950905.1 Mariprofundaceae bacterium
GGTTAAGTTTCAAAAAGCTTACGTTCGCACCATGGAATCGGCGATTTATCAGGCAAAAAATGAAGACGATGCACAATTGGTTTGGTTGGCAAGACTGGCTATCTGGGCACATACATTCGATTGTATTGATCAACACCTCCGAGACAAAGTAGAACATTTAAAACGATTAAGCATTCGCGGCGCGCAAAAGCGACACAATGAAGCAAAAATGGTTGCTGTTCAGGCAGAATCAGCGTGGTTCACCCGTCACCATGAACGCTTGCGCGATTATTTGCTGGGCTTGCTGCTGCAACAAATAAGCACCGCAGAATGGGGTAAGGTCAGCAAGTTAAGTGATGCCATACTTGATGTTATGGAACGTGATTTTATCAAGGTAATACTGGATAACCCTGTACTAAAAGCCAACAAACCTGACGACAGCTGGATGTTGGTACAGTCCTATATGCTTCCACCCAACATCCATGGCTTGAGCAACCGTCAAAGCATTGCATTGATCAACCAATGTTTGACGAGCATGTTTACCAACATTGAAGTAGCAGATGATCAGAGTATTTTATTAAAACCTGATGACCTTTCTTCTGATGCGCCTGCTTTCTTTCCCCTGTTAGAAAAAGGTTTTATTGATTTAAGCTGGCAGGACATGGCAGAAAATATTACAGCATTGTTTTCGCCAAAAGGCAAAGCTGAAATGTATGGCATCCTTCGCTCGCTCGGTAACGATGAAGAGAAAAAACGATCACAGCATGAAAACAATATGCGCTTGGCAAGCCAAAGACTGTTGCTCGACACCTTAAAGAAAGAAGATCTTTTGCCAGCAATCAAGGCAAGTTTTAAAGCCATTGCTGGCTACCAAGCTATTTCAGGTGTGTTAACCCATCGACAAGTTTACGAATATTACTTGGGTGCTATACCACAACGGGCTATTCGCAATAAAATCAACAGCATGGGTAAGGTATTGGGGACAAAGCCCGATGATTTATTCAAAGCCTTGGATCAAGTGGTTGACCCTGACGAGAGTGGCGATTCCCTGGCCTTTCGCTTTTTAAACACCTTTGTCCGTTACCGCCACGATTTAAAGACAGCGTTGCTGATGCGCAAGCATTTGTTACGCATTCATGTATTGGCAGGTGATGATGACCATCGCTTGTCTCAAGCCAACAGCGTATTGTATTATTTTTCATCGGATGAAGAAGACGAAGATGAAGATCAAGGAACTATTGTTGGTCATGTTATTATCAAGGCCGATGTGCGCGGTTCTGTGGGTATTACGCAAAAGCTTTGCGACAAAGGTTTAAACCCTGCTACCCATTTTAGCAGAACTTTTTTTGACCCTATTTCTGACTTGTTGGACAACTATGGCGCAGAAAAAGTTTTTGTAGAAGGTGATGCTATTATTTTAAGCCTGATGGAGTACAGCAACGAAAAAGAACACATGGCTGTTGCCCGAGCCTGCGGCTTATCGCGTGATATTTTGCGTATTGTAGAATCCAATAACGAAGAAAATAAACGCAATCAACTTCCTGTATTAGAGCTGGGTATTGGCGTGGTATACCTAACAGAAGCACCGGCCTTTTTGTTTGATGGTGATCATAAAATCACGATTTCTCCTGCTATTGGACGCTCTGATCGTTTGTCTTCTTGCTCTAAGGTTGTTCGCCCCATTTTAGAAAAGGCAGCCGACCACGATCCACTTCGCCACAACGATGTTTTTGCTATCTCTGAAGATGGTCAGTCAAAAAATGATAAAGGTGAGGTTCACCTCCGTTACAATGTGGACGGCATTGATCTTGACCCACCAGCGTTCATGAAACTCACCAAAGAAATAAGCCTAAAACCCGTGGACATTCGATTGTTTGGCGGCAAGGAAAAAGAACGCTATCACCTTGGGCGATTCAAAGACAACAAAGGTTATTTGCGGTTTATTGCCGTCAGGCAAGGTCGGGTTCGCTTATGGAATACCGCGCAAGCGAAGCGCAAAGTCTTACCCAAGGCCTATTATTTTGAAGTTGTTGCCGATCAAAATCGGCTCAGTGAATTAGAAAGTCAATTGATGCCTGTCGGCACAAAAGCTGTTGGCATAAAACGTTAAGCGAGAAAATATAAAAAACATGGATCGAGTATTAATTGAAGGGATGATCGTCAAAACGATTATCGGTATTTATGATTGGGAACGTGAAATCAAGCAACCCGTACGCCTTGATATCGAAATGGCTTGGGATATATCAACAGCAGGAAAGTCTGATAATATTAACGACACATTGGATTATAAAAGTGTTGCCAAACGCTTGGAGTCTTTCATTTTAAGTGCCGAGTTTGGGCTGATTGAGGCATTGGCAGAACACTGTGCCAACATTGTATTGCATGAGTTTTCTGTGCCTTGGTTGCGTCTTAAAGTGTCCAAGCCGGGCGCTGTAAGTGGGAGCGAAAATGTCGCTGTATTGATTGAACGCGGCACGCTAAAATAATGCCGAAGGTTTTGCTGGGCATGGGCTCAAATATCGAGCCAGAACACCATTTGATTCAAGCTGAAAAGGCTTTAAATAGAGCCTTTGATGTGCTTGCTTTTGCTGCCGTCTATCGCTCTAAAGCCGTTGGCATGGAAGGCAATGATTTTCTTAACACATGCTGTTTATTTAATACAGCATTGCCCTTGGCAACGATTCGTGCGCAGTTAAAAGCCATGGAAGATGCACAAGGACGAGACCGTAGCAAGGGATCATGGCAAGCACGAAGGTTAGATCTGGATATTCTCATGTATGCAGATGCCGTTGTTGATGATGATATCTACCGTTATGCCCATGCTTTTGTTCCCGCCAGCGAGCTTGTTTCCATTGATCTACCCCAAGACAGCGATGGCTTAACCACAAAAACTTCGCTGATGCTTTCGTCTTGCACATAACTCGCGTAGCTTTCCGTGATCGGAGGCTTATATGTTTCATGGCGTTATGACCGCATTGGTTACCCCCTTTTACCAACAAAAAAATGGGCGTTTATTGATTGATGAAGACCGTCATTTTGCCCATCTTGAGCGTCAAATTGCAGCAGGCGTGGATGCTTTGGTGATCGCAGGTACCACGGGCGAGGCGGCAACACTGAGTATGCAAGAACACAAACACTTGATTGCTATCAGTGTTGCATACATCAATGGGCGGGTGGCGACGATTGCGGGCACGGGCAGCAACAATACGGAAGAATCCATCGAACTCACCCGCGCTGCCAAAGATGCTGGAGCCGATGCAGCGTTGGTGATCACCCCTTATTACAACAAACCCAGTCAAGAAGGCTTGATTGCCCACTACCGCTGTATTCATGATAATGTGCATATTCCATTGATTCTTTACAACGTACCAGGGCGAACGCAAGCGGATCTACTGCCCAGTACGGTAGCAAAATTGGCAGAACTACCGAATGTTGTAGGACTTAAAGATGCCACAGGGGACATGGTACGATTAACACAAACCATGAACGCTTGCCGCCCAGGTATGGAATTTTATTCAGGGGATGATGGCAGTGTATTGCCATTCATGGCCATTGGTGGGCGCGGGGTTATTTCTGTTGTGTCCAATATTGCCCCCAAAACCATGGGTCGCTTGGTGCGTTGCATGGCATCTGGCGATTGGGCAGGTGCAAGAGAAGCACACAGGGCTTTGCAGCCATTGTCAGATATTTTGTTTTGCCAAAGCAACCCCATCCCTGTTAAAGCAGCTTGTTCGTTATTGGGCTGGATGGACAATACCCTGCGCCTACCCCTAACACCCATGGGTGGCGATCAATTGAATGATTTTAAGCATGCAATACAGATGATACGCTTAAAGGATGATACAATCACATTTTAGGAAATCGGGGAGGACTGGGTGAAGAAAAATAAAATTCAACACATCATGAGTACAGATGTTATCACGGCTTCGCCAGATTGTTTGCTTAAACATGCTGTTGTTACCATGCAACAACAGCATGTTGTTTTTCTTGTCATCACCTTGGACAATAAACCGATCGGTATATTAACCGAGCGTGATATTGTCCGCTTTGCCAGTGAGCACATTGACCCAGACCTTATGGCCGTCAAGCACGTCATGTCTTGCCCTGTGATGACGGTATCAGCACAGGCTAATTTGTTTACAGCTTACGAAGTACTTAGCCAGCATAAGGTAAGTCATATTATTGTTGTTAAAGATAATGGCTGTTTGGCAGGCGTATTAACGAGAACCCATATCTTGGGTGGGCTTAGTATTGAGCATTTTATTGAGCTAAAACAAGTAGAAGATGTCATGAACCAACATGTCTCATTCTTGTATGGCCAAGATACGGTAGATCAAGCCTTGCATGCCATGACGGAACAAGACAGCAGTTGCGTGATTATTCTGCGCGATGAACAAGCCCATGGCATTATTACAGAGCAAGATATTATGCAGCTGTACGCGCAAGGCATCAAAAAACATACAGCACTTGAAGACATTATGAGTCACCCTGTATGCACGATTGATCAACAAACATTTATCCCAAAAGCCCGTGCTATGATGCAAGAAAAAAAGTTTCGTCATTTGGTGGTCGTTGACCAACACAAAAAAATGATAGGAATAATCAGCCAATCGAATATTGAGCAGCGTATTGAAGACTCTTACATTGCTTTTTTGCAAGCCTTAATTAAACAACAAAGCCAATCGAAAAAAGATGAATACGATCAATTTTCTACATTGTTTTCACAAAACCCCAATGCAGTATTTAACCATCACCTTGATGGAACCATTACCATGCTTAATTCAGCATGCCTTGCCTTGACGGGGTTTTCTGAACAACAATTGATTTCAAAACGGGCGGATATTTTTATTCATCCCCAAGATGTTCATCATGCGATGGAAAGTTTTAATAAAGCAATCGAAGGCAAGAGTGGTCATGCTGAGTTTCGTGTGTTGCGCCCTGCGGGGGAGGTCATCCATGTATTTAATAGCTACCACCCCATTTATATCGACCAAAAACTGTACCGTATATTCAGTATTATGCACGATATTACAGAAAAGAAAGAAGCCCAACAAAAAGTAAAAAAAGCAGAAGAACAAGCACATTTATTGGCTCTGGCCATGGAGCAGGCGGGCGATTCTGTTACCATCACCGATGCTACAGGAACCATTAAATTTGTTAATGCAGCATTCACGCGCATAACGGGTTATGCGCCAGAGGAAGCTTTGGGTAAGAAGCCTTCCATTTTAAAAAGTGGTGAACAAGATGATGCGTTTTATCGCAATATGTGGCATACCATCACACGGGGCAGAACGTGGAATTCGCGTTTGGTGGATCGGCGCAAAAATGGTGCTTTTTTTCCTGCTGAATTAACCATATCCCCCGTCAAAAACGACCATGATGTAATCACGCATTTTATTGGTATTAAACGTGATTTAACCGAACGCGAAGAATTGGATGGCCGTTTTCGCCAAGCGCAAAAAATGGAGGCTATCGGCACATTGGTGGGTGGCATAGCCCATGATTTTAACAATATGCTGGCAGGTATTACTGGCAATATATACCTAGCACGGCATCAATTAAATGACCCATCAAAAGTGTTGGAACGCTTGGATGATATTGAAGCACTATCATTTCGTGCCGCTGATATGATTCAACAATTGTTAATGTTTGCCCGAAAAAGTTCCGTATGCATGAAAAAAACACCGCTTAAACCATTGCTGAAAGAGTTGTTTAAATTACTTAAAACATCGGTTCCAGAAAACATTCAATTAACCCAAGATGTTTGTCATGACATGCTGTATATTCATGGGGATGCGACCCAAATTCATCAAATATTGATGAATTTAATCAACAATGCCCGAGATGCCGTTGCATGCACGCCCATGCCGATGATCAGTATCAAACTTCACCCTTGCTATATTGATGCCATAACAGCGAAAAACAAACATGATTTTAATGAAGGTCATTACGCACACTTAAGCATTCAAGACAACGGCATGGGCATTGAGACAAAAAACCTTGAACACCTTTTTGAACCATTCTTCACCACCAAAGAACAAGGAAAAGGCACAGGACTTGGTTTATCTATGGTTTTTGGGGCTGTAAAATCACATCAGGGCTTGATCGAAGTAGAAAGCACCAAGGGTAAGGGTTCGGTGTTTCATCTGTATTTCCCATTGTTGCAACCCCAATCAACAACAAGCATTGACACCCCTCATACGCCAATTTGTAGGGGGAAAGGGGAAAGAATTTTATTGGTCGATGATGAACAAAGCCTGTTAGAAACCACCAGCGCGGTTTTGCAGTCATTCAATTATCAATTACTCGAAGCCAAGGATGGTGTGGAAGCTTTGGCTGTATTTAGGCAAGAAAAAAACATTGATTTAATCGTCTCTGATGTGGTGATGCCACGTTGTGGTGGTCTGGAACTGGCAAAAAAAATCAGGGCCATGGGGGATGATACCCCTATTATTTTAATGACGGGTTATGATACCACCAATGTCCTCAACGCTAACGATGCGCCCTTAGAAAACACTTCAGTGCTGCACAAGCCGATGCCTTTTGAGGCACTCAGTCAACACATCAAAAAGGTGTTGACTGAAGCTCGGATAACCTCTTAGGAACAGTCCAAAATGAATATTCGCAAGTACAAGAATACCATGCAGATGGCGATCGCCGCAGCAGATTATATAAGTTTAATAGCAGCGCAAGCTATTGGCAAGCACGGGGGTTTTCACTTTGTGCTGGCGGGCGGTACCAGCCCCCGTTTGTGTTATCAACAATTACGCCAACGCCCCGAACAATGGGCACAATGGCATATTTATTTTGGCGATGAGCGTTGCTTGCCTCTTGGCGATGCGGCACGAAATGATCAAATGGCGAAGCTTGCATGGTTAAACCACGTCCCTATTCCTGATGAAAACATTCATTCAATGCCTGCCGAAGAAGGTGCCGAAGAAGGTGCTGCCGCATACACATCAGTATTGGCTTCGCTAAACTGTTTTGATTGCGTTCTGCTGGGCATGGGTGAAGATGGGCATACAGCCAGCTTGTTTCCTGATAACCCAGCATTGCTTGATTGTGCCGCAGTCGTTCCTGTTCACAACGCGCCGAAAGCCCCGCCCAACCGCGTATCACTCAGTCTGGGGCGAATCAACCAATCTGAGCACCGCATTATCATGGTTGCAGGAGCGGGCAAAAAAAATGCATGGCAAGCAATTGTTGATGGCATCCCACTTCCAGCTTCCCAAGTGGATGATCCTTTATGGATGTATGTAGAAAAATAATAATGGCTAGAGCATGCTTGGCTGGGACAGTATTTATAGTGCAAGGAAAGCCTGATCTTTTTCGTTAAAAAAATACTTGAATATATTATAAAAGAAATTACCATTCGCCGCATGTTTAATTTGCAACGGCATCTGCATGGTTTGTCCCGACTTATCGTTGGGCTTTTTGCCGTGCAATTTTTTGTCGGTGCGTTTTGTTTGATCACACCAATGGCAGAGGCTTCATCACTGTCCTTAGCATCTGAGCTTTCGATTAATTGCGATAAAGAGCATAGCCTCGAACGGGGCGATACTGACCATGGCATGGGGTGTTCTCATTGTGATCTTCATGATGTCTTTATTTCAAGCAATGCTTCTACATTCAATATTGATTTACCCCTTATCCTATTGACTGCCCATAATCTTGATGCGTCTGTACCGCAGCGTGTTGGTCTGAGCGTCCATCCAGCCACTGCGCCACCGTTAAACTTTCCTCTCCTCCATCATACCAACCAACGTATTTTAATCTGATTTAATTCTTCTGTTATATAACATCGAATGATGTTAT
>JAUZQQ010000091.1 GCA_030950905.1 Mariprofundaceae bacterium
TTTGACCTTTAGGTCTTTGATCACTGTGATTGTGTCACCGTCGACGAGGATGTTGCCATTGGCGTCTTTGTAGACTTTCGCGTCTGGGTCGAGGCTGGCATCGGCTGACCATTCATGCGCGCATTCAGGGCAAACATATAAACTACCATCTTCATAAGCGTATTCTGATTTACATTGTGGACAAGAAGGGATATTAGCCATTAATTATTACTCCAGTTTTTTTATTATATATTAAATTCGAATTATTGTTGATATTTGGGTGTTTTGATTGGTTCAATAACTCTTTTAACAACGCGGAGAGCGCAATATCCTCATCATCCTGAATAATCAAAGCAGCCGTAGTTCTGACCTCTGAATATGGCTTTCTGTTTTCCGATTCGTATATCAAGGAACGCTTCAAACCAAATGCGATTGAACTTCTGGGTTGTGGTGTTAACAACTTTTTCGCCAATGGTTGTACAACAATAATGTTATACAACATGCTGTTAAACCAGAAGCAATAATCGTATATAAAATAACCAATTGTGCTGTTGCTGCTGCCAGTGCCGTGCTTCCTGCAAGCACCATGCCGACAAAAATTCCGGGCATGTGCACCAAACCAACAACTTTTAATGTATCAATGGGGGGAATCATTGCGGCACGAATACCTTCGCCAAAGTTATGTTGTTTTGTTTGATTTGATTGCATGCGAACCAACATTAATGAAATGGCATTCATGCCATTGGCAGCAACCATACTGCCCAAAGGAATCAGATGTCGGCTGTCTGCATCAATAGCACCAGACCAAACAAGCCATGGCAAAGTCACGCTGCAACCTGCAATCAAGCCAGTACTGCACGCCAACCAAAGCTGCCATGATTGATCACCATGACTGGCACTGTTGTGCCCTGCAAGCAAACAAAACCCTGCAATTAACAAGGCTTGTAATAGCGTGGTATGAATAGCAAAAATCCATTGCAACAACCATGCCAGCAACAACAATTGCAACAGACCGCGCAATGACGACCATAACATCGCTTTGGACAATCCCAATTGTTGTTGGTGTGAAAACAAGGCTGCCGTTGCCAGCAGCAGCCATGCTGCCAATAATGGTAACAATGTATCATCAAGCAATTCATTCATAGGTAATACATTTATAGAAAAAAGTGATTCAGTGATCACGCAACAATACTATTAAAAAAAACATCCATTGATTATTCAGGTTAATTTTCGTTCCGTAATCGTATGCCACCCGTTTCCAGTATTATTTTACGTTGCCGATAAAGATGACCAATGGCTTTTTTATAAGAGGCTTTACTGATATTAAACATGGCTTTGATCTCAGCAGGGCTGCTTTTGTCGGTAATATGGAGGAAACCATCCGTAGCTTTTAAAGCCGATAAGATTTCTTCTGCGATTTTATCACTTTTATCACTGGGTTGTTGGTATAGGCATAGATTTATACGGGAGTCTTCTCGAATGTTTTTAATAAAACCTGTAAGCCGTTCACCACGTCGAAGCGGGTGGGCTACTTCATGGTGGTGTAATAAACCCCAATGACTATTGTTGATAATCATTTTATAACCCAAGTCTGTTTTGGCAGCGTTGAATAAATCAACTTTTTCGCCCGCAGCAAACAGATGTTCATGATCCTCATCATGCAAGTACGCATTGATCTTGGCTGTTGCTGCAATACGCCCTGTTTTAAGGTCAATAAAAACACGCACGATGTAAGATTTTTTTTCATCCATGCGGGTGAATTGTTCATTAAATGGCAACAATAAATCTTTGGGTAACCCCCAATCAAAAAAAACACCGTGCGCAGTAATGGAGGCTACCTTTAATAAGGCAAAGTCCCCGACCATGGCGTAGGGCGTTTCTGTGGTGGCAATAACACGGTCTTCTGAATCAAAATAAATAAACACATCTATTTCATCACCCAAATCGTAGTCCTTTGGTACATAACGGATGGGCAATAAAATCTCGCCTAAGCCACCGCGTTTGCTATCACCACCATCAAGATAAAGGCCGAAATCCACCTCTTTAATGATACGAAGTCGATTGATTTTTCCAACATTAACCATAAGATTTGCTCCAAATATGGCGAGCATACAGTGTGTGTGGTATTGGGCAAAGTTTCATGCGATGTTTTAAATTGTATTGAATGCTATTGCATTTTCCCTATACAAAGGAATGCTGATTTATGATTAACCCTCTTTATCCTTTTGCTTCTCCCCGCCCTTTAAAAGGGGCTTACCTTGACCTGCCACTGCGAACGTGGCAAAAATCAAACAAACACCCCCTGTTGTTTAGTAATTTTGTAAGCTCGTTGGATGGACGCATTGCTTTGTGGGATGATGCAGTGAACGATTATACTATTCCCTCAAGTATAGCCAACGCACGCGATTGGCGATTGTACCAAGAGCTGGCGGCACAAGCCGATGTCTTGATCACATCGGCACGTTATTATCGACAATGGGCAGCAAAACGTCACCAAGGTGCTTTGCCTGTGGGCAACAGTTCAGAATTTTCTGATATTCAAGCGTGGCGTGTGCAGCAGGCTATGACGGCACAACCTGACATTATTATCGTTACGCGTACATTGACATTGCCGCTGGAGCCGTTGTTGAGTTTGATGGCTGCGGGACGTTCTGTGCATGTTGCTTGTTGTGCAGTATCGCCAAAAGAAGCGATCAAAACGCTAAAAGGTCACGGTATTCATGTAAGCTGCTGTGGCGATGCGGCGGTTGAAGGCTTGGCCTTGCGTGCGTTGATTCGGGATCAAAATTATAGGGTTGCTTGTATGCTGGCAGGCGCGGCTGTACATACCACATTGCTGCAAGCTAAGGTATTGGACTATATGTTTTTAACCCTGCGCCACAGCTTGGTGGGTGGCAATAATATTCAAGGTATCACCCAAGGTGTTTGGAACACATCACGCGCTTTACAACTGCATCATTTGTTTCATGATACTGTGACAGAGCAATTGTTTGCGTGCTTTCGGGTGGTGCCATGATTGAAATGATGCTGCTCCCTTGCTATTATTTGCTAGCCTTTTAGGTTTCGCTCACCTTTTTTGTTTTTCAACAAAAGGTATTGCCTATTATAGGTTAACGGGGCGTAGCGCAGCTTGGTAGCGCACCAGACTGGGGGTCTGGTGGTCAGAGGTTCAAATCCTCTCGTCCCGACCATATTTTTTATTGGTGTATACGCCTATAAAAACGGAATACCAACACTTGCGCTTTTTTACCCATTTTTTCTTCACTTATCTTTTTATTTATTGTGGTATCTGTTGGTATGATTCAACATGACTGAGCGTTACGGTTTTCACCGCGCTCGGCAACGCATGGTTGAGCAACAACTGTGCAAGCATGGCATCAAAGACCAACGGGTATTGCAAGCCATGCGCGATATTCCGCGTCATCAATTTGTTAGTGCTGCCATGGCAGCACATGCTTACCAAGATTCAGCCTTACCCATCGGCGAAGGGCAAACCATATCACAACCCTATATGGTCGCCCGCATGTGCGAGTTATTAAATCTACGCGGCAACGAGCGGGTGCTGGAAATTGGTACGGGTTGTGGTTATCACACGGCTATTCTGGCACAATTATGTGCCAGAGTTTATAGTATTGAGCGCATTCAATCTTTGTATAGCTTAGCCAAAGGTCATTTACGTGCCATTGGTCAAGGCAATGTTTTGCTTAAGTGTGCCGATGGTCTGGATGGTTGGACTGGCTTTGCGCCCTTTGATGCTATTGTGGTCACTGCGGGTGGTGCATTGTCATCAACATGGTTAAGGCAATTGCAATCAGGTGGTGTATTGTTGATGCCAGAAGGTCAGCAAAGAGACCATCGTTTGGTGCAACACCGCATGGAGAATGGCAAGGTTAGAAAATCACAACATGATTTGTGTTCATTTGTTCCGTTACGGAAAGGCGTACAATAACGGAGGTTTTGTTGACACAAAATAGTAATATATTAGCAACAGAAAAACATACACAGCGTAAAGATTCATGCTTGCGTCGTGTCTACCACTGGACGTTGGCTTGGGCCAATCACCCACAAGCACGTTGGGCTTTGTTTTTTATCGCGCTTATCGAAGCCAGCGTGTTTCCTATTCCACCCGATGTATTGCTGTTGGCGTTGGCTTTAGGGCGACCTGACTTATCGCTTCGTTTTGCAGGCTTGGCGACGGCAGGCTCAACCATTGGCGCGGCTATTGGTTATGGTATTGGCATGTTGCTATTGGCCAGTGTCGGAATTCCCATACTGACTTTTTTTGGTGCGATGCCACAATTTGACCATGTACAGGCATTGTTTCAAGATTATGGTGTCGCCTTGGTATTGATCGCTGGTTTTTCACCCATTCCTTTTAAAGTTATTACCATTGCAGCAGGGGCTTTCGGACTTTCTTTTTGGATGTTTTTATTGGCTGCGCTATGCTCACGCGGTGCGCGATTTTATTTAGAAGGTGCGGTGATGCGCTGGGGCGGCGAGCGTTTGCGCACATGGGTTGAGAGGTATTTTGAATGGCTAACCTTGTTGGTTGTGGTACTGGTCGTGGCTGGTTTTGCAGTGTTATGGTTGTTTCGTTAAAGATGCACAATCGTACCTCGATGGTCAATGAAAATGATTGATTCATATTTTTCATGCACCTTATTCAATGCTTTTCTTGGCATGCTGCTATTCTCGCCTTTTGCTGTACTCGCTGCCGATGCAGGCCCTGTTGTTTATTCGCAGCATGTTTACCGTGATGCGCCTGCCACCAACTACCAATACCGAAACAGCAACACCAACAATGAAAACTACACCGTCGCCAAGGATTATTACCGTGTGCAGCCAGGTGATACCATTGGTGCTATTGCGCAGCGCTTAAAAATAAAAATAAAACTTTTGATCAAGCGCAATGGCTTACGCGCGCCTTATCTTTTAAAACCAGGGCAACGCTTGTGTATTGATCAAACATGCGCCAAGAAGCTGGCTGCTAAAGTTGGTCAATATTATTATGTGCAAAAAGGCGATACTGTCGATGGTATTGCTTTGCGTTTAGCCATGAAACCCGCATCGTTGATTCAGATCAACCACTTGCGCTACCCTTATAGACTAAAGTTAAAGCAACGCTTATGTGTTAATGCCGTGAATTCTTGTAAAAAGATAAAAAGAAAAGCATACAAAAAAACATACAATAAACATTATTATTATGTTCGTTCTGGCGATAGTGTCGAACGTATTGCCCGTAAACTGCACCTTAAACAAGCATTGATTATCAGGCGCAATCAATTAAAGCCACCCTACCTGCTACAACAAGGTCAGCGTCTTTGCATCAATAAAAAAAGTGATTGTAAACACCATAAGAAACCCAAAAAATCCATCTACCATTACCAT
>JAUZQQ010000092.1 GCA_030950905.1 Mariprofundaceae bacterium
AAAAAAATATGAATTATTTAGGCTAAGTCTTTTTATTTATCAAGAAAAGTCCATGATTTAGCCCAATCAAATGGAGGATGCCCATGCATAAAGTGATTTTATTTTGTGTTATCATTGTTTGTATGTTTTTTTATAAGCCCCTGTATGCAAAAACATTGAACGGAATGACAGTAGAGCTGGGCAATGGTGTGATTGGACTGGAAGATATTAGTGGCATTGCGGCCATTGGTGGTTTTTTGGTCATTGCCTCTGATGAAGCTGTTCAGGGAAAAAATTTCATTCAATTTTTAAAGCAAGATGCAACGGGGAAATACTTGGTTGACCATGAAATACTTCTTTTTTCAGGGGCAGAGATGGATATAGAAGCATTAGCCGTAGAAAAAAATACTGTTTATGCCATTGGCTCGCATGCCTCCAAAAGAAAAAAAACCAAGCCAGATAAATCATACAAAAAAAACCTAAAAACATTTAAAGATAAGCATATTGTTGACGAAACTGCGCGTGATCAATTGTACCGTATAGTGCTTGATGATGATCATCAGGTGCTTGATGTAACATCACAGTCCTTGCATACATTACTGATCACTGACCCAGTATTTAAAATATTCAGCCCTATACCAAGCAAAGAAAACGGCATCGATATTGAGGGCTTGGCGACTAAAAATGCTTGGCTGTATGTGGGTTTTAGGGGGCCTGTTTTTCGTGAAAACCATGTGCCTATCCTCCGCTTGCAATTTGATGGTGTGATGCTTAATTATGATTTGTTGTACGTTCGTTTGGGCGGCCGTGGAATCCGTGGCATGACAGAGGTTAAAGGCGGGTTTCTTTTGTTGGCAGGGCCTGTTGGCGATGGCGATGCTCGTTATTTGTTGTACTTTTGGGATGGTAACACGATGCTGGTCGGGAAAAAACGCCATGGTATCAAACAAGGTGTGCTGCATGTGTTGGGCGAAATAATACCCCCGAACCATCAGAAGGCCGAGGGCATCGTATTGATGCAAGAAAACAAAACAAGCTACCACGTCATTGTTGCCTACGATGGTGCAAAAAAGTCCAATGACATATTACAATCTTTTGTTGTTGCTAAGCCCTGTTGTGACTAAAACTTGTTGTCACTAAAACAGTGAAATATATAGCTATCGAGAAGTTGTCGGTTAAAATAGATGAATACTGCTTGCTTTCTGGTATTGATTTTCGATTGTATGCGGGTGAGATGTGCGGTCTTATTGGCCCTTCTGGTGCAGGAAAAAGCACGTTAATTAAAGCCATACTTGGCTTGCAAACGTACCAACAAGGGCGAATTCGCTTGCCGAGTCGGCACAAACCTGTTGCCTATGTACCACAAGATGACCATTTGCATGCAGCACTTCGCGTTTCTCAGGCCTTGGATTATACCTGCCAATTGCGCATACCCAGCTTGAGTGCCATCCAACGGCAGGCACATATTCAAAAAATCTGTCATGCTGTAGGCCTATCTGAACGCTTGGAGCATTCTATTGCCAAGCTATCTGGTGGGCAACGAAAACGGGTGTCTGTTGCCTTAGAGATGTTGACCAAACCTGATGTTATGATTTTTGATGAACCAACATCGGGGCTTGACCCTGGTATGGACACACAATTGATGCAATTGTTTGCTAGCATTGCCAAACAGCAAAAAATTGTACTGGTGGCTACCCACACGATGCAAAACCTGATGCTTTGTGATCAACTGTTGATTATGCAGCAAGGTTATATGGTTTACTTTGGTTCGCCAGCGATGGCTTTGAAATGGTTTAAAGTAACAGAACTGGAAGAAATTTTTCTTTGTTTGCACCAACAAACAGCCGAGCAAGCTTTTTATCAATACCAGAAAAGTGGGTATGCCAAAGGTGTTGCAAAACGTGTGCCTGTTTTGATGAAGGAAGAGATGTTGAAAAAGCCAACAACTTTGGACGGGCAAGAAAAGGAAGCAGAAAAAGTACAGGGTGAAAGTACAACAGCAAAAGATATTTTGCGTAAAATTCGCAGCCAAATAAAACATAAGTGATGTCATTTTGAATCACGAATACTACATGCAACAAGCTTTGGAACAGGCGGCATTGGCAGCCGCTCTTGGTGAAGTACCCGTTGGAGCGGTGCTGCGAATGCCTGATGAACGATGTTTTTTAGCGCACAATGCACCCATATCACATCATGACCCCAGTGCGCATGCTGAAGTACGTGTCATTCGAGAGGCAAGTCAAAAAATAAAAAACTATCGACTGGGTGGTGGTATTTTGTATGTTACATTGGAACCCTGTTTAATGTGTGCGGGTCTTATGGTTCATGCCCGTATTGATACCCTTGTGTATGCTGCCGACGACCGTAAAACGGGCGCAGTAAAGAGTCTTTACCGTGTTTTACACGATGAACGCTTAAACCATCAAGTCACGGTAATTGATGGTATATTGGCGGATGCATCATCGACCATGATAAAGAATTTTTTCCGTAGGCGACGACGCTGAGTTTTGACCGTAACAATAAACAACTTACCATGCTGTGCATAACGTATATTTAAAAAGGAGTCTCTACAATGTTAAAAGGTAATATGGTAATTGGCCAATCTGGGGGGCCTACGGCGGTGATCAATCAATCATTGGTTGGTGCAATTTTGGCGGCCAGAGAAGCCGTGGGCATTGAAAAAATCTTGGGCGCACGCCATGGTCTTAAAGGCATCATGAATGAAGATTTCATTGATCTTAACAGTCAAACATTAAAGCAATTAGAAGCAGTGGCACAAACGCCAGCAGCAGGATTGGGTTCGGTTCGTTTAAAACCAGGCAAAACAGAATGTGAACGGGTATTTGAAGTATTTAAAAAACACAATGTGCGTTATTTCTTTTACATTGGCGGCAATGACTCTGCCGAAACAGCGCATATTATCGCCGAAATGGCACAGCAAGAAAACTATGCACTTTGTACCATGCACATACCAAAAACCATTGATAACGACCTTAAAGTAACGGATCATTGCCCAGGTTTTGCTTCGGCAGCCCGTTTTGTGGCACTCGCTTTTATGGGTGATGATCGTGATAATGCTGCACTTAGTGGTGTTAAAATCAATGTTGTGATGGGTCGCCATGCGGGTTTTTTAACGGCTGCATCGGCACTTGCACGTCAAGCACCGGGTGATGGTCCGCATTTGATTTATTTGCCTGAACGTGTGTTTGATATTGCGCGTTTTCAACAAGATGTGCGCGATGCTGTAGCCACCCATGGCCGTTGCGTGATTGCAGTTTCTGAAGGTATCGCCGATGCTGAAGGCAATCCCATTGCCTCTACTGGCGAGCGTGATTCGCATGGTAACATTCAATTGTCTGGTACGGGTGCATTGGGCGATACCTTGGCAGCACATGTCAAAGCGGCTTTTTCTGGCGAGGCGATTCGTGTACGTGCTGATACTTTCGGCTATTTACAACGGAGCTTTCCCGCCACAGTGTCTGAAATTGATCGCCGTGAAGCGCGTGAAGTCGGTGCGTTTGCAGTCAAGCATGCCGTCAACACAGGAAAATCTGCTGCCATTGCGATTCGTCGCATTGCTAACGCGCCGTACCAAAGTGAATACTTTGATACGGCATTGTCTACGGTTGCCCGTGAAGCAACAGAAATGGATGATCAATACATCAACGATGCTGGCAATGATGTTACCGAAGCATGGCTTGCATACGTGCGCCCCTTGGTGGGTGATTTGCCAGAAATAGGGCGTTTGTAGAAGTTTTCTCGGACAGCCTCCTAGGCTTGGACAGCGCTTAGAAGCCGTCCAAGCACGGGAATGGATTTTCTTTATGAATGGTTTTTATCGAATGCTTGCTTATTTAATTCCCGTTCCTTAGTGCTGCCAAACGATTTTTTATACATTTTTTTCATTCATAAAATCAAACAATGAGATTTCTTTATGTTTTACTTTATTTAGCCTCTCACTTTTATGTCCATATTTTCTTAAAGATTCTTGATTGAACTTTTCAATAGCATCTGGATGCTTGTTTAAAAACCATTTTTTATGATTGGATAAATACTTTTTTCTAATGTCATCATCATTTAAGTCATTGGGGATTCTGCTCATTCTTTCATCTACACTATCAAATCCCTCAAATTCTTGCTCTAATCTACTTTTAGTATTTTCAACATATTCAGGGTTCAGTTCTATGGCAATACATTTACGCCTTAATTGTTGACAAACTAGCAATGTTGTTCCACTACCTGAAAATGGATCAAGAACAATATTATTTTCCATGCTTGAGGCTAAAACCATTCTTTCAATAAGTCCTTCGGGTTTTTGTGTCGGATGTTTTTGTCTATTTTCATTACAATAATGAACGTGTGAGAATAACCAAACATCACCTGGATTAGCTCCTCGCATATTATTTCTAGAGCGATAATATTTTTGTGGAACTCTTACGTTATCTAAATAAAAGTTGTATTTTTTTGATTTCGTAAACATTAAGATATCATCATGTCTTGGTGAGAATCCTTTTGTTTTCCCTAGGCCTTGCGTGTAGTGCCAACTTATCCAACTGTTAAAATATAATTCTAATTCTCTATCAAGAATATTGTATAAATAAGAGACAAAGCGAACACCCATAAATACATAAATAGTCCCATCTTCTTTCAAGACTCTTTTGGCTTCCGTAAGCCATTCCTTTGTA
>JAUZQQ010000093.1 GCA_030950905.1 Mariprofundaceae bacterium
TTCTCATCAAGCCTGACCCCTTCTCATCAAGCCTGACCCCTTCTCATCAAGCCTGACCCCTTCTCATCAAGCCTGACCCCTTCTCATCAAGCCTGACCCCTTCTCATCAAGCCTGACCCCTTCTCATATCTTTACTGTTCACGGCTATATATGGAAGCTGTAAAATATAAGTGATTGTTAAATATAGATATTTTGATGAAATCGCCCTGGTTGCGGCTTAAGCAACACATGGCTTGGTATATTGAATCGAAGTGCGTTAATTGCCTGTGCAGCTGTTCTTTCTCACCTGCCGATGCACGCGGCAGCCGACGCGGGTGAGTAACTCATAGGCAATCGTATGCAAGCTATCGGCAACGCTTGAGACCAAGTGCTGTCTGCTCCAAAAGGTCATGGTTTGACCTTTTTTAACATCGGCATCACCAAGCGCGACCATGCAATAATCCATACATACATGACCAACGATAGGGCAGGCACTGTGTGTTGCCGTATACAAAACCCCTTGATTGGATAATCCACGGGCAATGCCATCAGCGTAGCCCGCACCAACAATAGCAATACGCATGGCTTGGTTTGCAACAAAACTGCCGCCATAACCCACGGTATCCCCCGCCTTCAACGATCGGACTTGCACCACACTGGCAAACAAATGCATGACAGCTTGCAAGCCAAAGGTACGACCTACGCAAGGTTCAATCCCATACAGACCAATGCCTGGACGCACGGCATCATAAACCTGCCCCGGCATGGTGAGCAAGCCAGCGGTATTTAATAACGACGCATGCAATAAAGGAAATTTTGCTCGCCATCTATCAAAACGACGAACCTGTTGGGCGTTTAATGGGTGTTCAGGGGTATCGGCACAGGCCAAGTGGGACAATAAACCAACGACCTGAATATTGCATTGCTGGGCATACGCCTGTAAGGCTTTTGGATCATCGACACCCGTGCGCGCCATGCCAGTGTCAATTTTTAGCCACACATGCCCATTAAAATGATGTTCTGCCAACATTGTGAGCTGCGAACGGTCAATAACAACAGGGGATAATCGGTAAAGCACCGACACATGCGCATCGTCTTGATCGGCAATGCCTGCCAGCATGAGAATGCTCGCATCGGCATTCAACGATTGCAGCAGCAAACGTAAAACACGACCTTCATCGGCATCAGTAACAGCAAAACACTGGCAACCTTCGGCAACCAGCGTGGGAACAATTTGCGTTAATCCATGACCATAGGCATCAGCCTTGACCACTGCCATCATCGTTGCATGGCCTGCGTGTTGGCTTAATAAACGAAAATTATGACGAAGTGCATGGGTATCAATTTCTGCGATAATACCGCGCATTTAACAATCGGCGGTAAGCGTTAGAGAATTTCCTACACGCAGACGCTGTCCTCTGCAAAAGTCCGCCGCACCCATGGTTGCCTTTCCTTCTGGCTGTACTTGAAGGATTCGGTAGCAACGACCATTGGCACAGGCAATATCCATGCCGTTATCATCCAACCCAATAATTTGTCCTGCTGGCGCATTGGTGGCTGGTTTTGGTGCAACAGAGCCAGCAACAATTTTTAACCAACGGTTTTTAATGCGGCAGCGCGCACCCGGTTTGGGGGTGAAACAACGCACCATGCGGTCAATAACTTGGGGGGATTGTTGCCAATCAATCAAGCGATCCTTGGTGCTTAATTTTTTGGCGTAGCTGATGCCTTGTTGCTGCTGGGGTAAGGCACGTAGCCTGCCATGCTTTATCTCTTGAAGTGCAGTACACAACAAATCTGCCCCCATACCCGCCAATTCTTCCCATAAATCCATGCCTGTTGTATCGGCATGGATGGTCGTGGTCGTGGTGCAATAAACAGGGCCTGTATCCAGCCCCTCTTCCATGTGCATGATGCACACCCCTGTGCTTGCATCGCCTGCCAATATAGCCCGTTCAATCGGTGCTGCACCACGCCACCGTGGCAACAACGAGGCATGCACATTAATAGGCGCAACAGCAACGGCAGCCAACCATGCGGGGGGTATAATCATGCCGTAAGCAACGACAATCAAAAAATCAGCTTGTTTTTGGTTTAGCCATATCAGACCTTCGTTGTTTTCTTTGAGTGTGTGGGGGGTGATGTGATCCAAATGCTGCGCTATCGCTAGACGTTTAACCGCCGAGGGCGTTAGTTTCATGCCACGCCCTGATTTGCGGTCGGGTTGACTGATCACCCCTACCACATCAATGGAGGGTTCGGTGATCAAGTGCTGCAAGCAGGTGGCAGCAAAAGGTGGTGTGCCAGCAAAAACAATTTTCATTCGATGAAATGCTTTTGCATGCGTTTGGCAATCATGCGCCGTTTAAGCGGTGATAAATAATCGACAAACAAACGCCCATTGAGATGGTCAAATTCGTGTTGCAAGGCGGTGGCCATAAAACCATCAAACTCAGCCTCGTGTTGCTTGCCTTGTTCATCGTACCAACGAATACGCACCGCGATGGGCCGCGTCACCTCTTCGTAGGTTTCAGGCACCGAGAGGCAGCCTTCTTCAAAGGGGGCAGTGGTATCACTTTTCCATACAATCTGGGGGTTAATCCACACCCAAAGATCACGGGTATCGGTTTTTTTGTTTTCTTCGTTGCGCCAAATGGTGTCGGTGATAGCAATACGCAGCGATACACCCACTTGCGGTGCAGCGAGTCCCACGCCCGGTGCATCGTACATGGTTTCAGTCATATCTTGAATCAACGCCCGTACATCATGGGATAGCGGGAATGTCACAGCCTTCGCCACATTGGCGAGCCGAGGGTCTGGATAAATTAAAATATTGCGGGTACTCATGCGGTGGAGGCATCCAATCCAAAGGCAGTATGCAACAAGGTCACAGCCCGATCGACATCCGTTTCTTCGATGACCACGGTTACTTTAATTTCGCTGGTGGTAATCATTTCGATGTTGATGCCTGCTTGAGCCAATGTTTGAAACATGGTTTGTGCAACGCCTGCATGTGATTTCATGCCCACACCGATGATCGAGACCTTCGCCACATCATTGGAGCCAAATACTTGTTTGGCCTTCATGTTCAGGCAATGCTGGTGCATCATGGTCATTGTTTTGGTGTAATCAGCGCGTGTTACGGTGAAGGTAATATCGGTCAGGCCATGGTCGCTGATGTTTTGGACGATCACATCAACATTGATGCCTGCCTCGGCTATGGGGGCAAAAATACCCGCTGCAATGCCAGGTTGATCAGGGATTCCTTGCAGGGTTATTTTGGCCTCATCGCGGTTAAACGGAACCCCTGTTACGCAGGCTGTTTCCATGTTTTTATCCTCTTTGCAAACCATGCTGCCTGCAATATTGTCAAAGCTGGAGCGCAAATGAATCGGCATCCCATGTTTCATGGCTAGACCAACGCTTCGGGTTTGTAATACCTTCGCGCCCAGCGATGCGAATTCTAGCATTTCTTCGTAGCTTATTTTTTTTATTTTTTGTGCGCAGGCGACAATGCGTGGGTCGGTGGTATAAATACCATCCACATCGGTGTAAATATCACACACATCTGCATCCACAGCAATCGCAATGGCGACAGCAGAAGTATCCGAGCCACCGCGTCCGAGGGTGGTAATATTACCAGCTTCATCACAGCCCTGAAAACCTGTAATCACCGCAAGCTTACCTGCTTGCATGGCAGCAACAAGACGCTTGCTATCCACGGTTTTAATGTTTGCACGACCAAATTGACTATCGGTACGAATACCTGCTTGTGCGCCAGTAAGCGAAAAAGCATCCACGCCCAAACGCTTTAACTCCATAGCCAACAAAGCAGCGCTCGCCTGTTCACCTGTCGCCAACAACAC
This sequence comes from Mariprofundaceae bacterium, assembly GCA_030950905.1. GTDB lineage: Bacteria > Pseudomonadota > Zetaproteobacteria > Mariprofundales > Mariprofundaceae > AB-137-C09. Next base: position 3,846 of record JAUZQQ010000093.1, read on the forward strand.
ATCCACTTCCCGCGCCTCCGCCGTCGTTGAAATGTCTTTGCTCAAAGCATGCATACGGCTGGTTTCACCCGACATGGCAGAGACCACGACTGCAACTTGATGCCCTTGTTGGTGCGCATCATACACAATGGCCGCCGTGGCCTTGACCCGCGCAATGCCAGCCAACGACGTGCCACCAAATTTTTGTACGATTCTCATCATGTTATCCGATTACTTTATTCAATCGGTACGGTTGCAATGCCAATTTTACCCATGCCCAATTCGCGCAGTGTGTCCAACACGTAAATCACCCGTTTGTGCTGTGTAGCACCATCAGCTTGCAGCAATACTTGGGTGTTGGGGTCGCCTTTGCTGATATTGAGAATACGGCGGCGTACATCACCATCTTTAACGGGTTCGTCTTGCACGTAAATTTGCCCTTCTTTGTCGATACTGATGTTTACCTTGTTGGCTTTTTTGTGCTCTTGCGTGGCATGGCTGGCAGGTAAATCAAGTTTTAATGTGTTGGAGACACTGAAGCTGGTAGAGATCATAAAGAAAATCAGCATTAAAAACACCACGTCAATCAGCGGTGTGATGTCCACCAACAAAGGATCGCGACGGCGTTTGCGTAGATTCATTCAAGCTCACCACGCAACAAGTCGACAAAGTGTAAGGCCTGATGCTCAATTTCAATAACAAAACCATCAACACGAGATTCAAAAAAACGGTAGGCAACCAAGCTGGGAATCGCCACAGACAAGCCAGCGGCAGTGGTGTTTAAAGCAATAGAAATACCGCCTGCCAAGACATCGGCCTTGCCCACACCTTCAATGGAAATCACGCGAAACACCTCAATCATACCAATCACCGTACCCAGCAGACCAAGCAAGGGTGAGATGGCAGCAATGACGCCAAGCACGGCAATAAAACGCTCCAAATTAGCGATTTCTTGTCGTCCTGTTTCTTCTAAAACTTCTTTAAGAACCGAACGTCGTACACCGCGCTTTTGCAGAGCCACCCAAATAATGCGACTCATTGCGGTGCTTTTGTTGCTGCACAAGGTCATCGCTTCGTTCACATCGTTGGCTTTTACTGCTGCCTCAATCTTGGCAATATATTTAATAGGAATGACGGTGGATCGCCGTAGGCTCCAACTGCGTTCAAACACAATGGCCATGGCGATAATAGAAATAGCCAACAGGATGTACATGACAATGCCACCCTGAGTAATAAACTCGTACACGTTAAATCCTCCATGAATGCGCCGATTATAGGAAGCTTGTCACCCACTGCAATGCAGTATCGTATTTTGTATGCTTTGGTGGCTGCCATTGCTCGTGGCTAACGCCATCATCATGCCACCGATAAAGCACAGCGCCATGGGCAGTATTATCAACGTGCGCACCAATTTTTAGGTAGCGTTCTACAATATCTTCTAACGGAAAATGCCATTGGTTGTGCAACCCTGTTTGCGCCACAACAACCTTTGGTTGCAGCGCACTTAACAACGAAACATGGCTGGAAGTACGGCTACCATGATGCGGCATCAGCATCCATGCATGGGGACTAATGCCTGCTTGAAGCAATGATCGCTCCACTGTTCCTTCCATATCTCCGCCCATCAACATGCGTTGACCATCGGGCAATATGATGGACAAAACCAATGACGTGTTGTTGGTGTTGCTTGGGTCATAAGCTGCGGGCGGCCATAATATGTCGACATGCAATGTACCCAAATTAAAATAATCCCCACGTTGCAACCACAAAACACTGCCGCCTCGCGCTTTAATCTGTGCAATAGCAGCCTTCATGGGCGGCCAATTGCGATTGGCAGGCACATCAGCAAGGCATAAACGCTCAACCCGACGCATTGAGGCCAGCAAACGCAATACACCACCAGCATGATCAGATTGCGCATGGCTGATGCAAAGTATGTCAATATGAACAATTCCCATTTGCCGTAACCCTGCGGCCACGGTTGTACCACCGTTAAAACGCGAACCCCGTCGCCCTGGTGCATCCACGTGCAAAATACTACCATCGACCTGCATGATGGTGCTGGCTGCACCTTGGCCGACATCCCAATTCACCCATTGCATTGCCGCAGGTGTTCGCTCAGGGATGATCAACAATAGATACAGCGTTAATGTGATAACGACCATGCTTGCAGACCAAGTCGTACGGTTGCGGGTAAACAGCAGCACAGCCACGGTCATGCCGATAACATACACAAAAGAAACCCACAGCGGCACTGTGGCTACCCACATATTGCCTGCTGGAGCCACCAGCAACATCTGCAAAAAATCATTACCCCATGCCACACCAACCCCTGCAAAAGAAAACAAGAATTGTGCCAGTGTATCGCCGCCAATCATGGTAGTAATTACCCCCAACAATGCAGCCGGTAAAACCCACAGACCATAAAGTGGCACAAGCAACAGATTGGCCAGCATTGACCACACGGGCAGTCGCCCAAAAGCATCCACGATCAAAGGCAAGGTGGCCAGACTGGCAACAAACGAGACCCACAGCAACGTGCCGAAATAATAAAACAGGCGTGTTACAGTAACGCCCTTGGTCTGCGATGGTTGACGTAATACCAGCAACAGCAGTGCCGCCGTGGCTGCAAACGACAACCACAAAGAAATCGACAGTACCGCTGTAGGATTCCACAACAACAGGCATAATAAAGCCAAGCATAATACGTTTATCGGCGGGTAGCGTAAACGCCACCACCATGCGCACATGGCTGCCAGCAACATAAAAACAGCACGCTGCGTGGGTAATGGCCAGCCTGCTAAGGTGGCGTAAGCCATCGCCGACAATACACCGCCCAACAAAGCCATGCGGCGCACTGAAACAGCGATAACCCATGCCTCACGTCTGGTGCAGCACCACCAGACAAATATCGCTGCCCAGCCTGCGACCATGCCGATATGCAAGCCAGAAATAGCCAGCAAATGCGCCGCCCCACTGGCAGCAAAAGCATCGTTTACAGCCATGGGGATGTGAGCACGGTCACCCAGCAACAATGCCTGTAAAACCCCTGTTTGAGCAGCTTCTGAGGGTAGGTTGTTACGGATCCGCTGGCGTAGCGTGTTTAGTGGGTTGTGATTCGGCTCCACTGCCACAATGTTCCCGCGCACACCGCCGATGAGTGCGATATGCCGTTCGCGGCAGTAGTTGATGTAATCAAATTCCCCAGGGTTCGCATGGTTTTTGGGTTGCCGCAAACGGGCCGTTAGGCGTATCCGATCACCTTGTTGCCAATGTTTTTTGCTACGCCCCCATTGGTAAAGATCAATACGCGCATGCATGGCAACGTCGTTGCCTGATTGATGGATCACCACATGATCCACGCGAATGCGGCGCAGGCCTGCATTCACCCGTTGTTGCACAATGGTTGCTGTCAGTGTTTGGGGGCTTTCCAGCCATTGTGTATCAATACGCATCAAGGCAGCGTCGTAGAGCAATGTCGCCGTAGCCCAGAACATTGCCGCCAGTAGCCACCACAATACGTGGCGTTGCGGGTAAGGACAAAACAGCAACAGCAGCAATACCGCAAGCACCAGCCATGCCTCAGCAGTAAAAGAAATCCATGCCACTTGTGCTATCACACACCCTGTCACCCAAGCCAATGTGGGCAACAAGAGTGGCAGCATTATTTAGTGATCCATCCAAATTTATCCATGCACATGAATGGGAATATCAATGCTAAAGGGGGCTTCTTTAAACCATGCTTGGGCATACAAAGCCTCAAAAGTAGCATGAATACGACCGTCAGAAGCAGCGTAATGCGTCTCGTAGTAGGTGGTCAACTCACGCAACAAACGGCGACCGTACAAACCTGCGGGTCGCCCCTCAATGGCTGATGATGATGCACCAAGTCCTTTGAGTTCGCGCACCAAGGCCATCGTATTGGGGTAGGTTAAGGTAAACAAATCAGAATCAACGACAGGGACTTCAATGGGCAACTCCGCCAAGGCATTACCCATGGCCATCACATCAGGAAACGGTACAATCAACCCGCCTTGGTCTCGTTCGATGTGTGCCAAAGCATGGCGCAACTCGCATAAAGTTCTGCGGCCAAAGGTGCTAAATACCATCAAGCCATCGGGTGCCAGTACGCGGCGCATTTCTGTCAGCATCAACGCAGGTCTAGCCACCCATTGTAAGGCAAGGTTGGAGCAAACCAAGTCAAACGAAGCATCGGCAAAAGGTAAGGCGCAGGCATCTGCTGCTGCGTAGTGACGCATGCCATGCCATGGCATACGTATGCGCCGTTTCGCACGTGCATAATAGAGCATGGCTTGGGCAATATCGACGGCAGTTACATCGGCTTTTTTATAATGCTGATGCAGTAGGTGGGTGAAGTAACCCGTGCCGCTACCCACATCAAGGATGCGCGAGGGAGCGATATTGCTGCACGTAATATGTGCCAGCAAGCGATCGCCAATTTCACGTTGTAGCACAGCATGTTCATCGTATGAAACAGCAGAAGAAGAAAAGGCTCGACCAACCCGAGCATGATTAATGCGATAAGAATCCATCTGCATCATTGTAGCGAGCGTATAAAAAATGCAAGTTTTTCAAACGAAAATAGAGCAGCTATTGTTTTTTTTATATTTTCTATGTTGACAAAGGAGCCTGTACTCGCTAAATTTCGCCGCCCTTTAAAAGGTGGTTGCAGAGTGTGTGGCTATCAAAAATGGGTGAGAAACTGGAGAAAAGGTCACATGCCAACAATTAATCAGTTAATTCGAAAGCCACGAAAAGACAAGCGTAAAATTAACAAAGTTCCAGCGTTGCAGGCTTGTCCACAACGACGCGGTGTTTGCACCCGCGTGTACACGACAACGCCGAAAAAACCGAACTCTGCTTTGCGTAAAGTTGCCCGTGTTCGATTAACGAATGGGCATGAAGTGACCGCATATATCCCTGGTGAAGGCCATAAATTACAAGAGCATTCCGTGGTCTTGATTCGTGGCGGTCGTGTTAAAGATTTGCCTGGTGTTCGTTACCACATTTTGCGTGGCGTACTTGATACCACAGGTGTTGATGGTCGTAGACAAGCCCGTTCTAAATACGGCGCTAAGCGTCCCAAATAATAGGAGTTTAGGTTATGCCCCGTAAAGGTCCTGCCCCCCGTCGTCCCGTTGTTCCAGACGCGAAATATGGCGACAATAAAGTATCGACAGTGATCAACCGTGTGATGCGTGGTGGTAAAAAATCCATTGCAGAAGCAATTGTCTATGATGCCATGGAGATAGCTGCTAAAAAATCGGGTGAGCCTGCATTAGAAGTTATACACCGTGCGCTAGAGGCTATTCGTCCTTTGGTCGAGGTTAAATCTCGCCGTGTTGGCGGTGCTACGTACCAAGTGCCCATTGAAGTTTCTGATCGTCGGCAAATGTCGTTGGCCATTCGTTGGCTGGTCGGTTATTCCCGTGCACGCTCTGAGCATACCATGGCCGAGCGTTTGGGTAACGAATTGGTTGATGCTATCAACGAACGTGGTGGCGCATTTCGCAAGCGTGATGATACCCACCGCATGGCAGAAGCAAACAAGGCTTTTTCGCACTTTCGCTGGTAAAATTTTTTTTATAATACGGCAACCTATGCAATATAGGTTTGTTGTTAATTCGCCCATATTTTTGGGTCTTGTTCTATTACAACTGGTTTGGAAAAGGAGAATCTAACTGTGGCTAGAAGTACACCACTTGAACGTGTCCGAAATATTGGCATTATGGCTCATATTGATGCTGGTAAGACAACAACAACGGAACGCATCCTTTTCTACACTGGTGTTTCCCATAAAATTGGTGAAGTACATGACGGTGCTGCCACCATGGATTGGATGGCGCAAGAACAAGAACGCGGCATCACCATCACCTCCGCTGCAACCACTTGTACGTGGAATGACCACCTCATTAACATTATTGATACCCCCGGCCACGTTGACTTTACCATTGAAGTGGAACGCTCTTTGCGCGTTCTTGATGGTGCGGTTGGCGTTTTTTGTGCGGTTGGCGGCGTAGAGCCACAATCTGAAACTGTATGGCGACAAGCCGACCGTTACAGTGTCCCCCGTATTGCCTTTATCAACAAAATGGATCGTATCGGTGCTGATTTCTACCGTGTGGTAGAAGAAGTAAAAGAACGCTTGGGTCACAATGCTGTGGCGCTAAATATGCCTATCGGCGCAGAAGACGGCTTCAAGGGCGTGGTTGATTTGGTGCGCATGAAAGCCGTTGTCTGGAATGACGAGGCGATGGGTTCAGATTACAGTATTGAAGATATTCCTGCTGATTTGCAAGAAGAAGCCGCGAAACGTCGCGAAGGCTTGCTTGATGCTGTATTGATGTACGATGAAGCATTGATGGAATCATACTTGGAAGGCAATGGTGTGCCTGAAGATAAGCTAAAATCATGCATTCGCCGAGCTGTATTGAGTATTGACTTGATTCCTGTTTTGTGCGGCACGGCTTTTAAAAACAAAGGTGTGCAAACGCTGTTGGATGCGGTTGTTGATTACCTACCTTCACCATCGGATGTGCCTGCCATTAAAGGTTTGTTGCCAGATTCTGATGAAACGTCCGAACGTCTGAGTTCAGACGATGAACCCTTTGCAGCCTTGGCTTTTAAGGTGATGACTGATCCTTATGTTGGTACATTAACCTATTTCCGTGTCTATTCGGGTGTCTTAGCGGCGGGTTCTTATGTCATCAACTCAGTAAAGGGTCGAAAAGAGCGTGTTGGTCGAATCCTTCAAATGCATGCCAACAACCGCAAAGAAATCAAAGAAGTTCGTGCGGGTGATATTGCCGCTGCTGTGGGTTTAAAACAAACCACCACAGGTGATACCTTGTGTGATGGCGATCACCCCATTGTGCTTGAACGCATGGAATTCCCTGAACCTGTTATTTCTGTTGCGATTGAGCCAAAAACCAAAGCTGACCAAGAAAAAATGAGTATTGCTTTGGGTCGCTTGGCGGCAGAAGATCCTTCGTTCCGCGTACACACCGATGAAGAAACGGGTCAAACGATTATCTCAGGCATGGGCGAATTGCACTTGGAAATCATTGTTGATCGTATGCGGCGTGAGTTTAGCGTCAATGCGAATATTGGTAAGCCACAAGTCGCTTACCGTGAAACCATTCGTAGATCAACCCGTGCTGAAGGTAAGTTTGTTCGCCAATCGGGTGGTCGTGGTCAGTATGGTCATGTCTGGTTAGAAATTGAACCCATGGAAGCGGGTGGTGGTTTTGAGTTTATCGACAAAATTGTCGGTGGTTCTGTGCCGCGTGAATACATTGGCGCGGTGGGTAAAGGTGCTGAAGAAGCGATGAGCAATGGCGTCATGGCAGGCTTCCCCATGGTGGACATTCGTGTCACCTTGGTGGATGGTTCATACCATGATGTCGATTCATCAGAAATGGCATTTAAAATTGCAGGATCCATGGGCTTCCGTAGTGGTTGCCAACAATCCAAGCCTGTATTGTTAGAGCCAACCATGAAGGTTGAAGTTGTTACGCCTGAAGATTATATGGGTGATGTGGTGGGTGATTTGAATCGCCGTCGCGGTAAAATTATGGGAATGAATGACCGTGGCAATGCCAAGGTTATTGATGCTGAAGTGCCATTATCTGAAATGTTTGGCTATGCGACCCATTTGCGCTCAATTTCTCAGGGGCGTGCGACTTATTCCATGCAGTTTGATCATTACGAAGAAGTACCAACTAGCATTGCACAAGAAATTGTTGCCACTGTAAAGGGTTAGGAGTTTATTTATGTCAAAAGAAAAATTTGAACGTACCAAGCCGCACGTCAACATTGGTACAATTGGCCATGTTGATCACGGAAAAACAACATTGACGGCTGCCATAACCAAGGTGTTGTCTGAAGAAGGCAAAGCAGAATTTAAAGATTATGCAGATATTGATGGCGCACCCGAAGAGCGCGCCCGTGGTATCACCATCGCTACAGCACACGTTGAATACGAAACCGATGCCCGTCACTATGCCCATGTGGATTGCCCTGGTCATGCTGATTATGTAAAAAACATGATCACAGGCGCAGCACAGATGGATGGTGGAATTTTGGTGGTTTCGGCTGCGGATGGTCCCATGCCTCAGACCCGTGAGCATGTGTTGCTGGCACGTCAGGTTAATGTTCCGCACTTGGTGGTATTTCTAAACAAAGCGGACATGGTTGATGATGATGAGCTGCTGGAATTGGTCGAAATGGAAGTGCGTGAGCTGCTTGATGCCTACGATTTTCCCGGTGATGATACCCCTGTGATTATTGGTTCGGCACTTAAAGCTTTGGAGGGTGATACCTCTGATATTGGTGCGCCGGCTATCCATCGATTAATGGAAGCTGTGGATACCTTTATTCCTACGCCAGATCGTCCTCTTGATCGTCCGTTTTTGATGCCCATTGAAGATGTGTTCTCCATCTCTGGTCGTGGTACTGTGGTAACGGGTCGTATTGAGCAAGGTATTATCAAGGTCGGCGAAGAAATCGAAATCGTCGGTATTCGCGACACCACCAAAACCATTTGCACAGGCGTAGAAATGTTCCGCAAGCTGCTTGATCGTGGCGAAGCTGGCGACAATATCGGTGCCTTGTTGCGTGGTACAAAACGTGAAGATGTTGAGCGCGGCCAAGTATTGGGCAAGCCAGGGTCGATTAATCCCCATACCAGATTTCAGGCTGAAGCGTATATTTTAACCAAAGAAGAAGGCGGTCGTCACACGCCATTTTTTAATGGTTACCGCCCGCAGTTTTATTTTCGTACCACCGATGTAACAGGTTCTGTTATCTTGCCTGAAGGCACGGAAATGGTGATGCCTGGTGACAATGTCTCCATGGACGTTACTTTAATTACCCCGATTGCGATGGATAAAGGATTGCGTTTTGCAATTCGTGAAGGCGGCCGCACCGTGGGCGCTGGTCTTGTAACTGA
>JAUZQQ010000094.1 GCA_030950905.1 Mariprofundaceae bacterium
CACGAGCATTGAATCGGATTCTGCCGCCCTGCATACACTGGTGGCGGAGATGGTTGCAACAACACCCTCTATTCATGCGCTGCGTGACCCCACCCGTGGCGGTCTTGCCACCACCCTTAATGAATTGGCACGGCAGTCGCATGTCGGCATGCGCATTCAAGAGACAGCTATCCCAGTCAAAGCCGAAGTGAAAGGTGCTTGCGAACTACTGGGACTTGATCCACTCTATATCGCCAATGAAGGAAAACTGGTTTGCATTGTACCTGCCAAGCATGCTGAACACTTGCTTGCAGTCATGCAAAAGCATTCGCTAGCACAGCATGCCGCGATCATTGGCAGCGTTTGTGAGGATGCTCGGCAGATGGTGGTGATGGAGACAGTCTTTGGTGGCAACCGTGTGGTGGACTGGTTGGCTGGCGAACAACTTCCACACATCTGCTGATATGTCTAAAACGCCCTTAACCATCACCATGAAACTGCCCGAAGGTTTTGAATCAACACCACCAACACTGGCACTGGGCGGCGAGTTAAAAAGCAGTATCTGCCTGATCGGTGATGCTAGCATGCGACTGAGTGAACCGATGGGTGATCTTGAACAAGAGCTCGTTTATCGCCATTTCTGTCATTCGGTGGAGGGTCTGTCGATGCTTGCTGACTGCAAGCCGAAACAGCTTGTTATTGATAAACATCCTGACTACCTCTCATCGCAATATGGTCAAAGGCTTGCTGTAAAATTAGGACTGCCTCTTGTGCAGGTTCAACACCACCACGCACACATGGCTGCCGTCATGGCTGACAATGGCTTGCCGTTGGATTCAAAACCCGTGCTGGGTCTTGCCCTTGATGGTCTGGGTTTTGGTGAAGATGGCACGATTTGGGGGGGAGAAATATTGATTGCCGACTACCAAGGTTTTCAACGGCTTGGTCATTTTCAACCTGTTGCCATGATTGGCGGCGTTGCTGCGATTCATGAACCGTGGCGTAATACGCTGGCTTATCTGTTGCCTATCTGGGATGAGGTGAATCAACAGTTTTCCAACACCGATATTATTCATTTCCTCAACAACAAACCTATTGCCGTGTTGCAGCGCATGGTGGATTCGGGTGTGAATTCGCCGCTCAGTTCCTCCTGCGGTCGCCTTTTTGATGCTGTTGCTGCCGCGTTGGGGTTTCACCGTGAGGCTGTCGCATTTGAAGCACAAGCCGCCATTGCACTGGAACAGGCCGCAAGCAGTTGTTTTGAACAGGAAACCAATCATTACGAGTATACGGTAAACGAAATCAATGCTTGCTTACAACTGGGCTGGCAACCGATGTGGTTGGCTTTACTGACCGATATTCAAAACGGCATTGAAAGCAAGCGCATCGCAGCGCGTTTTCATCGCACGTTAATCCATGCTTTGAGCAGAGTAGCTGTATGCCTGTGCAACCAATATGGGGTGAACAGCGTGGCTCTCTCGGGCGGCGTATTTCAGAATCGTTTGATCAGCACCCACTTGCCGCTTGCATTACAGCAAGCAGGTCTTACCGTGCTGCAACATCAACACATTCCAGCCAACGATGGCGGCATTTGTTTGGGGCAAGCTATTATTGCAGCGGCACAATTTATAAAGAGAAAATCGCCATGATTGAAATTGTGTTTGTAGGGTTTCTACTGGGTATCCGTCATACGATGGAATCGGATCACGTGGCGGCAGTGGCCTCGCTGGTGACTAAATCGCCATCCATGCGGCAATCTATTTTATTGGGTTCAGTGTGGGGCTTAGGGCATACGATCACACTGTTTATCTTTGGTTCGGCGGTGCTGTTGCTGGATCAGGTGATTCCTGAAAACATGGCATTGGTCTTAGAATTTATGGTGGGGCTTATGTTGGTTATTTTGGGTGTTGATGTTGTTTGGCGTTTTAGGCGTGAGTTTGTGTACCATAATTCCCATCTTGACGAAAGCAAACAGGTCGAACGCAATCATTCTAACAGCAGTGATAAACACCGCCACGGCGAGTCTTTTCCTATACGTGCGCTGCTGGTTGGTATCATGCATGGCATGGCTGGTTCTGCTGCATTGATGTTATTAACCCTAAATTCAGTTCATTCCTTTGGTATTGGTTTGCTTTATATCGCCCTGTTTGGCATGGGTTCTATTGCTGGCATGGCAGTTTTATCGATGCTCATTATGTTCCCATTGCTTCATTGTTCCAGCTATTTTATAGGCTTGCGCCAATACCTTCAATTGGCTATCGGTTCTGCAACAACGATATTGGGTGTGAGTATCATGTTTAGCATCGCCAACACGGGATGACTGGGGAAATATAAAAAAACCAATGACTATAAATTTAAAACCATCCACACACCTGCTTCACGCGCTGCATGCGCATCAGCAACAACACCGTTTCATCTCTGATCAAGCGATGATTGATATTGCTGCGCAGTTTAATATTCCGCGACCACAAGTGGAGGCAGTGACTGAATTTTATTCGTTCTTTCACCGCACTCCGCGTGGTCGTTTCGATATTCTCTTTAGCAATTGCACCAGTTGCGGTGATCTAACACTGATGCAAATGCTATGCGAGAAACTACATATAAAAACGGGGGAAACCCGTGCTGATGGTTTAATTAGCATTGGTGAGACCTCCTGCATCGGCATGTGCGACCATGGTGCTTCAGCCCTCATCAACAGTATGACAATACGCTCAATCTCAAAATCCATGATTGAAGGTATGGCTGAGCTTATCGAATCTGATACCAAGCTGTCAGACTGGCCGCAAAATTGGTTTCAAGTTGATGATCATATTCGCAAAAAAGGATTGTTATTAAGCAATTCGTTTGAAGCTGGCTCGGCACTTAAATCCATGGCTGGGCGCAGCGGTCAAGATCTTCTTAATGACGTAACATCTTCAGCGCTAAAAGGTCGTGGTGGTGCGGGTTTTTCTACGGGTTTGAAATGGCAGTTTTGTCACGAGGCTGAGCATGAAACCCGTTATGTAATCTGCAATGCCGATGAAGGTGAGCCGGGCACGTTTAAAGATCGCATCTTACTCAACAGTCATGCCGATGTTATGTTTGAAGGCATGACCATCTGTGGTCGAATCATTGGTGCAACGCAGGGTTATCTCTACTTGCGTGGTGAATACCGTTATATGCTGGATGCACTGGAAACCACGCTTCAACACAGGCGTGAGACAGGGCTACTGGGTAAAAATATTCTCCATCAAGGTTTTGATTTCGATGTTCATATTGTGGTCGGTGCAGGGGCATATATTTGCGGCGAAGAGTCGGCATTGATTGAATCCCTTGAAGGTAAACCAGGTATCCCACGCATTCGTCCGCCATTCCCTGTGACGAGTGGTTTGTGGGGAAAGCCCACCGTGGTGAATAACGTAGAAACACTGGTTGCCGCCGCAAGTATCATCTTGCATGGTCATCATTGGTTTACCACGCACGGTACTTGGCAGTCGAAGGGCAGTAAGCTGCTCTCGGTTTCTGGGGATTGTGCGCGTGCTGGTATTTATGAATACGCTTTTGGCATTTCAGTTCAACAGGTGCTTGATGATGCGGGTGCAAAAAATGTGCAGGCCGTGCAAATCGGTGGGCCATCGGGTCGTTTGATTGGGGCTGATTATTTCGAGCATCTCATTGCTTTTGAAGATCTCGCTACGGGTGGCTCTTTTATGATTTTCAATGAATCCCGTGATCTGTTGGCGGTGATTCGCAATTTCACCCATTTCTTTGCCCATGAGAGTTGTGGATTTTGCACCCCTTGTCGGGTTGGAACCACGCTGCTGAAAAAAGGACTGGATAAAATTTGCGACGGTCATGGCACGGCGCATGATCTTGATGAATTAAACCGCACGGCGGCACTGGTATCACGGCGCTCCCACTGTGGCTTGGGTATGACCGCACCCAATCCTATTCGCGACGCTTTAAAAAACTTCCATCCACTTTTTAAACAACGACTTTTGCATCAAGAAATGGAACCTGAATTTAATCTTGATGCAGCACTAGAAGAAGCAAGAGCACTTAGGAATGGAAATTAAATAATATGTGCAATTAAAACGCAGTATTTTTGTTCAGCATCAAGGCGAAAAAAGCGAAGCATAGCCCTTGCTATGTAAGCTTTTTTGCAACGCCGATGCTGGGCAAAAAGACAAGTTTGAATTGCGCAAGTTATTTAATTCCCGTTCCTTACTCACCGTAATGATGAGGAGGCACATCTATGAGCAATGCAAGCAACACAATAAAAATTGATGGCGTAGTGATTCCTTTTAAAGAGGGGCAAACCATTATGGATGCGGCACTGGCAGCGGATATTTATATTCCACATCTCTGCCATAAACCAGGGTTAAGCCCACACGGTAGCTGTAAACTTTGCACGGTGGATGTGAATGGTCGTTGTGTCTCCTCTTGCACCATGCCAGCAACAGAAGGGCAAGAGATTGATAACAATACGCCTGCATTAAACGAAGTACGCAAAACCATCACCCAAATGCTTTTTATTGAAGGCAATCACCTCTGCCCTTCATGCGAAAAGACGGGGGATTGCACCTTGCAAGCTATTGCTTACCATCTTGGTATGCTGGATGGTCACTTTTCACAGTTTTATCCGCGTCGCGAGATTGATGCTTCCCATACCTCGTTGGTGCTTGACCGTGACCGCTGCATCATGTGTGAGCTTTGCGTTCGTGCCAGCCGTGAAGTGGACGGTAAAGATGTATTTGCCACCAGCGGACGCGGCATTAATCGTCATTTGATTGTTCATTCCCCAAGCGGAAAACTGGGCGACTCGAACATTGAACGTGATGATCTGGCGGCACATATCTGCCCTGTTGGCGCGATTCTTATCAAAGGCGATGCTTATAAAGTTCCGATTGGTCAACGCACCTTTGACCTACACTCGGTTGCCGAGACCAATCTTGATAAAATTATATTGACCAAAGTGAGACACCACGATGCCTAAGCTACGCGTAGGAACCACCTCTCTAGGCGGCTGCTTTGGTTGTCATATGTCTTTTCTTGATATGGACGAACGCATTGTTGATTTGGTGCAACATATCGAGTTCACACGCTCACCGATCAACGACATCAAACATTGCGAACCCTGTGATATTGGCCTGATTGAAGGCGCATTGTGCAATGCAGATAATGTACACGTGCTCAAAGAGTTCCGTGAAAACTGTAAAATAATTATTGCCGTCGGTGCTTGCGCCATCAATGGCGGTGTGCCCGCGATGCGCAATCATTTTAGTTTACAAGAATGCCTTGAAGAAGCATTCCTTGATGAGATTGGTTTGGATAACCCGCAAATTCCCAGCGACAAAGAGCTGCCCTTGCTGCTTTCCAAAGTACACCCCATCCATGAGGTGGTGAAGGTGGATTATTATCTACCGGGCTGCCCCCCATCAGCGGATGCCTTTGTCAAAATTCTAACCGACCTTCTTGAGGGTAAAGAACCAAGCTTGCCCAAAGAAATGCTGCACTATGATTAATGGAGACCACCATGGAACAAAATAAATCCAATTTGCGCCGTATTGCAGTTGACCCCGTAAGCCGAGTTGAAGGCCATGGAAAAATAACGCTGCTGTTGGACGCGGCGAACCATGTACACGAAGCGCGTTTTCATACCGTTGAATTTCGCGGCTTTGAAAAATTCATTCAAGGGCGACCTTATTGGGAAGTACCCTATTTTGTGCAACGCTTATGTGGCATCTGCCCTGTTTCTCACCATCTGGCAGCAGCCAAAGCGGTGGATCAACTCGTCGGTGTGGATGAACTAACACCCACGGCCACCAAGTTGCGCAAGCTTTTACATTTTGGTCAGACCATGCAATCCCATGCGTTGCACTTCTTTCACCTTAGCTCGCCCGATCTACTGTTTGGTTTTGGTTCTAATCTGAAACACCGCAATATTATTGGTGTCATCGAGGATTTTCCTGATTTAGCACTCAAAGGGGTAAGGCTGCGTAAATACGGTCAGCAGGTGATTAAAGTTATTTCGGGCAAACGCATCCATGGCGCAGCCACTGTGCCGGGTGGCATGAATAAAGCACTGACGATTGAACAGCGCGACTACTTATTATCCAATATCAATGATATTTTGGCGTGGTCGCAAGATGCCGTTGATCTCAACGAAAAGATTCACACCTCTCACCTTGAAAATCACAGCTTTGCACGTTTAACGACCAACTATCTCAGCATGGTTGGCAGCAAAGGTGAACTGGAACTTTACCACGGCGGCCTGCGTGCCAGTCGCCCCGATGGTAGCAAAATATTCGATCAACTCGATTATCGCGGTTACACCGATATTATTCGTGAAGAAGTTCGGTCATGGAGTTACATGAAATTCCCCTACTTGACCGAACTGGGGCGTGATGATGGCTGGTACCGGGTAGGGTCACTGGCACGCATGAACAACTGCGACTTTATCACCACACCGTTGGCAGAAGCCGCGCGTCAACGTTTCAAGACATTTGGCAACGGTGGTTTTGTCCACGATACACTCGCCTATCACTGGGCGCGTATGATTGAGGTATTGCACAGTGCCGAGTCGATTCATGATTTATTGCTTGACCCTGAAATTCTAGGCACGGATTTGGTGGTCAAAGGTGAGAAAAGAGAAGAAGGTATCGGTGTCATTGAAGCACCACGCGGCACACTTTTTCATCATTATAAAGTCAATGAAGATGGCACGATTAAAAAAGCCAACCTGATTGTATCAACCACCAGCAACAATCAAGCGATGAATGAATCGGTACGTTCGGTTGCCAATGAATACCTCGATGGTAACGAGATCACCGAGGGGTTGTTGAACCATCTGGAGGTGGCGATTCGCGCTTATGATCCCTGCCTTTCGTGTGCGACCCATGCCCTTGGCAAGATGCCACTGCAAATCGAGTTAATCGGTGCCGATGGCATAAGCATTGATCGCATAGAAAAAGCCTCAAACGGCACGATAAAACACACGCTTTGAATATCCCCAAGGTTCTGATCTTTGGTTATGGCAACCCCAGTCGTGGCGATGATGCGTTAGGGCCTGCGCTGATTGAATCCATTGAAGCCAAAACATTGCCAGCTATTGAGTGTCAAAATGATATGCAGTTGCAGGTGGAGCATGTCACCGACATTCAAGATCGTGAACTGATCCTTTTTGTCGATGCTGATGCCTCCTGCCATGCCCCCTTTCACTTCTCTCAAATTTCAGCGGTGAAGGATGACAGCTACACCAGCCATGCCATGAGTCCATACGCCTTGCTCCATGCTTACCACCATGTTTATGGCATGGATGCACCGCCAGCTTTTTTATTGCGTGTCCGTGGTTATCAGTTTGAACTGGGTGAAGACCTTAGCAGGCAAGCAACAACCAACCTCAGCAAAGCACGTTTATTCAGTCAAAAGCTATGCAATACGCCTGATGTGAAAAAATGGCTTGATTATTTACGCTGACTATCACCTTCCCGTAAACGCTGGACTTCTTCTAAAGGCAAACCTGTGCTTTTGGCAATAGCATGGTCATCCAATATCCCTAACAGCGATTGGGCAATATCTATTCTTGCCCTGCTATCCCCTTGTTCCAAACCTTGCTCCAAACCCTGTTTTTTGGCGAGAGACAATGCGCCACGCTGATCTTGGATAAAGATTTCACGATGCTCCTGATCATCCAGCTCTTCAGGGCTTAAGCCTGCTTTGTTGGCAATACGAAAGGCATGTTGAATCGCGGTATCATCAACCATGCTTTTGGGCACAGCCTCTAAATCAG
>JAUZQQ010000095.1 GCA_030950905.1 Mariprofundaceae bacterium
GCTCCGATACTGCCAAGCGCCGTTCCATTTTCCCTAAGCGACGTTTACCATCACGCTTCGGGCCAAGGGGCAATAAACCAAAATTAATATTCATCGGTTGAAAATCATCTTTTCGGCAGCCAGATACATAACCCAACAGACCACCATGGGCCGTTGTTACAGGTGGGAAACTTGGTGCTTTGCCAGCAACTGTTGCCGCCAAAAACCGCCCTGCCATCAATCCACTGGCGGCAGATTCTACATAACCTTCAACACCAATCATTTGCCCCGCAAAAAATATGCGCGGCTCGGCTTTAAGGCGAAGGTATTGATCGAGCAAAGCAGGTGATTTAATAAATGTATTTCGATGCAACGAACCCAAACGGAAAAACTCAGCCGATTCCAGCCCTGGAATCGTGCGAAAAACCCTTTTTTGTTCACCGTATGTCATTTTTGTTTGAAAGCCAACCATGTTCATCAATGATTTGGCGCGGTTATCTTGGCGCAATTGTACCACAGCATGAAAAACCTCGCCTGTTTTGGGGTGTTCTAAGCCCACAGGTTTCATCGGCCCAAAACGGGGGGTTTCACGTCCGCGTTCAGCCATGACTTCAATGGGCATGCAGCCCTCAAAAAAAACTATGTTTTCAAAGTCTTTGAAGGTGACCTTATCGGCCTGCAACAGGGCATCAATAAACGATTCATACTGTGCTTTGTTCATTGGACAATTCAGGTAATCGCCATCTTCACCAGCTTCAACGTTTTTATCATAACGGGATTTCCAGTAGGCAATACCGTGATTGATCGATTCCGCGTCGATCACTGGCGCAATGGCATCAAAAAAGCTTAATTGTTGCTCACCCGTGCGCGCACCGATACTTTGGTACAAAGCATCGGATGTCAGGGGGCCTGTGCATAGCAATACCAAACCTTGATCTGGAATATCGGTGACTTCTTGCGCAATGATTTCAATGTTTGGGTGCTGTTGCAATGCTTTGCTTACCTGTATTGCAAAAACATCACGGTCCACGGCCAACGCGCCGCCTGCTGGAATCCGCGTGGCATCAGCGATGCGCATGATCAACGAATCCATCAAACGCATTTCCGCATGCAACAAACCCACAGCATTGCCCAAATGATCAGCACGGAATGAGTTGGAACAAACAAGTTCAGCGCAATAGCCCGTTCGATGGGCGGCCGTAGATTGCTCTGGACGCATTTCAAACAAACGCACAGCAATCCCGCGCTCTGCCAGTTGCCAAGCCGCTTCAGAACCAGCAAGACCAGCACCAATAATAGTTACCATGTCATGCATCAATGGGTTGCAGGAGCAAGCCTTTCTTCAACGCGGGCAAACAACTCTTTGGCATATTTGCGCTTGAATTTTTTATTGACCCAGTGGCTACCAATAAATGCCTGCCCCATGGTGCGTATTTCTAACCGTGTCATTTTTGAAGTATCACCATCTTTTGCCTGGAGGCGCAATACACGCACGGTATGACGGTAACGAAAGGCGCGTGCGCCATTGCCAAACACATTCATGCCTTTAATAAAACTATTATCATTGGCGTTGTTGACATCGGTACGAACCCAATCGGTGGTCAGTGTGCCACTCGGTGAATCAACGCTTGCGACAGGTAAATTTAATGCTGTCATGGCATCAATCACCGCAGAAAAAACGCGGCCAACGGGTTCTTTATAAACCTTTGCATCCAAAGAAACACGTGTTCCAGCGACGGCTTTGCTATAATATTTAGGAACTTTGTCGGTGCTTGCTATTTGATCAGAGGCAGGAACTTCCACCTTACCGCGAAGCTCTGGTGGAATTTCTAAAGCAGGCCGTACCTTGGTTTGCACCGTTTGTTGTGTGGCTGACTCGCCCTTTTTCCCTTCATCCATTCCCCAAAACATTTTTGGTGCGCTAGAACAAGCGGTGAAGGCCATGGTGATTACGGCTGCCAGCGGCAGTATTGCTATTTTTCTCATAGTGACGGATTCAAGCGGTGCGTGTGAACCGCGTCAAGTGCAAGAAGCGCGCTCAAGTTGCAGGACCACTGGAAACAAGCACCTTGGCAGGGCGAATCAAACGCCCATTCAGGGTGTAACCAGCGCAATGTTGAGCAATAATAATACCCTCATCCGCATCCGCAGGCATCTTCGATAATGCCTCGTGTTGATGAGGATTAAATGCCTCACCCATGGCTTCAACACGTTTTATATTAAACTTTTCCATCACGTCATGCCATGAATCCAAGGTTAATTGAATACCATCACGAACACCTTGCTCGTTGCCTTCTTTAACATCCAAGGCACGTTCGAGGTTGTCCACCACATCAAGCAAGGCAGTGGCAAAACGCTCAACGGCAAATTTGCGCGCATCAAGCACTTCTTTTTGGGTGCGGCGACGCAAGTTTTCCATTTCTGCCTGATTGCGTAAAAGTTTATCTTTTAGCGCAATCAACTCATCTTGCAGTGGATTTTCTTCTTCGGGGGCATCAACAGAAACCGCATCGTCCATCACCTCTGCGCATAACGCTTCATCCACGGGCGCATCGGGGTTTTTGACGGGGCTATCATCGTTTTGTTGATCAGACGCTTGTTGATCGTTCATTCATACTCTCCAATAACAAGAAAACAGGGTAACAGTGGCAACTTAAATAAGGTTTTTAAAATACAATTTCAAGGCTTCTGTTCAATTACGTCTCGCGCTGGCAATAGGCTTTCTACAAAGGCCTCGGCATCAAAAGGCATTAAATCTTCCAATGTTTCCCCCACACCGATATAACGAATCGGCAACCTGTATGTATCGGCCAATTGTAGCACAATGCCGCCTTTGGCTGTGCCATCTAATTTGGTGACAATCAGCCCCGTGGTTCCAGCAATTTCACGAAAGCGTTCGACCTGTACCATGGCATTTTGCCCCGTTCCGCCGTCCAGAACTTGCCAAACTTCATGCGGTGCATCGCTTTGTGCTTTGCCAATAACACGACGAACTTTTGCCAGTTCGTTCATTAACCCTTGGTCGTTTTGCACCCGCCCTGCGGTATCAATGATAATCACATCATATGCACGGGCATAACCGCGTTTTACGGTGTCAAAAGCCACGGCTGCGGGGTCTGCACCTTCATGTTGGCGCACCATGTCAGCACCTGCACGTTGCACCCACACGGACAATTGCTCAACCGCAGCGGCGCGAAAAGTATCGGCAGCACCGACCAACACCTTTTTGCCTTCGCTGCGAAACATGGTGGCAAGTTTGCCAATAGTCGTGGTTTTCCCCGTGCCATTAACACCAATAACCAGCAACACCAAAGGCTGTGCCGTTGGTGTTTTACCTTGTGTTGCAGGTGCTAACTTTTTCAGCATGGCTTTTTGCAAAGCCTCTCGCACAGGGATTCTAGCCTTGCGTGCATATTGCACCAAACTATCAGCCACCGCAGCACCACAATCCGCCATAATCAAGGCATCTTCAATATTTTGCCACTCAGTCTCGGTTAATTTCTCAGCCTTACTGCCCGGAATTAATTGCGCCAAGCTTTCTCGACTGCGGTTTAATCCTTTTTTTAGCCGTGAAAAAAATCCACTCATTAAAACTCCCTAATCTACAGGCTTGGCTTGTTGAATTCGATATTGCTGTAATTTTTCACGCAGTGTCTCATCTTGTGTGGCAAGGATTTGGATGGCCAACAGTGCCGCATTCTTTGCGCCATTAATCGCCACTGTGGCAACGGGAATGCCTGGTGGCATCATGACGGTTGCATGCAAGGCATCTTGACCCGCAAGTGTGCCTGAAGCAATGGGCACACCAATCACGGGGCATATTGTTTTTGATGCGACCACGCCCGCTAAGTGGGCGGCCATGCCAGCGGCACATACAAACACCTTGCAGCCGGCTTCTTCTGCCTCTTTTACGGCAGTGATGGTTGCCTCGGGCATGCGGTGAGCGGAGCGAATCAAGGTGAGATACGGTACACCATAGGCCGTTAATTCAGCCTCGGTTTTTTGCATGGTTGGCAAATCACTTTTGCTGCCCATCAAGATTAATACATCAATATGTTTCATGGTTATTGCCTAAACATCACGCAAAGCACGGTGGGCTATATCTTGACGGTAATAAGCCCCATGCCAGCGCAGTTTTTTCAGTGCAGCATAAACGCAATGACGCGCTTTGGCAAGGTCGCTTGCTGATGCCGTGACACCCAATACACGACCACCATTGTTGATGAGTTGACCAGCATTCATAGCAGTCCCCGCATGAAACACGGTAACACCCATCGCTTCCATCTCCTCTAAACCATCAATGGCCTGCCCTTTTTGAAAGTTCGCAGGGTAACCAGAAGAGGCAACGACGACACACAATGCAGGTTCATCACGCCATTGCAGTGGTGCATCAGGCAATGTATTGTTTGCTGCGGCGAGCAATATTTCAGCCAAGTCAGATTGCAAACGCATCATCAGAGGCTGGCACTCAGGGTCGCCAAAGCGAACATTGAATTCCAATGTTTTTGGGCCATCTTCACAGATCATAATACCTGCATACAAGACCCCAATAAAAGGAATGCCACGTTCTTTTAGTGTGGTAATTACAGGGCGCACAATGTCGTTCAATACCGTATCAGCCACACTTTTTGTTACACAAGGTGCCGGTGAATACGCACCCATACCACCCGTGTTAGGGCCAGTATCACCCTCGCTTAATGCTTTGTGATCTTGGCTGGAGGCGAGTGGCACAATAGTCTCGCCAGCAACGATGAACAAACACGATGCCTCTTCACCTTGCAAGCAGGCTTCGATAACAATTTCTGTACCTGCGTTACCAAAACGGTTACCCGACAACATATCCCGTGCTGCTGCTATTGCCGTTGCTACATCAGTCGCTATAACCACGCCTTTACCTGCGGCAAGCCCCGATGCTTTGATAACAATCGGCGCGCCCCAACGGTGAATCAAGGCTTCTGCATCGGCTATATCATGGTGAACTTCAAAAGCCGCTGTTGCCACCCCCGCTTGCTGCATGATTTCTTTAGAAAACGCTTTGCTTCCTTCTAATTGTGCCGCCGCCGCACTGGGGCCAAACACGGCAAAACCAAGTGTTCGCAAGCGATCAGCAAGCCCCAATACCAACGCTACTTCCGGCCCCACCACCACCAAGTCAGGAGCTTCTGCAACAGCCAATGCAAGCAACCCTTCAATATCTTCAGCCCCTACTGTGATGCAGCGAGCGACTTGCCCAATACCTGGGTTACCTGGCGCGCAAATAATCTCTTGTACCGATGCCGATTCGTTAAGTTTCCAGCACAATGCATGCTCTCGTCCACCGCCGCCAACCACCATTACCTTCATGGATTCTCCTTGTTTTGTACCCGTCGTTCAATTTGATCACTGATCTCATCCGCCATGCTCAGACTTTTAAGCAAGGTCAGCAGGTTTTCTTCTACATTGATATTAAATTCAATAGGACGACCCTTATCATAAGCGGGGTTCTTTCCTTTTATATGCAAGCCCAGCAACAAGCGGCCATCGGCATAATAATTTACATCGGCATCCAATTGATGATAATTGAAATGATCCAATACTTGAAAAGCAAGCTTTAAGCCAAGGCTTTTTGCTGTCATACTGCGCATGTTTGCCTTTGCCGCATATTGAAGTACACCGCCGGGTGGGCGCGCTGCCAATCGGCCTTGGCGAACAAAAAAACCTGCCCGACGAATATTACTGGGGAAATACCCATCCAGTATGCCTGTTGCCGTTATACCTTGTTGTTGTTCCAAAGCCAATAATTCCGCCAAACTGATGTTTTTTACGCGAATGGTAAATGGGTTTCCTTTCTTGTCATCCAACTTTGCAGTATCAAAATCGACATTTGATACCGACACATTGCCGCCCAATATATTAAAGTCCAAGCGTTCAATATTTAGTTGCGTGGCATGACCAATAGGGTGATTGGCGCGAAATTTGGCTTTTAATTTTCGTATCGGAATACCTGCATCAATAGTTGCAATATCAATACTGCCTTCATTTAATCGCAGGCGATTGCTATTAAAATCCAAATCTAAATCAGCATTCAAACCATTGAATGTTTTTTTTGCGTAATGCCCTTGCAATCCTTTTAATGATAATTGCCCCGTGCCTTGCCACAGCCCCACTTGCAACGATATGCGTCCCTTTGCTCTGATGTTCCCCAAAGGCAACGCAAGTTTTTTAAATATGGGGCGAATAGCTGGTAGCATGGCTTTTAAGCGTTGCTCTGGCTTGTTAATGGCCATATCAAAATCAACATAGCCCTTTGCAGCTTTGGGTTGCCATGCCACATCAAACTGCCAAGGCCGTTGTTGCCCATTCTCGTAATTCAAGGATAAGCGCAAGGTTTTATCCCATTGCATTTGTATTGAAACATCACCTTGGGGCAAGTGCAATGACGGGGTGTCCCATTGAAAGCTTTGGATATTCAATTGGCCGTTTAACGCATCATGGGCTGTTGGTGCTGCCAATAAAAGATGCATCGTTTTGCTATGGAATTGCAGATTCTGCCAGCGAACCGAAGGCAGCGTTATTGATATATCCAACGGGGATGTGCGCGCCAGCCCCGTAAAGCGCAAGGCTGCACGGTTTTGCAACATTACCCCATCCAACGATAAAGTTTGCCAACGTAATGTCTTCCATCGCACGAATGATGGGCTAGCTAACGTAACATCAACACCACCTTTGCCAAGGCGGAAGTCCCCTTTTAATTGGTGGCTTCCCATGACTGCTTTCCATTCTTTGCCTTTGCCCGTCAAATGGGGGATAGCAATGCCCCATGTTCCTTGGTGGTGGGCTAATGTGATGTGCCCTTTTATATGACCATGCGCCTGCCAAGCTGCTTGTTTTAACGAGCCGTTAAAGTCCCAATCCATGTTCAAGCGAAGGCTGCTTAATATATTTTCAGGCGTGGCGTAGCTACCCTTTTTTACCATCGCTTCAATATGCCATGATGTTACGCCATGCCCTTTTAATCGCGACTTATCAAAACGCACGGGGAAATGATCCAGCATTGGTGCAAGCTGCATCGAAAGCTTTGCCTTTAAGCGTAACGTATCAGCATCTTCATCCAGCGTTCCTTGCAACCATGCAAGTGGTGTATCACCAAGCCCAATAGAAGCATACACATCACCGTGTTGTGAGACAGTTAATGCTGCCGCCATACCCTCAAAAAGTGGCGTTTCCACTTCGCTAAGACGAACTTGCAACTCACCTTGTTGCAGCTTAACACTTCCATGCCAGCGGCGGCGTAGTTTTTGTTGCACGTATTCTGATACATCAAGCGCATCAACTTGAACCAATCCCAAAGGCATCAATGCCAACATCGGCAACGGTGATATTAGTGCAATCGGCGAAGCATCAGCCGCTTGAAACCATCGAATGTCTACCCGTGTCGCATGAACCTGTATGCCCGTTAATTTTTTGTTCAACAATGCTATTGCTTGGTAATGGATCGAAAGATTGTGAATGTTTACTCGCGTATCAGTATTGATTTTGCGAAGGCGCAGTGTTTTTAACTCACTGCTGCGCAGGCCAATGTGCTGCCATACCAATGACTCAACAACAAAACCTTGATGCTGTAATGTGGTGTTTATTTTTTCATTCAACCAAGAGGGAAACCACCAAAACCATGCTATGAACCATGCCATAAACAACAACACAATGCCCAGCATTGCTCGAAATATATGTTTTTTCATGCATGTTCCTTAGTATCAACCCTTAAAAAAATTTTTAAACATGGAGCATAACATGGTGGCAAAGCAGCACAATAAAAATACGCGTTTATCCCTCACTTTTGACTTGGCTATTATTGACCTTGATAATACCTTGTACAATGCAAACAGCGGTGTTTTTCAGCGCATGGATGAACGAATGAATCGTTATATTCAGACGCATGTACAATTACTTGAAAGCGAAGCCAATGATTTACGGCTTGATTATTGGCAACGCTATGGCACAACCCTGCGCGGATTAATGTTGCATCACGGTATTGATGCAGAACATTTTTTGCATGATGTCCATGATATTAATGCCCATGAATTATTGACACCTGATTCATTGTTGGAACACGCGCTCAGTCATTTTCCTTGTCGCAAGGTAATTCACACCAATGGCACAAAAGAACATGCCAAAAGAATTTTACACGCACTTAATATCACTGACCATTTTTCCAAAATTTATGATATTCGTTTTAATCATTACCAACCCAAACCATGCGAAGTCACACTGGCTATGCTGCTCGAAAAAGAAAAGACCGAAGCCAGACGCACTTTGGTGGTTGATGATATGCCCGATAATTTATCTGTGGCGAGAAAACTGGGGATGAAAACGTGTTGGGTGCATGATGATCCTGATAAAAGCACCAACGATTGGGATTATAGTGTGGCGCGTTTTCATGATTTTCTGCCACTATAGTCTACGACAGCCTGTTACATTCATGCTAATCTTCGCCTCAGATTCAACAACCTTCGCGAGGTGCAAGCATGCAATTCCCCTATGGTATTTCCAATTTTCAACGCATCATTGAAAACAAACTCTTTTATGTTGACCGTACCTATCTCATCCCGGATATTGAACGCGCTGGGGATCAACTCATCTTCCTCCGTCCGCGCCGCTTCGGCAAATCGCTGCTGCTATCCATGCTTGAAAACTACTACGACATCGCCAAAGCGGATCAATTTAAAACCCTCTTCGGTCACTTGGCCATTGCTAAGCAGCCAACACCACTGCACGGCAGCTATGTGATTATGCGCTTGGATTTTTCGCTTGTAAGTGCAGATGGCAATGCAAAAGAGATTGGTCAATGTTTGCACCAACATATCAACGATTGCATATCAATCACCCTGAAAAAGTATGAAGCGCATCTTAAATACCAAACATCAATCATCCAAGGTAACGCGATTGCCTCCTTTCAATCACTTGTTGGCTGTATTAACAACTCTGGGTTAAAGCTCTACCTACTCATCGACGAATATGACAATTTCGCCAATGAATTAATGATGGGAGCCACCAAAGATCACTACGGTGCGCTTCTTCATGGCGAGGGTGCGTTCACCGTTCGTGCATTTTTGGAAGGAGTTCAGAGAAAGACCCTGTCAGCATGGCATATATCTCCAAGGGCATGCCTGCAAGGCTTAAAATTTTCTGCTGAACACCTGTTAATGGCGACAAAACCAGGTGCTTTTGTTTGCCAATACTCAACTCTGTTAAAGTAATTCCCTCAAATGATTTCAACATCATTTCTGTCGTGGGTCTACT
>JAUZQQ010000096.1 GCA_030950905.1 Mariprofundaceae bacterium
GGGAGAACTGCACGTACGGTTCGGAGGGCGGGGAGGTAACACTTCCCGACCCCTATATACACAGTGGCAGAATGATAGGCTGGTATGGATTCCCACGCAGAGCATGGGAACCAGAAGATGTTGGGATTCGCTTCCCTCACCACCAACCTACAAGGTGGTAAAGTGTCAACTACTTTTGGTCGAATATGAAGGATGCCCAATTTTTGCTCGATTTTTCAAAAAAAACTATCGAAGATGGGTTAAGTTGGCAAGCGGATCAATGACTCAGCATGTTTTAACACAAATTGACAAAATGCTTGCGGTACAGGGGTAAAGCGCTTTCCTTCTTTGTGTACAATATACCAATGCCGAAGGATGGGAAAGTCTTCGACATCCAACACCACCAATCGTTTTAATTTCATTTCCATTTCCAAGGTGTGTGCTGAAACAATACCCAGCCCCAATTCAGCCATGACCGCTTGCTTAATGGCTTCTACTCGATTCATTTCTATACTGGCGTGCAATGGCATGTCGTGCTTGGTAAAAAAAGTTTCTGCTGCACGGCGTGTGCCAGACCCTGCCTCACGGACAATAAAACGGGCATCAATTAATGCTTGCATTGGAATATTTTTTTGGCTGGCCAGTGGGTGTGAAGGGTGCGCAATAACAACAAGTGGATTGGGCATGAAGGGAAGCCCCAACAATTGATGACCATCGGGCGGCGCGCCCATAATAACCATGTCTGTTTTATGTTCATCCAATGCTTTGAGCATGCCTTTGCGATTCATTGCCGATAATTGAATATCAACTTGCGGGTATTCTTGGTGAAAGGCAGCAATCAATTGCGGGGCAAAATAATTGGCTGTCGCAGCCATCGTGAGATGCAAGCGACCACGTTGAATGCCACGCATGGCATCCATAATATTGGCGGTTTGATGAATACTTTCATGCACTTGTTGAGCGCAATGCAACAGCTCTAACCCTGCTTCGGTTAAAATGACTTGTTTGTGCTGCCGTTCAAACAACGGCATTTGAATATGTATTTCCAATTGTTTGATTTGCATGGACACCGCAGGCTGGCTCATGTGCAAATATTTTGCAGCACGTGAAAAACTGCGTTCCTTGGCGATCGCCTCAATGATTTTTAGTTGTTTAAGTGAAATGCGCACTTTTTAATTTTTATTCGTTTCATCTATACTGTTGTTTTTTTATTCAGCCGGTAAACACTGGTTCCTGCCAGCACATCATGCAATGCCTGCCTTTGTGGGGTAAGTAACATGCAAAAAAGACTAATAGCAGGAATAGAAGCACTTAAAAAAAATATCAAATCATCCGTTTGTCGCATCGCCATATACATCAGCGTTGTGGCCAGCGACAGCCATGTTAAACTTAAACAAAAAGCACGCACGACAGCCATGGATAATGCAGGGTGGTTTCCTGTGTCAATCATGGCTACTTGCAAATTCCATGGGCGCATGCCTGTGGTTGCACCACCTTTCATCCAAAAACCACTCAGGTACGCAAAGACCAAAATGGTTAACAAAACTTGTTTCAACCATTCAGGCGATGGACCGAATTGTTCTTCTGCCATAGAAACAGGAATAAAAGCAATAAAAGCAATGGCAAGAAGAATCATTAAATCATAACTTCCCGCCAGCATACGAATAACTATGCCTGCCCTAACCGCTTCTTCCCGTGTTCTTTTTTGATCCATGATATTCCCCAACTTAATATAAACATACAGCACAGCATCAGCACCACAGTTGCCCCAGAAGGCCAATCTTGAACATATGAGATGTAAAGCCCAATATAGGTTCCCGTTAATGCTACAAGCATGCTTATCACCCACAACATGCGCAACGAATGCCCCCAAAACCACGCCGTGGCTGCAGGCAAAACCAGCATGCCCGTGGTTAAGACAATGCCAGCCAGCTTTACACACATCATGACAGTCATGCCTACTGTGGCGTACAATAAAATTCGCAATGCGCCAACGGGCAGGCCTGCTGCTGCTGCGGTCACAGGGTCAAAGGCAATGCTCCACCAACGGCGGCCAAACACCAGCAACAACAAAAGAATCAATACCGCAATAAAAGCCAGCCAACGGTATTCATCAGGGTTTACTGTTAAAATATCGCCAAACAACAGGCTAAACAAGTTGACATCACTTTGACTCACCTGCGATAACAATACAATGCCCAATGCCATGCTACCTGCGAATAATAACCCTGTTCCAGTATCTTCACTGATACCATCTGACTTTGGTACCCATGCCAATAACACCGCTAATATACAAGAGATTATCGTGGCAGTGGGTAACAATGGCAAGGACAATGTCACAGCCAGCCCCATACCTGCCAATGAGGCATGGGAGATGCCAACGGTTAAAAATGACAAACGGTGTGCCAAAATCATTACCGACATTGATGCCGTCACCACTGCGATCAAACCTGCTGGAATCAATGCCCCGTGAATAACAGGGCTGGTTAAAAAATCATGCAACATTTAGTGCTAACCACAACCAATACAAGCAGCATCATGAGCGATTACATGCACGTTCTGGCCATACATATTATGCCATACATCTTCAGGTATTTGCTCGCCCCGCATGGCATGAAAGTGAATGTATTGATTCAAACATGCCACCGAATCCACATGGCTTGTAATGGCAGCAATGTCATGTTCAACCATAATGATAGCCACCCCATGATCATCGCATAAACCACGCAACAACACATAAAGCTGTTGCTGCTGTTTGCTATCAAGTGCTGCTGCTGGTTCATCGAGCAACAATAACTCAGGCTGATGTACCAAAGCCCGAGCCAAACGCACCCGTTGCACTTGCCCGCCCGAAAGTTCACGAAAATCATGCGTACGCATCGCCAGCATGTCGACTTTATCCAAAGCCTCGGCAATCGCTTTTTTTCCACCCACAGATTGCCACAGCGGTAACGACCAACGTGATAGTCCCATGGCCACGACATTTTCAACACGCATGGGCAAGTGTTCTTGATGACCGCGCAATTGATGCAGGTAACCAACGCGACGCAGTAAAGAAGCGCGATTGCGTTTTGTCAGTTTTGCGCCGAACAAATAAATTTCACCACGACTAAGGGTGTGAAGGCCAACGATTAAAGAAATCAAACTGCTTTTCCCTGCGCCGTTGGGGCCAACAATACCCATAAAATGACCGCATTCCAAAGACAATGAAACATCTTCAAGTACAGTTCGCCCCGCCAAACGAAGCTCCAAATGCTGTGCCTCGAGTACTTTATTTACGGTCTTCACTGTGGCTTATGCAACGCCGCAACAAGAAGATCAATATTGTACTGCATCAACAATGGCCATGGTTGATCACAGGTTCCGACGGCATCCAAGTAGACCAGTTGACTGCTTGGATGCTGCCGCTGCAACCACTTTAAACCTTTGTCATCATGCCGTTGGTCGGCAATGAGTATGGCATTGGGATGTTTTTGTAGTTGCTTTAATGCTTGATCCAATTTTTTTGCATTGTAGCCGTGGTTATGCCCCATATTACCTTTTTCCAGCACTGCCAACACAGGAATCTGATAAGCCTCAAACAATGGTAGCCATGCAGCATGTTGCATGATAATACCGTGTTTTCGCAAGGGAATTGCGATGTTAGCCCACGCTTGTTCTATGATTTTTATAGAATGTTGAAGATCGGGTTGGTGCTTTAAAATAGTGTTTTTAAATGCTGGAAACGTCTGCGTTAAAGCGTTGTTGATCAAAGGTAGGGCGTTACCTATCACACTTGGTAACAACCAAGCGTGATTTTTGCCCTTTTCATCATGCGGCCAAAGATCCAGTATATGCTTCGATTGTACATGTTGTGTTTTAAACCACGCCAGATCATCGCGGCTGCTACGCACCAGCAATGGGCTATTGTTGGCCCGCTCCAGTTGTCGCGCACTGGGACGAAAATGATGTGGTTCTGCGCCTTTTGGCAGCAGACAATGCACTTTCATCTCGGGTGCAATCCAATGCAATATACCGCCAATGGCGGGAAGCGTGGCTTCAATCGGCAGGTCTTGATTGCTGTTTTTTGCTGTAGCATCAGTGATGCAAGTCACACATAAAATAGTAAAAGTGACAATGATTGCATAGTTGGGAAAAATACGATGTTTTCCCTTTTGTTGTGTGTTTGATTGAAATACGTATTGCTTTATTTTTTGTTTAATCAGCATGGCGGCAAGGCTAGGTGGTCAAGTACCGACAGGCAATGCTCTTACGAATGCTTGTACCTTGTTGATGCTTAAGGAGTCATTGGTTTAATGTTATCCCCTGATTATTTTGAATACCGTTGGAGTTGGTACCGTCCAATTATTGCACGGGGGGATAGGCCCACAGATCTGTGTGCCATTGATGTTCGCCGTATGCCTATACGTGCATCAGGTGAAGATGCGCGTGAATATTTACCCTACGCCCTAGAAAATGAACTGCTTAATATTTTCTCGGCTGCCATTAAGCATTTGTATGATTATACTGAACGTTACATCATAAAGAGCATACGGGTATCAGGCCATCAACTGCCGACGATGAGTCCTTTGGCGCGTGAGATGGTGCAATTTTTACGGCAGCGCTACCCTCATATTCCACAAAATTTATTGCACCACTGGTCAGCAGAAAGCAATGGTGGTCTTGCCCTCGTTGAAACGTGGAACAAAATGTGGCATCAATCATGGCAACAAGACAAGGCCGATACGGCACCTTGGATTGCAGCAGTAAACATCCTCATGCTTCGCTTGCTGCGTGAAGGTATTAGCAGCTTACCCCACAAATATGGTGGCCAAACTGATCACATTATGGTTTGTGTGATTGGTGGTTTGTACGATTGGGCATTGCGGCGTTTTTTGCAAGACAATGTTGAAGGCACCGTTGAAATCAACCGTATTGTCGCTTATGAATTAATGACCATTCCTGTTACGCCGATTACGTTTTTAAACCGTCAACCCAATGTCTCATTGCTGGGTGATGACCGTTATGTAATTATGGCCTATGGTTTAGAACCAGAATTAATCCCTCGCTTACGAAAGCTGCGTGAAAAAATTGATCTTAAACACGAAGCGGGCATGCTTCCCCTGCTGGCCAAAGACCGCATGGGAGAGCATTTTCTTAAACGAAGTTGGGTACGTTTATCGCTATGGGATCTGGCTGAAAAAACGGGTCAAGGCATTTGGATGCAATGGGTTTTGGATGCCAAAAAATTGGATCAATTACTGGCTAAGCCTGAAAGCCTTCCTGTTGGCGTATTAAAACTCTTGCAAGACAGTAAAGGGACATTGTTGGCCGATTGGTTGATGATGCGTATCGCAGGAAAAAAACCAAAAACAGAAAAACCTTGGCTTGCCGATGAACGTATTCTCAATGCCTTTCGTGTTTTTGAAGAAGATGTAAAAGTTGAATGCGCTCGCCGCATTGCAGAGCGTGTATGGCAAGATAAACGCGAAAAAATGGGCAAGAAAAAACGCGGTGCTGAATCAGACAAAGCGTTAATAACCCATTGGGAAAATGCTGAATTAATCTATTTTCGTGTTGACACTGACCTGTCGCTGCATAGCGGCGCATCGTTATCAACCAAGCAAGCTTGTTTGCGCGTTGCTTGGTCTGACTATTTGGTGGGTATTGCTTTTGCCCACAAGGAAGTCAATGTTTTTTTAGAAAAAGAGTTGATGCCTAAATTTCTTGATTTGGTGAAAAAAAATCCCCAATTGTTTTTGGATGACATCTCAGCATCGGGCTGTTCCGTTCGAGGTTTGGTTCGCCCTTTAACAAACTTTTGCCTAGAGTTGCGTGCGTTGTTGAATGCGTTATTCAGAGAAGTTAGCACAAAATTTGATAAGGCGGAAATTCATCCTATATCCATGTGTGTAACCTTGATTGGTGATTGGAATTTCGCAATGTACAATCGCCCCGGCGACCGAAAATACAATATGGCAGTATCACCTGGCGTAGTCCAGGCCGATGCAGGCATTTCCCATGATGATGGCGCAGGTCAGGTAATTGCTTGGCGTGACCATAAAGCAGTCCGAAAACCATTGGGAGGAGTACGCGTAGAGCGTCTTGATGTTGGTGCAGGGCAGGCTGTCTCAATGTTGTACAACACAGGCTTTGCATTAACCAAGCAAGTCGTGAATGAATTACTAACAAGCTTTGGCAACAGCGTTTATATACAAGAATTCAGCTTGGATCAAGAGGCGGGACTGCCCTTGTTTGCTCGCTTTCGCATACCGACACCAAACCTGGATTTGATTGTTTTTTCTACCCGCGCAGAACCCAAAGATTGGACTATTTTGCTAAAAGTTGGTCGCCCACGCTTGGCCAGTGTTGATGTGGATTTATACGAGTGGCTGGATGAATCTTCAGAAGCTTACGCAGAAATAAGCAATCATTTACTCACCAACTGGCCCAACCCCTGAATCCTTTTTTACCTGATACCGATCAATGGTTGGCATCTTCAGCATGTGCATCCCACCTGTTGGATGTAAAACAACAAAGCATAGCAGTAGGATGGTCTGGGGGCATTGACTCTACCGCACTTTTACTGTTGCTGCGGCAATGTGGTTACCATGTTCAGGCATGGCATGTTGATCATGCATGGCATACAGACTCAGCAAACCACTGTGACCAATTGGCTGCACAAGCGAAGGCATGGGGGGTTTCTTTTTTTCATCGCCGTTTGCCCGCACCCAAAAACAAAAACCGTGAAGCTCTGGCACGGCAAGGACGTTTCCAAGCATTTTCCTGCCTTGCCAAAGAACATCATGTTCAAACACTTTGTTTGGCACAGCATGCAGACGATCAGGCTGAAACAGTGTGCATGCGTTTATTGCAAGGCGCAAGCTTTAAAGGTTGCTGCGGCATCCACGATCAACGGGTGATAGCAGGTTTGCAAATTCTTCGTCCCTTATTGCATTTAACCAAGCAGTGTTTGAAGGCAGCACTTATTCAAGCTGAAGTACCCATTATAGAAGACCCAAGTAACGATGATCTTTCGTTGTGGCGCAACCGAATACGCCATCGTTTGTTTCCAGCCATGCTTGCAGTGGAGCATTCACCCCGTAAGCTTTTTTTTCGATGGCAGCAGCAAGCCATGGCATTAAACAATGAAATCATGCAACTCGCCGATAACGTTGTGATTCATCAAGAAAAAGAACGCTGTTATGTAGCTTGGCTGGTGTGGCAGTCATCCATTCAACCCGTTCGTGTGGAAATATTGCAACGCATGATGGCATGTGCTTGTGGTGCAGGTCGTATATTGGGACGTAGGCATATTCTGTTGATTGATACATGGCGAGCGCAAGGTGGTCGTCAAGGTCTTGATTTAAGTGCTTGTCGCTTGACGCACAAAAAAAGCATATTGCAACTTTCAGCGGGTGCTAACCTCAAAAAATCGTAATTGCCGACTTGCATAAGTTACCGTCAAATCATACCGTCAAACGAACACAGGCTTCCGCCATTACTTGCGCAACAGCTTGTGCTTGAATACTGGTTCGACTGCTCGTCAATAATAATTTAAATGCACGGGTTGCCATGTTAGGGATTGCTATGGCTGCCCATACTGTGCCGACAGGTTTTTCTGGCGAACCGCCACTGGGCCCTGCAATGCCGCTAATAGCTACAGCCATTGTCTTACAATCACTTGCTGCAGCGTCGGCCATGGCCAATACCACGGCCTCGCTGACTGCGCCATGTTTTTGAATTAAGTCTTCAGCAATGCCCAAGCATTCTAGTTTGGCATGGTTGCTGTAGGTTACCCATGTGCGATCCAAGACCATTGAAGCGCCAGCCATGCGGGAAAAGCGTGCTGCAAAAGCACCAGCGGTGCATGACTCTGCGGTATTTAATCGCCAACCTCGGCATCTTAATAATTGTTGCAATTGCAATTCTGGCATCATGCCCGAATGGTTGATATAGCAAATGCAATCATCGAGTGGCGGATGATGCCCATGGGCATCATCAATGTGGGCGTATAAACTTGGTTCTAGCATAACAAAACGTGGATTTGTCCGAGTATTCGGCGAAGTAGTGATATGTATGGGAAGAAAATTGTTTCCCGCAGAAAACTTCGATAGCCATTTTTCCCGTTGCTCAGCAATATCGCCAATCGGCATCAGCACGATGGTTTCACCTTGGTGTTGATAATGCCAAAATATTCGTTCGGGGTTTTGCAAGGTTTCAGGTTCAGCGCCAATAACTTGTAACTGACCTTGCCGATTTGCACCCAACCTTCGACCATGCGCCATAGCCACGGGCATTAAATCCGCACGATCGGCAATAAACAATTGCGCACCTGTTAATGATTGCCACGACTCATCTTGTAAATGATGGTATAAAACACGTTTTTTACCCGTGCTAAGCAACCAAGCTGTCAACCAACCAGGGGTTACCCCCGCTTGACCAAGCTCCGTTAAAGCACTGTTGCTGGCAATAATATGTATGCTTGTCATCTTGGTTTGAGCATCAACGGCGTGGCAATATGACATTAACCTCAAGCACTTCTTTATCAGGCTTTCGATCTAATTTTACCGAAAGTTGATTTAAATCAATGCCTGCATGTTTGCTAATGACTTCAAGCAATTCTTGCCGCAAAGCAGGTAAATAATCAGGCTCATAGCTTGCATTATCACTGCGTTCGTGGGTCAATACAATTTTTAATCGTTCTTTGGCCAGTGTTGCGCTGTTTGTTTTTTTTCGCCGTCGAAAATAATCCATCAAGGCCACCCATCACCTCCCAAACATCCGTTGCAACAAGCTCTTTTTCTCTATATCAATAAAACGAATGGGGCATTCTTCCCCTAAAAAACGGGCGACAAAATCAGCATAGGCCATACCACCGTGCGTTTTATTATCAAAAATAACGGGGATTCCTGCATTGGAAGACTGCAATACCGCTTCAGATTCGGGAATAACCCCAATCAAGGGAATACCCAGTAATTCACGGATGTCATCTAAGGCCAACATCTCACCCGCCACAACACGCTCAGGAATGTATCGGGTGACCAATAAATGTTCGCGCACTGGGGCTAAGCCTTGCTCTGCACGCCGTGACTTTGAATGAATAATCCCCAAAATCCGATCAGAATCACGCACGGATGATACCTCAGGGTTGGTTACAATGATCGCCTCATCGGCATAGTACAATGCCATCAGCGCACCGCGTTCAATGCCAGCAGGTGAGTCACAAACAATATATTCGAACGTTTGCTGTAACTCATCCAAGATGCGGCCAATACTTTGTTGATCCAAAGCATCTTTATCGCGTGTTTGGGACGTGGGTAAGATATACAATTGATCACAGCGCTTGTCTTGAATCAAGGCTTGGCTCAAATTTGCATCACCATTGATAACATTAATTAAATCATATACTACCCGTCGCTCGCAGCCCATGATCAAGTCCAAATTACGCAGACCAACATCAAAATCAATGACCACCGTTTTATGGCCTTGTA
>JAUZQQ010000097.1 GCA_030950905.1 Mariprofundaceae bacterium
GTTCGGAGGGCGGGGAGGTAACACTTCCCGACCCCTATATACCAGCCTATCATTCTGCCACTGTGTATGCATTCCCACGCAGGAGCGTGGGAACGAGGGGCAAGTGAACTAAAGTGTAAACCAAGACATGAAGGATGCCGAAGTTTGCAACGTGTTTTTTATGCTTTGATTACGGCGAGGTCTTTCTATTCTTGCACAGCCTTCTAGTATTCTCCCGTTAATTTGTGATGGTCATTTTTTTTAAGGGAACTGTATGTTAAAACGTTTTTCTATTCGCCAAAAGTTATTTATTCCCAGCCTCTTGGTTTTGTTTTATTTTATTGTCCTACTGTTTCTGCAAATCCAAGGAACCACAGAACACAATCGACTCAATGCACTTAATGAAAATATTTCAGCGCTTGATGATCAAGTTGACGAAATCATTGAATATACCTTGCAGGCCGCAGCTATTAGCAGCATGTTTCAATTAACACGCAAAGAAAGTGATATTAACGCCTACAAAGTGCTTAGCGAAGAGGTGCAACATTTTTTTGAAACAATGGATGCTTCTTTGCTCAAAGCAGAAGACCAAGACAAATTTAAAAAAGCGCAATTACAATGGTTAAGCAGTAGGGATCAATTCCTTAACGTTGTTCAAGTATATAAAAGAATGGGACTGGATGAAAACAAAGGTCTGTTGGGTGATTTACGCCATACTGTTCATGCCGTTGAAAGAACCTTGGATCATGAAAATAAAATCACCTTGTTGCATTCCATGCTGATGATGCGACGGCATGAAAAAGACTTTTTAGCACGCAACAATAACCGTTACGTTGTAAAAATGAACAAAGAGTCGCTACGGTTTAACAAACTACTGCAAGCCAGCAACCTCGATAAAAAATCAATACTTGATATCGCTAAGAAAATGGACTTTTACCATAGCGCATTTGCAAAAATAGTTGAAACCAAGCAGCAACTCACCCAAGCGCAAAAAGAGAACAACGAAAAAACGAATGCTTCGTTAGTGAGCATTGAACGTGTATTAAAGTCTATAAGACAAGAACTGAAAGAAAACAATGACCAACAAACAGCCACAGGTAAACAACAAGATCGTTTGTTTACTTGGGTTCTCTCGGTAATGAGTCTTGTGCTCATCGTTATATTGACCTTATTGGCGAGACATTTATCGCAGCCATTGCAAGAACTCATCAACCGTATGCAAGGACTGGTGGAAGGCAATGGTGATCTATCGAAACGCTTAAATGAAAGTGGACGGGATGAAATGGCAGCATTGTCTCGTTTGATCAACCTTTTGATGGATCGCTTGATGCATTTAATTCAAGGCGTGCAACGGGCAGGCATTCAAGTCGCTGGTTCAGTGAAGCAAATATCGGCCTCCGCCAAAGAACAAGAAGCCAGCACCACCGAATATGCTGCCACGGCCAACCAAGTGGCAGCATCAATCCGTGAGATTACCATTACCTCTCGTGATTTGGGTCATGCTGTAACAGAAACAAACACCTTGGTGCAGCAGGCGGATAATGCTGCTGGCCGTAGTCAAGCACGGCTTGAACGCATGGATGAAACCATGAACTTTATGGCCAGCTCTTCGCAAGCGATCACCACCAAATTAGCGATTCTTAACGACAAAGCAGCAAGCATTAACAGCATGGTAACAACCATCAATAAAGTTGCCGACCAAACCAATTTATTATCACTCAATGCTGCCATTGAAGCCGAAAAAGCGGGGGAATATGGCCGTGGTTTTGCGGTTGTCGCCACCGAGATTCGTAGGCTGGCTGATCAAACAGCCGTGGCCACCTATGACATTGAACAAATGGTAAAAGAAGTCCAGTCTGCTGTTGCTGCTGGTGTCATGAGTATGGATAAATTCTCTGATGATATTCAACGCAGCGTTGATGAGGCACGGCAAGCTTCTGTGGAAATGGCTGAAGTTATTGCCTTGGTGCAATCCTTTGCCCCTCACATGGAAAGCATCAATGAAGGGCTAAGCATGCAGAATGAGGAAGCCGAAGAAATCAGCGATGCCATGGTCAACCTTAGCGAAGCGGCGCAACAAACCGCAGATCTCGTAAGCCAAACCAACCATGCCATTGGTGACCTCGATGAGGCGGTGGATAGCTTACAAGATGCTGTTGGTGTTTTCATGATCAAAAAACACTGATGTTATGTGTTTGCTTCCACACAAAAAAGCAGCAATATGCCATCAACAGCAAGCTCGTGGTGCGGATTTTACCACGCTTTTCTGCAACACCCATTATCGGCGCGCCCGCTTGGTTTTGCGGCGTGTTTAATA
The DNA here is from genome assembly GCA_030950905.1 of Mariprofundaceae bacterium. Lineage (GTDB taxonomy): Bacteria > Pseudomonadota > Zetaproteobacteria > Mariprofundales > Mariprofundaceae > AB-137-C09. The sequence continues at coordinate 2,297 of JAUZQQ010000097.1, forward strand.
TGCAAGGTCGTGGTGTTCCATTGATTGATTTCTGCGTATTGTGTCACCATACACCTGCCCAAGCTTTGTATAGCACACGGGTGATCCTATTGGATTGCCATGATCAAAATGGCCAAGCACAACGCTTGGCGCTCTTGACTGAGGGTGTAACAGGAACGATTCGATACCAAGAAAATGCCATTCATCGCTTGGATATAAACTTGATCAAAGCACCCTACTTGGCCGAAGTGGTCACCGACAATAAAGGGATCGTACAATTGCTTGATGTT
>JAUZQQ010000098.1 GCA_030950905.1 Mariprofundaceae bacterium
TAACAGACCAGCTAAAGACAAAAAAAGACATCCAGCTTTATCTTGAGGCTTGCATGGATGAAGATGATGGAAGCGGAGCCATGATTCGCGCTGCCCTTAGTGACATTTCACGCTCTCAAAATATGGGCGAGCTAGCAAAGCAAGTAGGCATAAGCCGTGAAGGGCTTTATAAAGCGTTATCAGAAAGCGGCAACCCTTCATTCTCGCTTGTGCTGCGGCTCTCTCGCGCTCTTGGCTTGCACATCAAAATTGCAGCATAAGATGGAAGTAGGCAGCAGCAATTATCAAACAACGCCCTACACCGATAAATGTGACAAATCACCCAATTGCAAAAACAAATAACGCAAACGCGCCAACAATGCTAAACGGTTAGCACGCACAGCAGCAGCATCATCCATCACCATCACCGCCGTGAAAAACTGATCAATCACGCCATGCAGACCTGCCAAAGTATGCAATTGTTCTTTGCTATTACTCGCTAAGAAACCATCTTCAGCTTGTTGCAAATGTTGAAACAATAGGTGTTCTTCTGGCAAATGAAACAAGCCACTATCAACGATTGCCGTGGCACTTGCGGCAATATTTTGTTTGCGCAATATATTGGCTACGCGTTTGTTGGCTGCGGCAATGGCTTGACCTGTATCACTGGTAGAAAAATCATCCAGTATTTTGGCCAGTGCTACTTGCTGATGGATAGGACGCTGAACATTGGCAGCCAATACCGCTGATATTGCAGCGCGCGATACACCCAAGCTAGCCGCCATAGCGAGCATTCGATCACGTACAAATGAGGCAACGGCATGGTTTACCTGCTTGTTGATGGCAATAGTCACCCGCTGTTCATTCCATTGCTTACGCGACTCGGCAATCAATGTATGCAAGGTAATATTCAAAGGCTGTGCCTCATCAGCAAGCAAACGAATCATACCAATGCAAGCACGGCGCAAGCCGAAAGGGTCAGCGCTAGCCGTTGGAATACGTTGCAAATGAAAATAGCCCAACAACTTATCCATCCGTTCAGCGACACCAATGCAGCGGGCAATGCCAGATATTGGCAATGCATCTTCAGCCTGGATCGGCTTGTAATGCTCGGCAATCGCAATCGCAACAGGTATTGGCTCATCATTCATGTCGGCGTAAATGCCGCCCATATAACCTTGCAGCTCAGGGAACTCTGCCACCAGCCCTGTGGTAAGGTCTGATTTACACAAATACGCTGCGCGTTGGGCTACCGCGCCATCAATACCAAAACGTGTGGCATTATCCATCACGAAACCACGCAAGCGTCGCACTTGATCGCTCAACATGCCAAGCCCATCTTGAAACACCACATGGTTCAACATCTCAACCCGTTGTTCCAAGCTGTGTTTGGGGTCACGGTCAAAATAAAACGCAGCATCGGCCAAACGGGCGTTAACCACCCGTTCGTTGCCGTTCGCCACCAAGTCAGGTTGCGTTGATTGAATGTTGGCCACTGCCAAAAATACCGAACTGGCGACACCATCATCACACTGGGTAACAAAACAACGCTGGTGATTTTTTAATTCGACACGGCTCACTTCTTGCGGAAGGCGCAAAAACGATGGATCATAATGGCCTACCACAACCTGTGGCCATTCTGTCAAGTCGGTCACTTCATCAAGCAGTGCGGGGTCATCAATCAAGCGGATATTTTCGCGCACTGCGGCAAGCTCTAATTGCTCGGCGATCCAATGCCGCCGCGCATCACGGTCGGCGACCACGTATTGCAATTTAAGTTGCTCAAAGGGATGGTGCGGATCCAATTCACACGATGGTTCACCAAGAATACGGTGACCACGAGAGATAAACCCTGCCGTCACGCCAGCATAAGAAAAAGGAATAACGGCATCGCCCAAACGTGCAACAATCCAACGGATAGGGCGAATGAAACCATCATTCCTTATCGTTCCATCCTGCCAACGCATTTGTTTGCCGCAGGGAAGGTTGCGAATAATATTCGCCATGCTAGCAGCCAAAATATCAACCACGGACTGGCCTGTTTGTGTCGTCGTGGCACACATGTAGCGGCCTTTTCCATCGCCTTTGTCGGCCAAAGAAAAGGATGTCAGCGGCAGCCCACTTTTACGGGCAAAACCATGTGCTGCTTTGCTTGGTTCAGCGTTCACATACGCCACCCGCTCGGGTGGCCCCCAAATGGTTTGCTCATGGTCATCTTGCATGAGCGGGCAGTTGACGGCATGCAGCAACAAGCGGCGGGGTGTAACCCCCAGTCTGATATGCCCCACATCCACCCGCGCATCTGATAATAGTGTGGCGACAGCATCACGCAGTGCCTCCCCCAATTTTGGTGCAAGACCTGCAGGGATTTCTTCAGTACCGATTTCAATCAGCAGTGCATCTTTATGTTGCATGGTTTGATTCATTGCTCTGTTCCTACATATGCCTGCGCCACAACGCGGGTTAAACTGCGTATCCGTCCAATAAAGCGTTGCCGTTCAGCCACCGAAATAGCCCCCCGCGCATCGAGCAAATTAAATGCATGGGATGCTTTCATGATTTCTTCGTAGGCAGGGCGTGAAAGCGCATGTTTCACGAGCCGCAGGCATTCCCGTTCTGCGGCATCAAATTGCTGCTGCAACCAATCCACATCGGCATGTTCAAAGTTGTAAGTTGACCATTCGACTTCATTGGCATAAAACACATCACCGTAGGTCACGGAGCTGCCATCAGGCTGCTTCACCCACAGTAAATCATAAATGTTATCCACACCCTGCAAATACATTGCCAAACGCTCTAGGCCATAGGTTATCTCACCCGGTGTGCGAGACAGCTCAACGCCGCCCACCTGTTGAAAATACGTAAATTGGGTGATTTCCATCCCATTTAACCACACTTCCCAGCCCAACCCCCACGCGCCTAAGGAGGGGGATTCCCAATCATCTTCCACAAAACGAATATCATGTGCGCGAGTATCAATGCCAATTTCATTCAATGATGCGCTATACAGATCAAGAATATCTGCTGGCGCAGGCTTTAAAATAACCTGAAATTGATAATAATGCTGTAAACGGTTTGGGTTCTCACCATAACGCCCATCGGTAGGCCTGCGACATGGCTGGACATAAGCAGTATTCCAGCTTTTTTCGTCGAGCACCCGTAAAAATGTAGCAGGATGAAACGTGCCTGCACCCATGGATGAATCATAGGGCTGTTGAATGACACAACCTTGTTTTGCCCAATAGTTTTGTAAGGTTAATATTAAATCTTGAAAGCTCAGCAAGGAAAAAACTCCATTCTTGTTGTTTATATTTTTTATTGTATTCTAAAAGCATTGAAACATCTACTTTTTTTTGCAATATTATAACGCAACGCAATTGATTTTCTACTATAAAGTGATTTCACCATGCCCAGTTTTTTTATCTTTTATTGCTGTCTAACGACGACGGTATTTTTCTGACAAAAAAATACCATTAAAACCATCCAAGGTTTTGAAATTCTAAAATACCTGCCTCTTTCGCTTGATGAATAACACTATGGCATATTTGTGTCATGTTTGAGGCAATTAAATATAATAGTTAAAGGGAAACGGTATTTCCCAACCTTGTTTCTTCCCTATTCCCACGCTGCAGTGGGGGAACAGGGAAGAATGAAGTGCGATCAGTTTTAGATTGTTTTGTGACGCGTTTGGATTGTCATAAAATTGACTTATCAATATGGATAATTTCTCCTTAAATTGTAATCTAGCAAGGAATTGTCAAAGGCAAATTTCTAATCCGTTGCCTAATCAATTTGAAGCATGATTATGATCACGTAGTAACATTCTAACATAGTGAGGTATATGATGCAATTATTAAATACAATTCAAAACACTGCCTGGAAAGAATATGCAGGCGAATATTTTATGCGTATTTCAAACTACAATGAGCTTATCCGTGACCCATTATTTTTATCTCAAGATTGTCATAACTTGCAAAACATCATCTCAGGTCATATTGCATACCATACTTCAGATCCCTACAATCAGTTTGGGGATCATATTTTAGTCTATGATGAATCGGACTTGAAATTGATTGGATCAGCTCGAGTCATTGCGATGCGAAATATCGAACATCTAAAACCCTTGGGCGGTTTGTATTGCCAAGGTTTTTTTGATATTTCAAGTATTGTTAATTTGCACTCCAATATGGTTGAACTTAGTAAGATTTTTATTAATCCAGAATGTGAGAATAAATCTGAAGTATTACTTAAGCTGTGGAATGGTGTTTTTGAACTTGTCCAAGAGTATGATGCTCAGTATGTGATCGGAACACTTGCTTTTCCTATGCACACTGCATTACAAGATATTGAAAATGACGCATTATTTTTTCCAGAAAATCTTATCCTTAATATGGAAGAATCGCCTGTTTGGGCACGCAATCATCTTAAGGTAAAAAAACTTTCGTCAGGACAAGATCTGATCAGTTGTGACTTATTAGAAATTTGCAATAAACTTTCAGAAATTCATGCTAAAGTTGGGCAGGAAGTACATGTTGAAAATCATCATATCAATCTGTTTATTCTTGCGGATGCTTCCGAACAACCCAAGAAAGAAGTTCTTTATCGCAGGCTGTATAGGCAAAGCAAGCCGTGCTTGATATTGTAATCACTGGTTCCCACGCTCCTGCCCAAGCTGATGATGCGAGGGTTTACCCAAAATCAAACGGGGAGAATTGCGTGTTTTAGCACGCGCTGAAGGTACGCCTTCCACAAAAGAAACAACGCATACAATTTGAGCAGTATGCGCATTATTTTTTTTCGTTTTTCCATGCTTCGATTTCTTGTTGAATGGCTTTTTTTTCTTCTTGGTCTTTGTTCTTTTTGCTGGGTTGGTGAACACCACCCTTGCGCATGATTGGCGCGCGGGCAACGGGATTGCGGGGTTTTATACGGCGCATGGTTTTGTAGCCTCCTATGTTCCATTGGCGCAGATGGCAGCCAATAGGGGGTGAGTAATCCATAGGCGATGGGCGGTAAGCAGCATAGGTATGCTTTTACAAGAAGATTGGGGCAGACACTGTCTTGGTCGTCAAGACGTTATCTGCCCCAGTGTTAGCGGATTACTTTACGGCATCTTTCAAAGATTTTCCAGCTTTAAATTTGGGGGATTTGGATGCAGCGACTTGAATCGGCTCGCCCGTGCGAGGATTGCGTGCTGTACGCGCTGCTCTTTCTGCAATAGAAAAAACGCCAAAGCCAACCAAACTTACCGGATCACCTTTCGCCAATGAACCTGTAATGCCACCCAGCACTGCATCGACTGCTGATGCAGCAATGGTTTTATTCACGCTTGCTTCTGTTGCTACATGATTAATTAATTCCGCTTTATTCATTTTTTATCCCCAATGTATAGAATGGTCAGTTATCTAGTAACTATTTAGCCATGCCCTAAAATATTTGCCTAGTGCATTTTTGCCTGTTCGGTTAAATATTTCAGGATGACTGACGTTGCATTTTTCATAGTCAAAACGCGACACAGATTAAGCAGAACAATTAAAAAATCAATATTTTTACAACGGGAAGCCAAAAATAAATAGCGCATCGGTTTTGTGGCGTAAGTATTTTATGATGTGATTCTGCCAATGGATTGCAGTCTCTTACGCTACGGTTACACTTCCACGCTGTTAGTTTTAGGGAGTATCCTATGCGTATTGCGGTTCCTGCTGAATCCAGAACCTATGAAGCTAGAATTTCTGCCACCCCTGATGCAATAAAAAAATATATTGCCCGTGGTTTTGAAGTTGTAGTACAACAAGGTGCAGGTGATGGTGCATCAATAACTGATGCTGATTTCACTGCTGTTGGCGCATCGTTGGCGAGCGACTTTTCCAGTTGTTGTGCGGGTGCTGACCTTGTATTAAAGGTTGCTGCACCTGATGCCAAAGAATTGGCGAAAATCCCAGCGACGGCAACACTTATTTGCCTTGCTGCACCATTCACCAACCCCCACCTTGGTGATTATTCGGCGCATGGCCTGCGTTGTTTTGCAATGGAAATGATCCCGCGTATTTCTCGTGCGCAAAGCATGGATGCCTTATCGTCCCAAGCAAACATTGCAGGTTACCGGGCGGTGCTTGCAGCGTTGGAGCATTACCCACGTTTTATGCCCATGCTGATGACCGCCGCAGGAACAGTAAAACCTGCGCGTGTATTGGTGATGGGGGCTGGCGTAGCTGGTCTTCAAGCCATTGCCACAGCGCGTAGATTGGGTGCATTGGTTGAAGCATTTGATGTGCGAAGTGCTGCCCGCGAGCAAGTGGAAAGTCTCGGTGCTAGCTTTGTTGAAGTGCCTGCTGAAGAAAATGCTGAAGATGCTGGTGGTTATGCCCGTGAAATGTCGGATGATTACCAACAAAAACAAGCCGCATTGATTGCCAAACATGCTGCCAAATCCGACATTATTATCACCACAGCATTGATTCCTGGGCGAGCAGCTCCCGTGCTGATCACCCCCGCCATGGTGGCGCAGATGCGTGCAGGTTCTGTCATTGTAGACATGGCCGTTGAAATGGGCGGCAACTGCCCATTGTCGGTTAAAGATCAAGTAATCAAGCATCAAGGGGTAACCCTTGTCGGCATCACCAACCTTGCTGCATTGATGGCCAGTGATGCCAGTCAATTGTTTGCCCGAAATATCGCTAATCTGGTGAATTTATTATGGAATGAAAAAGAAAACACCTTGGATATTAACCTTGATGACGAAATCATTGCTGGCTCTTTGCTTTGTCAACATGGTGAATTTCTTAAACCAAAACTGTTGGAGAATCGCCCATGAATCCTGCTGAACATGCACAGGCCGTATTGCCTGTAATACAACACGTTGACCCCTTTGTTTCTGCTTTTACCGTGTTTGTGCTGGCTATTTTTATTGGTTACCACGTGGTATGGAATGTTACGCCTGCATTGCATACACCTTTAATGAGCGTCACCAATGCCATTTCCAGTATTGTCATTGTGGGGGCCTTGATTGCCTCGGGCCCTGTTGAAATGAATCTGGCAACAGTGCTTGGGTTGATTGCCGTAGGCCTTGCATCGGTCAATATCTTTGGTGGGTTTATGGTCACACATCGGATGTTGAGCATGTTTAAAAAACGCTAACGCCTAGCTCCAACACCCTCCTTTTTACCATCACAATTATTTCCGCTGTGTAGTCACGGCATATTCACGGAGCAACAACTATGCTTTCTATTAATTGGGTCGCCTTACTGTATTTATTGGCCTCTATTTTAATTATTTTTTCGCTAAAAGGGTTATCGAGTCCCGCCTCGGCACGGCGTGCTAATATGTATGGAATGCTAGGCATGGGCATTGCTATTTTGGTTACCTTGCAACTACAATCTGTGCAAAATTACTTTTGGATTTTTATCTGTATTGGCATAGGCGGCCTGATTGGCGGTGTTGCTGCACGCAAAGTACCCATGACCCACATGCCTCAGACCGTGGCATTCATGCATTCGCTGGTTGGTTTGGCTGCCGTTTTAATCGCTGTTTCAGCCATGGCTGACCCGATTGCTTATGGCATTGCAAACAGCCAAGGGGTCTTGCATACGGCAAGTACCATTGAGTTGTTTTTGGGCACATTTATTGGTGCAATCACATTCACCGCATCATTGGTTGCCTTTGCTAAACTTCATGGTTTGGTCTCAGGTTCGCCCGTGACTTTTGCAGGGCAACATGTATTAAACTTAATACTGGGGCTGGCCATGCTTGGCTTTGGTGTTTGGTTTTGCATCACACCAACATGGCTTCCCTTTTTGTTGATGTTGGCGATTGCTTTGTTGCTGGGGGTATTGTTGATTATTCCGATTGGCGGTGCTGATATGCCGGTGATTGTCTCGATGTTGAATTCATATTCAGGCTGGGCAGCGGCGGGCATTGGTTTTACGTTGAATAATCATATGTTGATCATTGCTGGGGCATTGGTCGGTTCCAGTGGTGCTATTTTGTCTTATATTATGTGCAAGGCAATGAATCGTTCTTTGTTGAATGTGCTGTTAGGTGGCTTTGGTGGCGATGCAAAGACCGCTGTTGCAGGGGGACAAAAACAAGACCGTCCCGTGACCAGTGGCGCACCAGAAGATGCAGCTTTCATGCTGCAAAATGCGCGCAGCGTGGTTATTGTGCCAGGTTATGGACTGGCAGTCGCCAGAGCGCAGCATGCATTAAAAGAAATGGTCGAAGTATTAACCAAGGCGGGGGTTTCGGTTCGTTTTGCCATTCACCCTGTGGCAGGACGGATGCCAGGGCATATGAATGTATTGTTGGCAGAAGCCGATGTGCCCTACGATATTGTGCACGAAATGGATGAAATCAACCCTGAATTTGCCGATACCGACATTGCCTTGGTCATTGGTGCCAATGATGTGACCAACCCTGCTGCCAAAACCGACCCGACCAGCCCGATTTATGGCATGCCTATTCTTGACGTTATCAAAGCACGAAATATATTGATTATTAAACGCTCTTTATCCGTTGGTTATGCAGGGCTGGACAATGATTTGTTTTACATGGATAAAACGATGATGATTTTCTCTGATGCAAAAAAAGCCTGCGAGAAGATTGTTCAGTCTTTGGATTAAAGCTAACCTGCTTGAATGCTCGTTAATGCAATGGTATAAACAATATCTTCAACCGTTGCACCACGGGATAAATCGTTCACAGGCTTACGCAGCCCCTGCAACATCGGCCCGATGCTAACAACATGGGCACTGCGCTGAACTGCTTTGTAGGTTGTGTTGCCCGTATTTAAATCAGGAAAAATAAAAACATTGGCCTTGCCCGCGACCAAGCTCTCGGGTGCTTTGCTTTTGCCAACAGAAATGATCGCCGCCGCATCG
>JAUZQQ010000099.1 GCA_030950905.1 Mariprofundaceae bacterium
GATGATAATGTGGCTGTGCCCGTGGTGGATCGCATTATTCACCACTCGCACATTTTTATGTTGGGTGGTGAAAGTTATCGGCTAAAAGCCAAGCTGAGCCACTAAAACACTGGGAAAAGTGGACTAGTCTTATTGACCGATTTTGGACTATTTCTGTTGACCGTTGACACAATCAATCGCATAAGCTGTTGATTTCTCTCGCTTTCACCTGGCTCAGGTTCAGGACGATAGTAGCTAGAGCGGTGCAGTTTCAAAATCTCACATTGACGTGAAAGGGACAGGTTTTTGTGGGTCGGATCAATCGCTGTACGTTTGTCAGCTAAGTTCATGTCACCGACCCTGAGAGTTTTTTTAACCAGTCTACCTCAATCTGTAACTGCCCAACTTTCTTGTACAAGCGGTCACACTCTTCAATATGCTGTTGCTCACTGTTGTCTGGCTTTTGGTTGAATAACTCGACTGCATTATCAAGCAGTAGCTTCTTCCATTTGTTAATCTGCGTACCGTGAACACCGTACTCTGATGATAATTCAGCGGCTGTTTTCTGCCCTTTTATTGCCTCTATCGCAATGCGAGCTTTCTCACTTTTGCTGTATTGTTTTCGTGCCATATATGTCTCCATTTTACCCGAGAAATTATACCCTAAATTTGTCTTAACTCACTGTTGCATTTGCGGGGTCCACTATAGTATTGACCTTGCTTTTCAGTGAAACATATCCCTTTTGATGTTTTCAATACTTACGCCCGAATAAAATGCCGATATCCAAGCTGTCACTCTAACCCTAAAACATCTGAAAACAGCCATGGGCTTATCTTTTTTTGCTTTTGCTCGTAACAATGGATGGCATCTGTTTGTTGTAGCGTCAGGCCAATATCATCAAGACCGTTAATCAAGCAATGCTTGCGAAATGTATCAATCGTGAAAGACAATGTTTGCCCGTCATCCAAGCTTATAGATTGTTTGGGTAAATCAATGCGTAAAGCAAAACCTTGATGGGTATTTACAGATTCAAACAAAGAAGTGATTTCATTCGTCGTCAAACAAATGGGAAGTATGCCATTTTTAAAACAATTGCTGTAAAAAATATCGGCAAAGCTGGGCGCAATAATTGCTCGAAAACCATAATCCAACAGTGCCCAGACAGCGTGTTCGCGGGAAGAGCCACAAGCAAAATTGTCCCGCGTTAATAAAATACTGGCTTCTTGATAACGGGCTTGGTTAAGAAAAAAATCTTTTTTTAATGGTCGGTTGGAGCAATCCATATCGGGTTCGCCAATATCCATATACCGCCACTCATCAAACAAATAAGGGCCATAACCTGTGCGCTTAATGCTTTTTAAAAATTGCTTGGGAATAATAGCATCGGTATCAATGTTGGCACGATCCAGAGGCGCGACCAATCCTTGATGGGTATTAAACTTTTGCATCATGATCTCCTTGGGTCAGCGTGCGAACATCCACGAAATGGCCAGCCAGTGCTGCTGCCGCTGCCATCGCAGGGCTGAGTAAATGGGTGCGACCGCCAGCACCTTGGCGACCTTCAAAATTACGGTTGGAGGTGGATGCACAGCGATCACCAGCATTCAAACGATCGGCATTCATCGCCAAACACATGGAGCAACCAGGTTCGCGCCATTCAAATCCTGCCTTTTTAAAAATAACATCCAGCCCTTCATGCTTGGCAGCTTTGGCCACCAGACCTGAGCCTGGAACAGCCAAGGCTTGACGAATATTGGGCGCAATATGCTGCCCCTTAAGCACCGCTGCCGCCGCACGAAAGTCTTCGATTCGGCCATTGGTGCAAGAGCCAATAAACACTTTATCTACGGCAATATCGGTAAGTGCCGTCCCTTCATCCAAACCCATGTATGTCATCGCCCGCGCCCAACCTTCCGCTTGCAGCGTATTTCGTGCTTCTTGCAATAGCGGCACGTGACCATCAATAGCGACGACCATTTCTGGACTCGTTCCCCATGTTACTTGGGGCGCGATATTATTCGCATTTAAGGTAATATCACGATCAAACTGGGCATCTTCATCCGATACCAATTGTTGCCATGCGGTTTTCGCCAATGCCCATTGTTCACCGGCTGGCGCCATAGGACGACCTTTAACATAAGCGAGCGTCGTATCATCCACTGCAATCATACCACAGCGAGCACCCGCTTCGATGGCCATATTGCACAAGGTCATGCGACCTTCCATGCTTAATTCGCGTACCGCTGAGCCTGCAAATTCGATAGCATAACCCGTACCACCTGCGGTACCGATATGCGAAATCACATACAAGGCAATGTCTTTTCCTGTTAACGCGGGTGCTGTACCATCAATACAAATCCGCATGGTTTTTGGCTTTTTTTGAATCAAACATTGCGTGGCGAGTACATGCTCAACATCGGATGTCCCAATACCCATAGCCAATGCTGCAAAAGCACCGTGGGTGGAAGTATGCGAGTCACCACATACCAAGGTAATGCCTGGCAATGTTAAACCTTGCTCGGGCCCGATAACATGTACAATGCCTTGCCGCACATCGTTCATGTCAAATTCACGGATGCCAAATTCATCACAATGTTGATCAAGGGCTTCGACTTGACGGCGAGAAATAGGGTCAACAATGCCTTGTTGGCGGTTCATTGTGGGAATATTGTGATCTGGCGTAGCAAGGGCAGTTGCCGTGCGCCACGCCTGCCTCTTCGCCAAACGCAAGCCTTCAAAAGCCTGTGGGCTGGTTACTTCGTGGATTAAATGGCGATCAATATACAAGAGTACTGAACCGTCATCGTTTTCTCGGACAACGTGTTGTTGCCACACTTTTTCAAATAATGTTTGTCCCATAGCACGCTCCAAAAGGAGGCATACTAAGTTCTGTACACATTTCGTCCACTTTAAGCGAACAGAAACAGCATAAAGCTCGCCCAAATGGGGATTTTAGCGTAGGTCTTTCTATTCTCGGGCAAGCTCTTAGTCTTTGCCCATTATTATTAATGAGGTTTTGCTGTTCATGGCTTATTGTTTGGAAATTGAAAAGCGTCGCACGTTTGGTATTATTTCACACCCGGATGCAGGTAAAACCACATTAACAGAAAAGCTGCTGCTGTTTGGCGGCGCGATTCAAATGGCAGGGGCAGTGAAGGCACGCAAGGCAACGCGTCACGCAACCAGCGATTGGATGAAAATTGAGCAAGAACGCGGTATTTCTGTGGCTTCCTCAGTGATGAAGTTTAACTACCGTGACTTTGAAATTAACCTGCTCGATACACCTGGCCATCAAGATTTTTCAGAAGATACCTACCGTGTATTAACGGCGGTTGATTCGGCCATGATGGTGATTGATTCCGCCAAAGGCGTAGAGGTTCAAACTGAAAAATTGATGGAAGTATGTCGCATGCGAAATACGCCGATCATTACATTCATCAACAAATTGGATCGTGAAGGCCAATCACCGCTTGATTTATTGGCAGATATTGAAGATAAGTTGCAAATTGAATGTGCGCCACTTTCTTGGCCTATCGGTATGGGGAAATCATTTAAAGGCGTGTACAACCGTTACCGTCAAACCTTGCACTTGTTCACCCCCGGTACAGAGGGTGAAGATGAACAAGCGGTTTTTATTAAAAACTTACAAGACCCTAAGCTTGATGAACTTCTTGGCACACAAGCCGACGAATTGCGTAATGATATTGAATTACTGGAAGGCGCATCTGACCCTTTTGATCTGGAGTATTTTCTTGCAGGCAGTCAAACCCCTGTGTTTTTTGGGAGTGCGGTTAATAACTTTGGTGTACGCGAATTATTGGATGCATTTGTTGAATTTGCACCGTCACCAGGCCCCCGTGCCGCAGAACAACGCATGGTTTCACCCGAAGAAAAAAACTTTTCTGCCTTTTGTTTCAAAATTCAAGCGAACATGGACCCTGCCCACCGTGATCGTATTGCCTTCTTTCGCATTTGCTCGGGTAAGTTCACCCGTGGCATGAGCGTTCGCCATCATCGTATTGGTAAAGATATTAAATTGGCCAAGGCAACGGTGTTTATGGCGCAAGATCGCAGCCACATCGAAGAAGCATGGCCAGGTGATATTATCGGTCTGCACAACCACGGCACGATTCGTATTGGCGATACTTTTACCGAAAAAGAAGTGTTGAATTTTACAGGAATCCCCAACTTTGCCCCTGAGATGTTTCGCCGCATTCGTTTAAAAGACCCCATGAAACGCAAACAATTGCACAAGGGCTTGATTCAATTGTCTGAAGAGGGTGCAGTGCAAGTCTTTCGTACCTTGCTTGGCGGTGATTATATTCTTGGGGCAGTCGGTGTATTGCAGTTTGATGTGACCGTTGAGCGATTAAAAACAGAATACCGCGTCGATGCAGAATATACAGGTACAGATTTTCAAATTGCCCGTTGGATCACATGTGATGACGTTACGCGCTTGCGTGATTTCACCCGCCTATTTGAGGCAAACTTATCCAAAGATGGTGATGGTTGTTTAACCTACCTTGCGCCCAGTCTTTGGAAGCTCAATTATACCATAGAAGAATGGTCTGATATTGGGTTTCATAAAACACGTGAACAAACCCGTTGATGCCGCTAAATTTCTTCAGATTGAAAGCGATAACTTAAAATCATAAGGTCAACGGTTGCGTGCTTATGGCCTGCGCTATATCTTCCGCATTTAATTTGAATAATTCATAAAGCGTTGCCACAACCATAGGAGATAGTTTAATGAGCCAAGTAAAAGTTGAGTGTCCGCGTTGTAAAAACACATTTCAAGCAGAAGAATCAAAATTATACGAATGCCCAAAGTGTGGAACGAATGTGAAAACAAAAGAAAGCAGAACATTTGGTGATACCCAAGTTTTGCCCCAAGCGCCAAGAGATTACAGTTTATAGGATGGCCTGCTTTTATAGGTTGGTATACTGCCATTTAGCCCATCTGTTTTCATAAAATACAATGATGAGTCTTCTTGATCTTGCGATCATTGGAATCATTGGGCTGGCTTTTTTGCAGGGTGCAATGCGTGGTTTTATTGTCGAGCTTGTCGCTGTTGCTGGCGTTGTAGGCGCATTTATTGCTGCGATTAAAGCATCTGGAAATATTGCCGATAAACTGGTTGATTCGACAGGCATTGATACCACCTATGCTGATCCGATGGCTTTTTTTATTGTATTTTTTGCTGTTATATTACTATCTTCAATCATTGTGGCTGCCATACCGAACCCATTAAAAGGTAAAGGCGGTAAAATCCTGTTCACCCTTGACCATCTTTTTGGCGGGATTATCGCACCTATTAAGCCTATTGTGTTTGTTGGTGTTTTTTCGTTAATTGCTTTTACTTATATTAAAAATCCTACGGATGTGTTCGGCTCAAAAAGTACCTTGCGTCCTTTTGTGTTAAGTCTTGGAAAAGCGATGAGCAACATGATTCCCGCGAATAATCCCTTCTCGCAAAAAAACTTTGCCAAAGGGGTTCCAACCATTAACACAAGTGATTGGCTGGGTGGTCTGCCCAATGTAAAAGATAAAAAAGACCTTGAAAAACTGTTGGAAGAACGAATTAAATAACCCTTGAAAGACGGTACTGTCTATGCAGACCGAAGCGGAAAGGTACGATGAAAAAAGTAACAGCAATGACGATTGTAGCAATGGCTCGTCAGGGTAAAAAAACCGTATGGTTAACGGCACATGATGCGAGCAGTGCATCGCTTGCGTCGCTTGCTGGCGTGGATGTAATCCTCGTTGGCGATTCTTTGGCCATGACGACACTGGGCTATGCGACAACATTGCCTGTATCGCTGGCTCAAATGATCGCCCATGCCACGGTTGTAGTCGCTGCAACATCGCGACCTTGGGTCGTTTGTGATCTTCCTTTTGGCAGTTATCAAACGTCGCCTGAACAGGCTTACAGCAGCAGCGTATGTGTCTTGCAACAAAGTGGTTGTGATGCGGTCAAACTAGAAGGCGGTGTACTGATGGCTCCCACTATTCGTTTTTTATCCGAACGGGGTATTCCTGTGGTTGCCCATATTGGACTGATGCCGCAATCGGTGAAACAACAAGGTGGTTACCGAAGACAGGGAGAGGATGAATATGCAGCAGCACGCATCAAAGCCGATGCACAAGCGGTGAGTAATGCAGGCGCATTGGCCGTTGTACTGGAATGTATTCCCGATGCTTTGGCAGCAGAAATCACTGCCACACTGTCTATTCCTACCGTAGGCATTGGTGCTGGCGCGCAATGCGACGCACAAATTTTGGTCTGGCATGATCTGTTGGGATTGTCTGAAAAAAACCCACCCTTTGCCCCAGCCTACTTGAATCTACGACAAACGATTGTTGATGGCATCGCCCAATGGGCAGACGATGTTCGCACGCAACAATTCCCGGGAACAAAACCATGCAATTGATTGAAAAAACCGACGACTTAAGACACGAACTGGCAGCACTGCGCAGCAAGGAGCGCATTGCTTTGATTGCCACCATGGGTTGTTTGCATGATGGTCATATCAGTTTGATTCGCAAAGCAAAAAGATTGGCCGATGTGGTGGTGGTGAGTATTTACGTTAATCCACTGCAATTTTCTGCCGAGGAAGACCTTGACCGTTATTTGCGCCCTTTTGCCGAAGATACACGGCGTTGTGAAGCCGAGGGGGTGGATCTATTGTTTCACCCTGAATCACTGTTTGCCACGCCAGAGCCGATGGTTACTTTACATGTGCAAACCCTAGGGGAATGTCTTTGTGGTCGCTTTAGGCCTGGGCATTTTGATGGTATGCTTACCGTGGTCAATGCATTGTTTAATATTGTAGAACCAGATTTGGCTATATTTGGAGAAAAAGATTGGCAGCAATTAAGCATTGTTCGTCGCATGGTTTATGATTTAAACATGCCTGTTGCCATTGCCTCTGCTCCTATTATGCGCGAAGAAAATGGTTTGGCGATGAGCAGTAGAAATCAATATTTAACG
This sequence comes from Mariprofundaceae bacterium, assembly GCA_030950905.1. GTDB lineage: Bacteria > Pseudomonadota > Zetaproteobacteria > Mariprofundales > Mariprofundaceae > AB-137-C09. The sequence continues at coordinate 6,973 of JAUZQQ010000099.1, forward strand.
GTTGCCGAGCGCAAGCGGGCTACTTGTCTTTTTCAAGCATTAACAGTGATGCGAAAGGCCTGCCTTGCTGGAGAAACCAATTGTGTGCCCTTGTTGGCGATGGCGACCACTGTTTTGCGGAATGAGGGCTTGGATGCCGAATACCTTGAAATACGCAACAGTAATACATTAAAACCAATATCAACCATAGAAGCTGATGCGCATGCATTTATTGCTGTGCGCATCAACAATACACGCTTGATCGACAATATGGCACTTACAAAGACGCTGCAAAAAGGCGAGTAAGTGACGATTTATTACAGGGAGCATCCATGGGATTACACAGTGATGAAATAGATTATGAGCTGCTTGGTCATGAGCAAATGGTAGAAGTAGAACTTGACCCCGGAGAGACGGTGATTGCTGAAGCTGGTGGTATGACTTGGATGGAGTCTGATATTGCCTTTGAAACCCGAATGGGTGATGGAACAGAGAGTGGCTTGTTTGGCAAGCTCTTTGGCGCAGGCAAGCGCATGCTTACGGGCGAGTCACTTTTTTTAACGCATTTTACCAACCAAGGGCAACAGAAACGGCGCGTGGGATTTTCTGCAGCTTACCCTGGCACGGTATTGCCGATTGATCTATCGAGCATTGGCGGCACACTTATTTGCCAAAAAGATGCGTTTTTGTGTGCTGCACAAGGTACCAAACTGGGCATCGCATTTAATAAACGATTAGGCGCAGGCTTCTTTGGCGGTGAGGGCTTTATTCTTGAGAAGCTTGAAGGCGATGGAATGGTTTTTGTTCATGCTGGTGGTGCTTTGGTTAAAAAAGAGTTAAAAGGTGAGACATTGCGTATTGATACGGGCTGTTTGGTCGCCATCACGCAAGGTATTGATTATGATATTGCCTTGGCAGGTGGTTTAAAAACCATGTTGTTTGGTGGTGAAGGGGTGTTTTTGGCGACCCTTTCAGGCCATGGCACAGTATGGGTACAAAGTCTTCCATTCTCTCGCATGGCAGACCGTGTACTGGCAGCAGCGCCCAGCCAAGGCGGACAACAGCAAGGTGAAAGTTAGCGGTTCTATAGGACAGCCTCCCAGGTTGCATTCGTTAGAAAGGGGCCTTTTCTGATGTTTACCCATAAATATTTAAAATCCAAAACCACCATGTATCAATGGTTGATGCTTCTATCACTTGTCGCGACCCCTCTATTTTATGGTTGTGCCATTAACCCTGTAACAGGGCAAAAAGAGCTGATATTGATTTCAGAATCAGCCGAATTGGCAATGGGAGAAAAGAACTACCTGCCCGCGCGGCAGATGCAGGGCGGTGATTATATCGCCGACCCTGCTGTTATTGCGTATGTGCAAGAAGTAGGGCAGAAGTTGGCAGCAGTATCTGACCGAAGGCTTCCTTACGAATTTACCGTTTTAAACAACTCGGAAATCAACGCATGGGCGATGCCTGGCGGTAAGTTGGCAATCAACCGTGGTTTGTTGATGAAAATGGATAGCGAAGCAGAGCTGGCATCGGTGCTTGGTCATGAAATCGTTCATGCAGCGGCGAAACACAGCGCCAAACAAATCCAGAAGGGAATGTTGATTCAAGGTGCTGTATTGGCCGCGAATATGGCGATTCAGACACAGAGCAATAACCAGCTCACACAAAATATTGGTATGCTCGGCACAAATCTGGCTGCTTCGATGCTCAATGCAAGATTTAGCCGTAATGATGAATATGAATCAGATCATTATGGCATGGTTTATATGTCCCGTGCTGGTTATGATCCTTTTGGGGCAGTTAGAATGCAGGAGCTGCTATTATCACAAAAAAAAGGAAGGGATAATCTTTTCAGTAACTTACTGTCCAGCCATCCGCCTTCAGCCGATAGGGTGGCAGCCAATCGTTTGTTTGCGGCACAATTGCCAGCAGGAAAAACAGGGCGAAACGAATACCATCGACGGCTTCAATCCTTGTTTGATGCAGCCCCTGCGTATGATGCTTACGAAAAAGGGGTGAAAGCTTTCGCTGCAAAAAAATACTCCCGCGCCCGTTCGTTGGCTGAACAGGCGATAAGAATTGAATCCCGTGAGTCTCAGTTCCACCTGTTAAGGGGATCAGCACTTGAGCAGGGTAACAATAAAAACGCGGCTTTGAGAGAGTATAAAAAAGCAGCAAGCATGAACCCAGGGTATTTTCAAACCCATTTAAAGCTGGGATTGCTGTACGATACCATGGGGCACAAACAGCAAGCAAAACAATCTTTGGAAAGCAGCGTTGCTTTGCTAAAAACAGCGCCTGCGATGCAGAAATTAGGGCAGTATGCTTTGCATGATGGCAATATGAATCTTGCCAGATCATACCTAAGCGCAGCCGCAAGCAGCAATACTCCCGTAGGAAAATCTGCTTATAGCGAGCTTCTTCGCTTTGATCTACCTGCCAACCCCAGTCAATACCTGAAGACAAGGTTTGGTCTCAATGAACAGGGGCAAATGCTTGTTGCTATTAAAAATAATACACCATTTCCCGTATCAGCACTGGTTATTGAAGTGCGTAGCGCGACACGCTACCGCAGTATCAAACTTCGCGGGGAGATTCAAGCAAATGCGCAGTCTACATTCAATATAGGCAAGCTAATAACGGCAGAACAACTGCGTGCCACCCGTGTACGAATGGTCGGTGCAACGTTGGCTAAATAGCCCTTACCGTATGCCCATGGTGTTTTGCCTGCAATGATAAAGTACATTCTATGCTGCTGTTTTTGGTTGCATGCACAAAACATCCACGCCGCGCCATTACAACGTATATTGGCACTCACGCCACACGTATGTGAGATGCTTTATGCCATTGGCGCATCGGCCAATATTGTTGGTGCGGTGGATTATTGTAACTACCCTGAAGCAGCAAAAGCATTACCCCGCGTTGGCAATTATCAAGGTATCAATGTTGAAGCAGCATGGCGTTTAAAACCTGATGTTGCCGTGGTTTTGAGCCGTAGTACCAAAGGCGTTGCGGCATTAGAGGCACTGGGCGTGGATATTGTGGTTTCCAACCCAAGCAGTTTTGATGGTATATTTCAAAGTTTGTTGCTGTTGGGAACACTTACCAATCACAGCCAAGAAGCCATTGAACTCGTTTCCCAACAACGCTTGCGTTTGATAGCGGTGCAACGTAAAGCACGAACAAACCTACGGGTATTTTACGAAGTCTGGCACGCCCCATTGATTGCAGCCGGTGGCACAAGTTTTATTAATGCTTTGATTGATGATGCAGGCGCTATAAATATATTCTCACAAATAACACTAGAAGCGCCACGCGTTAATGTTGAGGCGGTAATCAGGGGCAAGCCTGATGTCATTATTATACCTGGGGAAACGCACGATTTGCAAGCCAGGCAATTGTTTTGGGAAAAGTGGTTGGGAAAAAAACACATCCATTTCGTCACCGTTCCTGCTGACCTGATGCATCGACCAGGGCCACGCTTGATTGAAGGGCTAGAGATATTGCAGCATCTATTGAAAAAATAGGGTCATTTAATGTAATGGGGTCAGGCTTCGATTCTGTTGCTTTTGTTGAGTTTTCTATGACCTTGAAAATAGCGTCGGAGTAAAGCTTTATTAAGAGCTGCGTCAAAGGCCGTAGAGCCGAATCCTGACACTGTTACTGTTATTACTTTGGTATGAAGTGTAAACTACTTTAAGGGCTGGTGAAGGATGCCGAGAAATCTATAGGTTTATCAACTGCTGTATTCGCATCTGGATGAACTGCTCAATGATCTCCAGCCGTTTAGCTGGTAGATTATATTTCGGGTGTCGTTTAAAGCGGAAGTTCACCAGCTTGTGCAGGCGATTTTTCTGCTCTTTGCTGATGATTTCTCTGGCGAATTCCACAAAACCCTGCGATGTGGCCATAAGTCGAGTTTGGGCGTATGCATCAACATCTTCCAGATCGTCTGCCATGGCATAATTGAATAGCGAAAAGCCATTGTCAAAAATCGGGGCTGGCGCTACAACCCTGTTCGATCCGCTCTCCAGCAGCAGGCCGAAGTTATTGAAATGCCGATCCTCATTGCAGATCACCGCATCGAAAATCAACATATCCACCAGTGATTGATCGTAATCATCCCCCAACTTTCGGTAATAATCCATCACCGCCCGCCAACCACCATTGTTCACGACTCTTCCGGCTGGAACATAGGAAAGTTCCAAACTGGTAAACAACGGGCAGGTCGAAAAGAGCTGTTTTTTCCACCGCCTCAGGTTGTAAGGTGTACAGTTCAATCCCATCGCTTTCGCTACCTGAGCGGCATAAAACTCCGAATAAGGTTCGTTGCCCGTATTGGCTGCTCCTGTTGATCCGGCTTTGTAGAGATAGAGCGTTCCCTGTTCCCGCCGCCAACATTTGGCGAGCATGCCCCCAGTGGTCAACTCGGGCGTGGAGATAAAACCATGGCGTTTGGTCTCGCCATAACCAGTATAGGCGATGAACGAGAGAATGCGACTAATCCGGTTTTCATAGAGATTAAACTGGCGAAACGACCCTTCAAATCCCTGCTCAACAATCCAGTAACAATCGTTAACCGACAACCCCTTGCAAACATCAATGATCCCCTTGGTATCGCCCACATTCAACCCAAGTTTCGCCAGAAGGTTTTGCACAAACAAACGATTGCCCGGAATCACCCGCCGTTTAAGCCAAGTCAGCAGCCCTTTCTCGCTCAACTCAAGATCAATGGGCAGCAGTGGATGATGTGTTTCGTTGATCGACACAATTTGAGCCGACAACCCTTCAATCACGTCGGATGCCAATTCAAAGGTGATTAGCTCATAATCAAACTGTTTTAAAATATAACGCATATCAACAACCTTAGAGACTGGAATCTTGAAGCTGAATCGACATTAGGTGCAATACAAAGGGCCTTTTGATGTGTCATGCTAGGTAGACAAGCCTCACCGGAAACCTTTTCGGCACCACGCAGAAAAAATTGCCGAAATCCAATACATGTATTAATAATACCAAAGACTGGTTCGACTGTCGTCTTTCTCTGGGCATAAAGTTGTCTTCCATTTCCATCATGCAAACGCTGAGTTCATCGCTGTAAATATCGTAGTTTACATTTTACTTTACTCTTTATAATGCAGGACTATAAAGATAGTGCTATGCGGAAACCAATATTGCCAGCACAGGAACAGTCGCCTCCATCCTTCTCATCAAGACGGAAGGCTTAACGTAATTCTACCCGAGGAAGCGCGTGATTTGCAAGCCAGGCAATTGTTTTGGGAAAAGTGGTTGGGAAAAAAGCACATCCATTTCGTCACCGTTCCTGCTGACCTGATGCATCGACCAGGGCCACGCTTGATTGAAGGGCTAGAGATATTGCAGCATTTATTGAAAAAACAGGGTCATTGACGTATCATCGTTTGTTCATTGGAAAAAAAGGTGCAGACTTTGCCCTGCATTGGAACAATTATAAATGGAGAACCATCATGCCCTTTGAAAAAATAACGCCCCCAACCATGGGTGAAAAAATAACCATGGGCAATGATGGCAAATTATCCGTGCCTAAAAAACCCATTGTTACCTTTATTGAAGGTGATGGAACGGGGCCTGATATTTGGCGTGCTGCACAGCGTGTTTTGAATGCCGCCGTAAAAAAAGCTTACAACGATGAACGGGAAATCGCATGGATGGAAGTTTTTGCGGGTGAAAAAGCTTGGAATCTTTATGGTCAAAGCGATGATGCTTGGTTGCCTGAAGAAACTTTACAGGCATTTCGTGATTATTTGATTGGCATTAAAGGCCCATTAACGACACCCATTGGTGGTGGTATCACATCATTAAATGTTGCATTGCGCCAAAAACTGGACTTGTATACGTGTTTGCGTCCTGTGAAATATTTTAAAGGCGTACCTTCACCCGTAAAAAAACCAGAAGATGTGGATATGGTTATTTTTCGTGAAAACTCAGAAGATATTTATGCTGGTATCGAGTGGGCTAACGGATCAGACGAAGTCAAAAAACTCATTGCTTTTTTACAAGAAGAAATGGGTGTCAGCAAAATTCGTTTCCCTGAAACATCGGGTATTGGCATCAAACCTGTATCGGAAGAAGGAAGCAAACGTTTGGTTCGTGCGGCTATTTTGTATGCCCTGGCGAACAAGCGGAAATCAATCACCTTGGTTCACAAGGGAAATATCATGAAGTTTACAGAAGGTGCATTCATGCGCTGGGGTTATGAGGTCGCCAAAGAAGAATTTGATGCAAAAGAAATAGATGGTGGGCCATGGTGTACATTGCCCAATGGCTTGTTGATCAAAGATGCCATTGCAGATATTACCTTGCAGCAAGTACTAACGAGACCTACAGATTTTGATATCATCGCTACATTGAATTTAAATGGCGATTATATCTCAGATGCTTTGGCTGCACAGATTGGCGGTATTGGTATTGCACCGGGCGCGAATATAAATTACCTCAGTGGTCATGCTATTTTTGAAGCAACCCATGGCACAGCACCAAAATATGCAAATAAAGATATGGTCAACCCTTCATCGGTAATTCTTTCTGGCGAAATGATGCTTCGTTACATGGGCTGGAGCGAAGCCGCTGATCTCATCTTAAAAGGTATCAATGGTGCTATTCAAGCCAAAACAGTGACCTATGACTTTCATCGTTTGATGGATGATGCCATTAAACTTTCAACATCAGACTTTGGCGACGCTGTGATTCATCATATGGAAGATGAATCGTTGGATGATGAAGCAGCCAACCATTACGATGAATTGGCCGACCGTGCGCGCGATATTTTTGAGTCTGGTGCAGAAAAAACCCAAGAGTTTGTGCAATCAGCCGTAGAGACAGCACGAGAACAATTAACCACAGCAGGAACATTTACCGAAGAACAAGGGCAACGTTTAAAATCATTTCTTGAAGATGATATGTTCCGCATGGCAGAATCAATGCGCAACGAGGCAAAGTCGCGGTTAAATCCATCTCGCTTAACCGTGGGTGCAATGGCCTCACTTAGTGCTGTGATGAAAGCTGCTGGATCAGCGATCAATGATTTGGCGAGCAAAGCGGAGCAAGGCTTGCATTGTCGTTCGGGTGAAATAACGAGTGCTGGAACACTGACATGCATCCAATGCAACAAAGAAATGCACTTTAAAAAAACAGGTCGCATTCCACCTTGCACAGAATGCCATCACACGGAGTTTCGCAAGTCCTATTGATGCGTTGTTGGATAGAAAGTTGTTAAACTTTGTCGCTGATTGATGAAATCACTCGTACGAAAATTTCTTAGTCATGTGCATGGGCGGCAGGGTGTGCTTGCTCGTGCCAATGGCACTTTTTTTTCTGCACAAGTGGTTTCTACAGCACTCCATCGCATCCGCTTGGATATGTTGGATGGGGCAGAGCTTACGCCCGAAGGGCATGCGTTTATTCAAGGTGCGGCGGCTTATTTAACGTGGCTTGCTTACAAAAGCATGAAAAAACGGGGGCTTGCAGTAACAACCGAAGTATCGCTAAGCGTGGGTGTTCCGCGCATGTCGATGATCGTTAAACGCCAACGCAACGGCCAGTTGGAAACCTATACCCAACATATCTTGGATGATGCTTATACGTTGTTGCTGCGTCCACCTGCCTGTTTTTCTTCTGTGCATGATGCATTTTATAGGCTCAATTCTTTAACCCTTCCAACACCAGAATACTTGTATCTTTATGGTGTATATTTGATGCAATCAGCGCGGGCAGAAGGCAATTGGCCACGGGGTGAAAAAGTTGGTGGTTTGGCTGATGACTTTGCAGCTTCGCGTGCATTGTTGGTTGATGATTTACACCGTGATGTATGCTTACCACTGGATGATCAACGTTTTCGCACGCTTTCGTGGTGGGTGGTATTTCCATCTTATGGCTGGGAAATGAATGATGGGCAAGAACACAATATGATGACCTTGGTGGATCAAATCGCCATTTCCCCCATCTTGCCTGCCGATGATGGCATTGCTTATTTGCGCGCCTTGCTGCTGGCACAATTGCTTTTTATTCGTCACTTGGCAGCACGCACCTTGCTTGTTCTTGGTGTTTCGCCGCGCCACCCTGCGGATACCCGATTGTACCGAGAGGCATTACATGCGAGCGATCACCCAGCCGCTGCGATGGCACGTTTGCAATGGTCGATTGAACAATCTGAAGCCGACCCGCCAGATGATTGGGCGCAACAATGCAAGCAGCAATGGCAAGCAATATTGCAGCAAGCACCCGACCTGAGTTGGAAGAATGATGCTGTTTTTGAACACCCTGAATACAAGCGGTTAAATACGCTAGACCCAGAAGATAATGATGCTTTTGTTCATTTGCTTACCCCATTGCTAAAAAGCATGCCTGATAATTGGTTTGTTCGGGCTGCTTTGGGCGCGCGTTTGATGCAGGGTGAAGACTTGAAAGATGGCGAGAAAATGCTGCGAGCTTGCCTGATTGATTCACCTGAAGATTGCCCTGATGCTTATATCAACCTGGGAACACGTTTAAAATGGCAAGGCCGAACAGAAGAAGCGATGAAAATTTTTGAACAGGCGGTACAACGTTGGCCTTGGCACAAGCAAAGTGTGGATTCTTGCATGTGGCTGTTGACCGACAATATGGTGTACTTTCCTGATGGAGACTGATGACATGTGTTCAAAAGGAAGCCCTAAATCCTTTTTGGCAGCCAATGCTTTATGGGCAAAAGAAAAAAAACAGCAAAACCCTGAATATTTTAAACACTTACAAGAGCAAAAGAAACCAGACTTTATGTGGATTGGTTGTTCTGATGCGCGTGTGCCTGCCAATGAAATGATTGGTGTTGAAGCGGGGCATGTATTTATTCATCGCAATGTGGCAAATCAGGTGCAGCATATTGATCTTAATGCACTGGCTGCTATTCAATATGCGGTTGATGTACTTCAAGTTAAGCACATTATTGTGACGGGGCATTATGACTGTGGTGGCGTACGCGCAGCCATGGAGTCGCAGCACTTTGGTATGGTGGACAACTGGATCCGCAGCGTCCGTGATCTATGGATGCAGCATCACAAGACCATAGGCGAAACAAGCAAGCAGGGACGCTTTGATCGTTTGTGTGAACTAAACGTGATGCGACAGGTCGAGAACCTTAGCCATACCCGTATTGTACAAAATGCTTGGTCAAGGCAACAACCTTTAACATTGCATGGTTGGATTTACCATGTAGAGGATGGTTTGTTGCGCGATTTGGAAGTGAGTCGTGTTTCCGTTGATGATGTGGATGGTATTTATCGCACGCATCAATAAGCCGCAATAAATAATATACCAAACTGCTTATTGTTAGTGAGTGGCAAATTAGGGTGATCAATAACGATGAAAATAACATCCCAATTATTTAACATTTCAACAGCCAAGGCGCGTGCTTTTTTATGCTCGTGATCAAGCATTTTTCGCATAGTTTCTTGTAATCACTTAGCTATTGGGTATAATACCAATGGATAGTCTCATTATCACTCAATGGCTTGAAGATGCTGTTTTTCTTTAAGATTGTAAATCTTTCCATCGATTAATAAATCAGCCAATGGATGAGCTTTTGTTGCAAGCTGCAACGATGCTCTGGTGTTGTTGAACAGGTTACTGTTATAGATAAAGGAGCCTTCAGCAATACGTTCCCACCTATTTTCATTATTTTCAGCGTATAATATAATGTTTCCAAGAGTGGGGATAATCACAATGTCATGGCGACTATTACCATTGAAGTCACTGATGAATAAATTACACTCTATAATGTTGTCTTGAATAAAGCAGGCGCGCCAAGGTTCGTGTGTACGGCTTTGGAAAATATATTTCTTAAAGCTCTCTGGCAATGCAGTGCCTTTCGGCGATATATAAAAATAGTGATCCATATCCATCAGTGTTAAAGCATGAATATCACTATCTTTTATTGTTTTCCTTGCCTTGTAACGGTGTGTTTTTTCTAATGTTGTCTGTGCAAGTGTTGCGATGTCTGGCTTGTCTGACTTTGTAAGTTCTTGTAAAGCTCGAATGCCAGGTTTCCCTAGTGAAAACCGAAGATAATTATAGTCAGACTTATCCATAAGGTGTTGTGCTAAAATTCTTGCCGACTGGCTGGATGCAGCAATAATTTTAGGATCAAGTAAGGGTGTATGTACCAATATAGCCATAAGCATAAGTACGGCCGCAGCGGTAATGTTCGTTGGCTCTACCCACAGCATCCATGTTTTACCTTTATGTAAAACGGCAGCAGCATAGCCAATCGCATAGATAGCGATAACACTGACAATAAGCGCGACAATAACCCGAGTAAACGACCAGCCATATTGATCCACGCGCAGCCATACGGCATAAATGCTTATAGCTGATAGTAGAGGAAGTAATAAAGCTGCTGTTTCAATAAGCTTTTTTAGTGCTGGGTGTTCCTCTTGGCGTTCAATGTAGCCACGTTGATAAATAGCATTGTAAAAAACAATAAACACCAGTTGCAGGGTAATTAATAAAGATGTCGCTGATTTGGTGTCCCATAATGGTTGCAAACCACTTAACGGTAAAGCAATAATGAATAACACCGTGATGAAACTAACGACGATAAGAAGGGTCCGAAACAGGTAGTCAATGTGTTCAATCATGCCCGTTGAAGAACGACGCTGCCCTAAAGCAATGCCATAACCAACAATCGCACCTGTAGCGCAATAGATAAAATTTTCATCATGGAATAGTTCATGAAATAAATGAATTTTTAATAAATCAAACAAAGCTGCCCATAACATTAATAGCAACCAAGCAAGCCCTGTAAAAACGACCGCAATAGCAACAGTGAGTGCATTTTTCCAGCCATTTTCATACAATAAATTATAGTTTGTTAGGCTGTTTTTAGTCAACCAATTTTGAGAAAATGACAAAAATATAAAGCTGGCAATTGCCATGACTGCTGCAAAAGTAAACGCTAGCCCACCCCAGCTGTTTCCTTCATCAAAATTAATTTGGTAGCCCGTGTAACATGCTGTAATAAAGAGTAATAGGCTTATGCCAAGAATTATTTTTAGACGTTCTTTGAATGCACCATGCTGTGCGGTTAATATGGCAACTATGGGTGGCAGAAGTATCAATGCATAAGCGGGCATCCAAAATGATGGATCAGAAATAACGGGCCACTCCCATTGAATGGCTTTATGGAGCCCCAATAGAAGTAATCCTTGTATCAATCCGATTAGACTTGCGTGAATGGGTTTCATGGACACCTCTATTTTTTCGGCCTCACCACTTACGCGTTAAAAAATAGTGCCAAGTGAAGTGAGGTCATTGGGGGTTGCCTGCTATCTAGCCATTCCCAGAAAGATGGTACAATATCAAAACCATAATAACGGTTTTTTGCTTCAATAAAGACATTCGCATCAAGCAAATATCTAAGATTCATTTGAAGCCTAGTTCTTTAGAAAGATTTGAAATGTTCGATGGTTTCATTCCAAGAAGATGCCCAGCATCCCTGTATAGCAACCGACCCTGTTGAACGCTGCTTACAACCGCTTTAGCAAAGCGTTTCCCCAGCCTGGTTCGAATCGTAGTATAATAATTTCCCCCAGGATTGGCGGCTTTAGGTTGTTTCCATTGTTTAGCTTCTTCCTGATAAAATGCTATGTATTCAGTCCAGCTTACAACACCTAACTCATAGGCTCGCCTGCCGATAACAACAGAACTTACACGATAATAACGCACCAACTCATGGGCATTATCAGCAATGCTTATTTCCTGATTCCAACGCTCATGAAAGCTTACCTCAGGAACCAACCCGTCCGCTGCTACAGCGTTACAAAATGTTTCACTATCCAAATGGATGGCACTTGTTTCGTCACTGAGAGAAAGATCAGAAACACCACTTTGACCAATCCAAAGATGTGCCAACTCGTGAATAAGAGTGAACGTTCTTGCTGCCTTAGAATCTTTCCAATTTAAAAAAACAAGCGGGGCAATCGGGTCGCTAATGGCGAAGCCACGAAATTCATTCACTTTCAATGCCCGTCGCGTATGGCTGCCCACAATGCCGCTATGCATCATGAGAATACCCGCATCTTCCGCCTTCTCAATCAAAACAGATAAAAAGGACTCCCCATTGTTGACGCTACTACGAAGCTCATCATCTATGCCTAGTGTCTGAGCAATACCCTGAGCAACTTCTATGGGCGTATGCTGGGCGGAAAACCTTCCTATGAATGGAAGTTGCTCTAGCCCCTGCCCAGCTGCATATTCTTTGTACCATTCCTGCTTGCTTAGTGCATCAAGAATAACTTCGCGTAAATCAACACTTATTTCCCCTATAACAGCATCACCAACAGTACGAAGGTCAGGTAAGGGCATAGGTTCTTCTGGTGGCTTATTAAGAAATAGATAACCAAATGGAATATGAAGTATTTTAGATACTTTTTGAGCTTGCAAAAATGTTGGTTTAGCTTCTCCGCTTAACCAAAGCGGCACTTTATTGCTGATCTTTTCGGCAAGCACAGCAGAGGAAACATGGGCACGCTCACATGCCCATTTCAACATCATTGGAGAAATAAATACCTCGTTCATAATGGCATAATCCTAACACAAACATCTTTTCAGTGTCGAATGAATAAATCTAGAGTCCTTTTCAAGTTCGATGTTTTAGGTGAAAGATAGTCTATTTTGGCTTTTTGAAGCCATGCCTCTTAATAGTATTTATCTATTGCATATTGCCTAAAATGCTTTTCGTATTCTAAAGAAAAACCACTCGTCTGTTACTTCTTGTATACCCTTGGTTTTTTGATACACAGGAAATCGGTATTCGCCACTTATTGAAATACCCGAAGAAACAACCCATTGAAAACCTGGCGTGATAAAAAGAGAGTGAATGCCTGTGTTGTTCACGTTATCAATTAAAGACATATTTGGATTTTGGTAAGCTACCAGCCCTGTATTGGGGTCGATCGTGCCATTGGTGCTGTCTTTTTGTGAAAGAACGCCGTTGAAGTCCAGCTTGATGTTGAACGCTGATGTCGCACGGTAGCGTGTTGACACATCATAATTCAAACGACTGCCGACTTTATAACCCAGTGCATTTCGTGTTGAAAGTTGATAGGTTAATGATGGAGAAACAAACCATTGCGCACCACCATCTTTATGCTCACCAAAAGCAATGGTTCCGTTGCCAAGGAGTATACCGTCCCATGCGCCTGTTCCTGCTTGCATCATCATATGCACCAGTCTACCTGTAGCGTTTCTTGCTTGGTGTTTTCCCGTAGGCGCTTTGATGCCTACGCCCAACGATAAACGTTTGCGGGTGCGGATGTCGGCATCTTTCCATACATCACGAATATACAGCAACGACATATCACCCAAGCCTTGAATGGTGTCCATGGTAAGCTTGCTGTTGCGTATTCCAGCAGGTGTTTTCATGCCTCTTAGCATTTCCATATCATTGATTATATAAGGTACGGTTAAAACAAAAGCATTATTTTCATCCAGCCTGTAGCTAAAATTCGTTGCGATTTTTGTCATCACCATTTTTGTGGGAACAACATACATGACACCATTGGGGCGCACGGCTAAATTGTTGTTAATAACAGACTGCGCAGAAACTTTTGATGTTCCTTGTCGAATACTTTTCATTTGCATGCTGTCGAGCTGCAACGATACAGACAGTCCTGTACTGCTGCCGATACCATCAACACCTGCTGCAATACAGCATGAAAGCCCGCATTCAGATGCCGTGGCAGTATTCATGGCGATAGCATTGATCGCTATATTTAGGGCGAGCGAAAAAACACAGCCCCATTGTTTCCAATGTTTCATTGAAATTCTCCTGATTTGTTGTTTAATTGGAAGGTGTGTTTTCAGGCTTCGGTTATAAGTCTAAAAAACCAATAGCCATCAATTAAAAATAGGAGGGGGTAGTACAATATCGGGAAAATAAAGATGCAATACTGCCATGTAATGGTATTGCGCAGGTAAAAAAGATACAGGGTTCAGGTGAACAATGGCAGGATTAATGTGGGGAGAAAGTAAATGTGGTAAACCATCAATAGTTTTATGGCATCCGCAACCACATTCAATACGGCATGTGTTTGTGTCTAATTTCACCGTGTGTTGCGATTTCTCTTGCATCATGGCATCGTTAGACATGTTACATACAGTAAAAAAACGCATGTTTGGTACACAAGTAACAAATAATATTCCGAAGATCATCGCCGCAGCCATGAACCTATGAAAAACAGGCATCATGGATGCGAACCCTACTAAATATTGTATGCTTATCAAATTGTGTGTTTATCAAAGTAAAATATAGTAACTATTCATTTTTTTTAATCTTGTTACCATGCGCCTCCATTTTTCCATCGGGCTGGTAATATTTGCAATAAATATATTGTACTTTACCTTTAATCCGATAATCGAGGTTCCTTGATGTCACGCAAGCTAAGAAACATTGCCATTATTGCCCATGTCGACCATGGCAAAACCACGTTGGTTGATGAACTGCTCAAACAATCGGGCACATTCACATCACACCAAGAGATGAGCGAGCGTGTGATGGATTCCAACGACTTGGAAAAAGAACGTGGCATTACTATTTTGGCCAAAAACACGGCTTTAAAATATGGTGATACAACCATTAATATCGTTGATACCCCAGGGCATGCTGATTTTGGTGGCGAAGTTGAGCGCGTTTTAAATATGGTTGATGGCGTATTGCTTCTTGTTGATGCCGTAGAAGGGCCGATGCCGCAAACCCGTTTTGTTACGGCAAAAGCTTTGGGGCTGGGTCTAAAACCCATTGTGGTGGTCAACAAGGTTGACCGTGATGGTGCCGACCCTGAAGCGTGTGTTGATGCCACCTTTGATTTATTTGCAGCACTTGGTGCTACTGATGAGCAGTTGGATTTCCCTGTGGTTTATGCGTCAGCCAAAAAAGGTTACGCCATGATGTCCCCCGAAGAAACATCGGATAATTTAACTTGTTTGTTTGATGCTATCTTAACGAATGTTGATGCGCCTTTGGGCGACCCTGATGCTTCATTGCAAATGCTGGCAACGACATTGGCATGGGATGATTATATTGGCCGCATTGTCATCGGTCGTATTGCCAATGGCCGTATTAAAAAAGGTGAAAACATTGCCGTAGCCCATGCTGATGGTAAAATCAGCAAATACCGTGCAACACGTTTGATCGGCTTTAAAGGCTTGGAGCGCATCGAAATAGAAACGGCTGAGGCGGGTGATATTATCGCCATTGCAGGCATTGAACATATTCAAATTGGTGAAACCATCACGGATATAAACAACCCAACACCATTGCCCGTTATTCATGTCGATGAACCAACGTTAACCATGGAATTGCACGTCAACAACTCACCACTGGCAGGTACCGAAGGAAAGCTTATTACCACGCGCCAAATTCGTGAGCGTTTATTCCGCGAAATCAGAACCAATGTGGCCATGCGCGTAGAAGAAACAGACTCAGCAGAAGTGTATAAAATATCGGGTCGTGGTGAATTGCATATCGGTATTTTGCTAGAAAACATGCGCCGTGAAGGTTTTGAGATGGCAGTATCTCGCCCTGCAGTCATCACCCGTGAAGTTGATGGTAAAACAGAAGAACCTTATGAACAAGTGACTGTTGATGTCCAAGAAGAATACCAAGGAACCGTGATTGAAAAACTGGGACGGCGTGGCGCAGAAATGACCCACATGCAAACCAGTGCCGATGGCATGACCCGCATCGAATTTACCTGCCCAACACGCGGCTTGATTGGTTACACCTCTGAGTTTTTAACCGACACACGGGGAACAGGTGTGATGCACCACGTATTTCATGCCTATGGCCCTGATGTTGGTGCTATCCCTGCGCGCAACAATGGCGTATTGGTTTCCATGGGTGGCGGAAATTCAGTATCCTTTGCCTTGTGGAAGTTACAAGAACGTGGTCGCATGTTTATTGGTTCTGGTGTCAGTTTGTACGAAGGCATGATTATTGGTATTCATACCCGAGACAATGACTTGGTGGTAAATGCGACCCGCGAAAAGAAATTAACCAATGTGCGGGCATCTGGAAAAGACGATGCTATTGATCTAATCACACCACTGAATTTATCGCTGGAGCGCGCCATTGAGTTTATTGGCGACGATGAATTGGTGGAAATTACACCAAAATCCATCCGCCTTCGCAAACGACTACTAAAAGAACACGAACGCAAAAGAGCAGGAAGATAGGCGACTGCCATCCTCCTACACTGAGGTTATATGATGAAACAAACTGAGGCAATGTTAATTTTGGCTGATGGAACGGTGTTTCATGGTCATGCTTTGGGGGCTGTGGGTCATGTTGTTGGTGAGGTGTGTTTTAATACTTCTATGACTGGCTACCAAGAAATCCTTAGCGATCCTTCTTATACTGACCAAATCATGACCTTTACCCAACCCCATATTGGCAATGTTGGTACAAATGATGACGATATGGAATCAAGCGGCATTGCCGTGCGGGGGTGTGTGGTGCGTGCGCCTGCTCGAATTGCTTCCAATTACCGTGCTTCAGAAGATTTTAATGCCTGGTTAAAACGCCAGCAAGTGGTTGGCATTGCTGGTGTTGATACCCGTGCCTTGGTGATTCATTTGCGCACCCACGGGGCACAACATGGTGTCATTGCCTCTGATGGCATGAGCCAAGCTGATGCCTTAACCATGGCTCGTGATTGCCCTAGCTTAGAAGGCCGTGATTTGGTTGCTCAAGTGAGCTGCAGCAAGGTACATACATGGGATCATGGTGGTAGCTTTGACCTTGATGCCGCACAATGGCGGGTTCCCGCATGCGATCAAGGTCATATTGTGGCTTTTGATTTTGGCTGTAAAAACAATATCTTTCGTGCATTGGCAGACCGTGGCTTTCGCCTCAGTATTGTACCAGCCAACACTTCTGCTGCCGATGTATTGGCCATGAAACCCGATGGTATATTTTTATCCAACGGCCCTGGCGATCCTTCGGCTGTTGATTATGCCGTTGACACCATCAAAACACTTATCGGAATAAATTCAACAACCCTAAAGAAACCAACAACAAAGGTACCAATCTTTGGTATTTGCATGGGGCATCAATTGTTGTCTCAAGCGTTGGGTTTGACCACCTTTAAATTAAAGTTTGGCCACCGTGGCGGCAATCACCCTGTGCGCAATGAACACGATAAAAGGGTAGAGATAACCAGTCAAAACCATGGTTTTGCCGTGAGCGATGCGATTATTCCTGAAACTATCGAAATCACCCACCGCTCATTGTTTGATGGTACAATCGAAGGGTTAAAGGTAAAAGGACAAGCAATATTTTCTGTTCAATACCACCCTGAAGCCAGCCCTGGGCCTCATGATTCCGATTATTTATTTGACCGTTTTGCAGGTCTAGTAAAAAAGAATACGTAATAATATGAGCATTCGTTGGCTGTGCCTGAAATGGGGCTGTCTTCTCTTGGCTTTATCCAGCGTTGGCTTGGCGGCATGGTTTGTGTGGCAAAACACTGCATTGTTTGTACAAAAAGGTGATGAAAACGAACAACACACGGCCAAATCAATAGCCATTGATGCACCATTAATTGTTGAGCGTGATGGTGAGCGGATTGTGTGGCGTTTGCGCGCGAAAAAAGCACAGCAATTGCCTTCAGGTATGCGTTTGCAAAAACCTGAGCTGGAACTCTTTACAGCCCGTGGAGAAATAACCCTTATTCGCAGCGATATAGCCCTGTTTGACCCTTTGAAACGAAATATTGATTTTCGCCACCATGTACAAACCACTTACCAAGATTGGCTATTGACCACAGAACGCTTGCTCTACCTTAGCCAAAAAGACACCGTATTGGTTCCCAATGCTTTTAAAATCAACGGCCCTGATGCCAAAATCTCTGGCCGAGGCTTGCGGGCAAACAGAAAAACTGGGGTGATTTATATTGACCATGATGTCCATGTGCATGACTTACAGAGAGAAGCCAAGCTTGATTTAAAAACACGCCCCCAACATGGAGATGTTCAATGAAAAAATACTTTTTTTCTATAACCTGCTTGCTGATGGTACTGTGCTTTGCCAGCATAGCCACTGCTGAACCTGTGGATATTGCATCGGAATCGGTCAATGTTGATCATGCCCACAGTCGCGCTGAATTTACGGGCGCAGTTGTATTGATCCAAGGTGATTTTACTTTAAAGTGTGACCGATTGGAAGCGTGGTATGTTAAGGGCGATCTTGATCATGCCGAAGCTTTTGGCCATGTTACTTTTCACCGCAAAGATATTAATGGTGCTTCAAAGCGGGCTTCTTTTCAAAAACAAACAGGGATATTAATACTGTTTGAGCAAGCCACCGTAAGAAGTCCAGAAGGTACGGTGAGCGGTGAAAAAATCACCCATAATATTCAAACAGAAACCACCCATGTGAAAAAAACGGCTGATGGTCGTGTGCACGTAACCATTGATGCCGACAAAACAGAGGCGTTGAAAAAGAAGTGAAGGATAACGCGCATCACCTGCAAGCAGAAGGGCTGACCAAGTCTTACCGCCGTAAAACCGTGGTTCAAGGTGTTACACTGGATGTAAAGTCGGGTGAATGTGTTGGTTTGCTTGGTGCTAACGGTGCCGGTAAAACAACCAGTTTTTACATGGTTTGTGGTCTTGTTCGTGCCGATGCTGGGCGTGTGCTTGTTGATGGTGAAGACCTGACAAATTTACCCATGCACTTGCGCGCGCGCAAAGGCATTGGTTATTTACCGCAAGAGGCAAGTATTTTTCGGCAATTAACAGTGCGTGAAAATTTATTGGCTATTTTTCAAACCTTACCCATGACAAGGATCCACATAAACGAAGAATTAGAAAAATTATTGTTGGATCTTGGTATCCAACATGTTCAGCATCAAAAAGCCTACACCCTTTCTGGTGGCCAGCGCCGCCGCACAGAGATAGCCCGTGCCTTGGTCACGAGACCCCACTTTTTGTTGCTGGATGAACCTTTTGCGGGTGTTGACCCCATTGCCGTAGAAGATATTCAAAAAATCATTGCACGCTTGCGTGATCGGGGCATTGGTATATTGATCACCGATCATAATGTTCGTGATACGCTAAAAATATGCAGCAGGGCTTATTTGATGAGCGAAGGTGAAATCATTGTACACGGTACGCCAGAACATATTATTGATCACCCTGATGCACGCCGCTTATACCTTGGCGATAATTTTGCAATGTAGTCGAACAGCCCGCCATTGAATACCTCCCTTGCCCTTCATTGTGATTATTTAATCATTGGTAGCGGTGCTGCTGGCTTGCTTGCGGCGCAACACCTTGCCGAACATGGTGCTGTGATACTCATCAACAAGGGTGAATTTTCCGATTCCAATACCTACTATGCGCAAGGAGGTATTGCAGGTGTGGCAGACACGAGCGATTCTACCGAGAACCACATTCAAGACACATTGATCGCAGGTGCAGGGCTGTGCCATGAAAATACCGTGCGCAAGGTTGCCGAGGCAGGTGGTGCAATGGTTCGGCATTTGCAAGCCTTGGGAACACCCTTTGACCATGATGAGCAAGGACTGCACCTCACCAAAGAGGGTGGGCATAGCCATCGTCGTGTTGCCCATGTACAAGATGCAACGGGTCGTGCTATCAGCGAAACCCTTTACCACCATGTGCAAAACGATCAACGAATCTCCTGTCTTAGCCAGCATATTGCCATTGATTTAATCACCAGTCGTCGCTTGGGACGGCATCATGGTCATAACCGTTGTTTGGGTGCTTACCTACTAAATCCAGAAGGGGTGATTATTACCGTAGCAGCCAAAGCAACGGTGCTGGCAACAGGCGGTGCTGGTAAAGTGTATAGGTACACCTCCAATCCTCACGTTGCTACGGGTGATGGTATCGCCATGGCATGGCGTGCGGGCTGTGCTGTGATGAATATGGAGTTTATTCAATTTCATCCCACTTGTTTGTTTCATGCAACAGCACCCACGATGCTCTTAAGCGAGGCATTAAGGGGTGAAGGTGCGCATATTGTTGATGAACAAGGCCATCGTTTTGTTTTTAACTACGATCCACGCGGCGAGATGGCATCGCGTGATATTGTTGCCCGTGCCATTGATCATGAGATGAAAAAACAAGGCAAGGACTGCATGTACCTTGATGCCAGACCCTTGGGGGTAAAAAAAATCCTTAGGCATTTTCCCAATATTCATCAACGCCTATTGGATGTATCCATCGACATGCGTCAATCCCCCATCCCAATTGTTCCAGCAGCCCATTATATTTGTGGCGGCGTGCAAACAGACTTGGCAGGGCGCACATCGGTGAATGGTTTGTATGTTATTGGCGAATCAGCTTGCACCGGGCTGCATGGAGCCAACCGTTTGGCCAGCAACTCTTTGCTGGAATGTATGGTGATGGCGGATGCTTGTTGCCACCATGTCAAAAATGAGCCTGTACCACCGTTTCACATGCATTTACCATGTTGGGATGATTCAGGTACAATGCCTGAAATGGATCGTGTGCAAATCAAACAAAACTGGGATGAGATTCGCGCCACCATGTCCAATTACGTTGGTATTGTACGTTCGCGTCATCTATTGCGCAATGCGCGTCGTCGCTTGGCACTGATTCGAGAAGAAATATCCAGCTACTACTGGCAACACCCGTTAAGCCGTGATTTGATTGAATTGCGCAATTTATGTTTGATTGCCGAATTAATCGTCCGTTCTGCACAACAAAGAAAAGAATCACGCGGCCTCCATTATTCCACAGACTTTCCGAACACCAACAGCAAGGAAGTCCATGATACCATCATTAAACCAGAGGTTTTGTGAGGGCTGGGGGAATAATATGGTTAAGCGTAACAAGGGTAAAACTGTTGATATGACAAGAGAAAATAAGATTGAACAAAGCCTGATCGACAAGCTAGTCGATCTTAAATACTCCCACCGCGAAGATATTCGAGACAGGGATACGCTTGAGAAAAATTTTCGCGATAAATTTGAATCACTCAACCGAGTCAAACTAACCGATGCTGAGTTTGCTCGCCTTCGCGATGAAGTTATCAATGCTGATGTGTTCGCCGCCGCAAAAACGCTGCGCGAGCGTAATACATTTTCGCGTGAAGATGGCACGCCGTTGCAATACACACTGGTCAATATCAAAGACTGGTGCAAAAACGATTTCGAAGTCATCAACCAATTACGCATCAATACTGACAATAGCCATCACCGTTATGATGTAATTTTGCTCATCAACGGTTTACCTTTGGTACAAATAGAGCTCAAATCGTTGGCCATCACCCCGCGCCGTGCCATGGAGCAAATCGTCGACTATAAAAATGACCCTGGCAATGGCTATACCAATACGCTGCTCTGCTTCATGCAGCTTTTTATTGTCAGTAACCGCGCCAATACGTATTACTTCTCCAATAACCATAATCAACATTTCAGTTTCAATGCCGACGAACGCTTTTTACCTGTTTATCAACTTGCCAGTGAAGATAATAAAAAAATCACCCATCTGGATGACTTTGCCGACATGTTCCTCGCCAAGTGCACACTGGGGCAAATGATCAGCCGCTACATGGTCTTGGTGGCTAGTGAGCAAAAACTGATGATCATGCGCCCATACCAAATCTATGCGGTGAAGGCGATTATTGATTGTATTCATCAAAACCGTGGCAATGGCTATATCTGGCACACCACGGGCAGTGGTAAAACGCTCACCTCGTTCAAAGCTTCTACATTGCTAAAAGACAACCCAGACATTGATAAATGCCTGTTTGTGGTCGACCGAAAAGACCTCGACCGCCAAACCCGCGAAGAGTTCAATAAATTTCAGGAGGGCTGTGTTGAAGAAAATACCAATACAGGATCCTTGGTGCGGCGCATGCTATCAGACGATTATGCCGATAAGGTGATTGTCACGACCATTCAGAAGCTGGGCATCGCGCTGGATGAAAACAGCAAGCGCAACCAACAACAGCAACAAAAAGGCAAGCAGAGCTACAAAGAGCGGCTGGAGCCTTTACGCAAGCAACGCATCGTCTTTATTTTTGACGAATGTCATCGCTCCCAGTTTGGCGATAACCACAAGGCCATTAAAGCATTCTTCCCTAATGCGCAGTTGTTTGGTTTTACCGGCACACCTATTTTTGACGATAACGCCACCTACAAAAAAATTGATGGCACGGTAGGTTCTTTTAAAACGACGGAAGATATCTTCGAAAAACAGTTGCACGCCTACACCATCACCAACGCCATTGATGACCGCAACGTATTACGTTTTCATATCGATTACTTTGGCGAAAAGCCGAAAGACAACGAAGGTAAAAAGAGCAAGGCGAAACCCAAGTTACCTGCGCCTGAATCCATCGTAAAAGAGATATTGAAAAAACACGATGCTGTCACCAACCAGCGCCGTTTTAACGCGCTACTGGCGACGGCTTCCATTAACAATGCCATTGCGTTCTACGAACTATTCAAGAAAGTGCAGGCGCAGAGACAGGCCGCAGATGACGACTATCAGCCCTTAAATATTGTTTGTGTATTCTCGCCACCCACGCAAACCTTGGCCAAAGAGAGCGACCATAAAAATGGCAAAAACGTTGCAGACATTGAACAGCTGCAAGAGGATCTTCTCCAGGAAAAAGCCGATAATCAGGAAGCGCCGGAAGAGAAAAAAGCTGCCCTAATGGCCATGATTGCAGACTATAATAGCCAATACAGCACCAATCACAGCATTAACGCGTTCGATCTCTATTATCAGGATCTGCAGCAGCGCATCAAAGATCAGAAATACAGCAATGCCGATTACCCGCGCAAAAATAAAATCGACGTGGTGATCGTGGTGGATATGCTGCTTACAGGTTTTGATTCCAAATACCTCAACACCCTCTATGTGGATAAAAACCTCAAACACCACGGTCTGATTCAAGCCTTTTCACGCACCAACCGTGTATTAAACGACACCAAGCCCCATGGTAAAATTATGGATTTCCGTTATCAGGAAGCTGCCGTGGACGAAGCCATTGCGATGTTTTCCGGTCAGGATAAATCCCGCGCGAAAGAGATATGGCTGGTAGACCCTGCGCCAGAAGTCATTAAGCAGTTGGACGGGGCAGTTCACCAACTACAAACCTTTATGGATACACAAGGCCTTGCTTGCACACCAGAGCAGGTGAATAACCTCCAGGGTGATGATGCACGCGGTCAGTTTATCAACCACTTCAAAGAGGTGCAGCGCCTTAAAACGCAGCTTGATCAATACACAGATTTAAGCGAAGAGCAGAGCGAGGGTGTCAACGCACTCATGGATGAGGATCAACTTCGCGGCTTCCGTGGCGTGTATCTGGAAACGGCGCAACGGCTTAAAATACAGCAAGGTAAAAGCGGCGATGATAGCCCCGTGCAACAGCTGGATTTTGAGCTGGTGCTGTTTGCCTCGGCGGTGATTGATTATGACTATATCATGGGATTGATCGCCAAAACCACCGACGAAAAAGCCAGCGCGCAAAAAATGAGCCGTATGCAGCTGATTAAGCTGATTAGTTCCAGTGCCAATCTCATGGATGAACGTGACGACATTATTGATTACATCAGCACCCTGCCAGCAGGTGAAAGCCTGAATGAAAAAACCATTCATAAAGGGTACGAGAAATTTAAAGCCGAAAAGTTAGCCAAGGAACTCTCCGCTATGGCTGAAAAACATGGGCTCACGTGTGAATCCCTGCAAAGCTTTGTAGATGTCATTATGAACCGCATGATTTTTGATGGTGAACAATTGACGGACTTGATGGAACCTCTGAAACTGGGATGGAAGGCTAGACGCGTAGCAGAACTGGCTTTGATGGAAGAGCTTGTGCCGCTACTCAATAAATTAGCTCAAGGGCACGATATTTCGGGGTTATCTGCGTATGAATAAACAGACTAAAAAAACACTCGTGCCTAAACTGCGTTTTCCTAAGTTTCGGGAGGCGGGGGAGTGGAATAATGAGCTACTAGAAGCCTTATATTCATTTAAAGTAACAAATTCATTTTCGAGAGAAAAGCTGAATTACGAAAATGGTTTGGTGAAAAATATACATTACGGAGATATACACACTAAATTTTCCACATTATTTAATATCGAACAAGCAAATGTTCCATTTATAAATACATCAGAGTCCTTAGATAAGATCAAACAAGAATGCTTCTGCGAAGAAGGAGATATGATTTTTGCTGACGCTTCAGAAGATTTAGGTGATGTAGGAAAAAGCATTGAGATTGTTCATTTAAATGATGAAAGACTTCTATCTGGTTTACACACTCTTTTAGCCCGACAAAAAGACGAAAAACTAATAGTTGGTTTTGGCGGATATTTATTTAAGTCAAACAGAATTAGGGAACAGATTAAAAGAGAATCGCAAGGAGCTAAAGTCCTTGGAGTATCGGCAGGAAGATTATCAAATATTAAAGTTATTTATCCTTTAAAAAAGAATGAACAACAAAAAATCGCTGATTGTCTTTCTTCCATCGACGAACTGATCACCGCGCACACCCAAAAACACGATGCACTCAAAGCCCATAAAAAAAGCCTGATGCAGCAGCTATTTCCTACCGAAGGTGAAACCGTTCCCAAGCTTCGCTTTCCTGAATTTCAGGATGCGGGGGAGTGGATCGAAACAAAGCTTGGGAAAGTCACCAGTTTTTCTTCAGGAGGAACCCCCTCAAAAGGTGTACCTGCATACTGGGGAGGCGATATTCCGTGGATAAGCGCTTCTTCAATGCATAGTACAAGCATTAGAGATTCTGATCATAGTATTACGGAATATGCAGTAAATGAAGGTGCTCGAACAGCCGAAAAAGGAACGTTACTACTATTGGTTCGTGGAAGTATGCTACACAAAAGGATTCCCATTGGAATTGCAGAGAAAGACGTAGCATACAACCAGGATGTTAAAGCCCTGATACTTAAAAAAAATATTCTTGGAAAACTCTTGATGTATTTGTTAATTGCTTCTGAATGGGGGCTTTTAAATGCTGTTACTAAAACAGGCATAGGGGCAGGGAAACTTGATACAAATGATCTAAATAAGTTCCCAGTTTATTTTCCTTCTGATAAAGATGAACAACAAAAAATCACCGACTGTCTATCTTCCATCGACGAATTGATCGCCGCACAATCCCAGAAAATCGAATCCCTTAAAGCCCATAAAAAAGGGCTGATGCAGCAGCTTTTCCCCACCGTTGATGAGGTGAATGTATGATATTATCAGCCATGAAATACCGAAAGGAGTTGTGCCATGGATAAACAATTGCAAACCCTGCAACACAAGCTCGAAGCGGTTGTACAACGTGCCGATGCGGAAGGTATTGAGTTCTGGTTTGCCCGCGATCTGCAAGCCCCTTTGGGTTATGCTCGTTGGGAGAATTTCCAAACGGCGATTCAACGCGGCATGGAATCTTGCGAGACCACGGGAAATAAAGCTTCGGATCATTTTCGTGGCGTCACGAAAATGATCGAGCTGGGTAAGGGTGGCAAACGTGAGGTTCATGACTTTATGCTCACCCGCTATGCCTGTTACCTGATTGCCCAGAATGGTGATCCACGTAAACCTGAGATTGCTTTTGCGCAAAGCTATTTTGCTGTACAAACTCGCAAGCAGGAGTTGATAGAAGAGCGTATGCGCCTGCAAGCGCGTATGGAAGCACGAGACAGGCTGAAGAAGTCCGAAAAATCCCTGTCGCAAAATATTTTCGAGCGTGGAGTAGATAACTCTGGTTTTGGGCGTATTCGTTCACAAGGCGATAAAGCTTTGTTTGGAGGCAATACCACGCAGACCATGAAGGACAGATACGGTATCGTTAAAAGTCGCCCTCTGGCTGATTTTTTACCCACCTTAACCATTGCCGCCAAAAATCTTGCTACCGAGATGACTAATCACAATGTGGAAGAAGCTAATTTACAGGGTGAGCGAGCAATCACCGATGAACATGTACAAAATAATGTCAGTGTGCGCGATATGCTGGGACAGCGAGGGATTAAACCAGAAAATCTGGCTGCTGAAGAGGATTTAAAAAAACTGGAACGCCGGGTTAAATCGGAAGAAAAAAAGCTGGCAAAAACCACCAAAAGTTTACCGCCACGTAGCGACGAGTCCGCTAACAAATGAACAACCTATTACCCTTTGCCAGCCTGGATGACGTCACAACCCATTTCCGCGATAAACTGAATGATAAAAAATATCTATTACTGTTTGCCTACAACGGCACAGGCAAGACACGGTTATCCATGGCATTTAAGGAAGCGGGTAAAAGGGAGAACGAACGAGACACCCTCTATTTTAATGCCTTCACCGAAGACCTGTTCAGCTGGGATAATGACCTGGATCATGATGCTCAAAGGGTATTGAAGCTCAATTCGAACTCTCGTTTTTTTGCTGGTATTCAAGAGCTGGAAATGGATACCCGTATCCGTCCATTGTTGCAGCGTTATGCAGACTTTGACTTTAAAATTGATACAGATAACTGGACAGTAAGTTTTGAGCGTGAAGTCAATCAGGGTGAACATAGCGTGACAGTTGCACACATTAAAATCTCTCGCGGCGAAGAAAATATTTTTATCTGGTGTTTTTTTCTTGCCGTCGCGCAATTGGCGATTGATGCGAGCAGTGAAGAAGAAGCCTACGCTTGGGTGAAATACATTTACATTGACGACCCTATCTCCTCACTGGATGACAATAATGCCATTGCTGTCGCCAGCCATTTGGCGCAAATGCTAAAAAATCAAAGCCGTGTGAAAACGGTCATCTCTTCTCACCATACCCTGTTTTTTAATGTCATGTGCAACGAGCTAAGCAGAGCAGTAAAGTACTTCTTAAGCAAAGATGAAGCAGGGGGTGCTTATACATTGAGAGATACAAGTGACACGCCTTTTTTTCATCATGTTTCCCTCATCAAAGATCTGCATAAAGCGGTAGAGTCGGGTGATTTGTATACCTATCATTTCAATATATTACGTAATATTTTAGAAAAAACCGCGACCTTTCACGGCTTTAAAAACTTCTCCGCCTGTATCAAGCAGGGTCATGATGATCCTGATGGTATTGTATATGCGAGAATGGTTAACATATTAAGCCATGGCAACTATTCACTGTTTGAACCTACGGAAATGATCAATGAGAACAAACAGTACTTTAGAAAAATATTGCGCGATTTTATGAACAATTACCGATTTAACCCCGAACTGTTTCCTGAACAGATTGAAGAGGCTGCGCAACCATGACCGAAGAAAATCAAAAAGAATTGGGCAAAACCCTTTGGGGCATCGCTAACGATTTGCGCGGTGCGATGAACGCAGACGATTTTCGTGACTATATGCTGTCGTTCCTGTTCTTACGTTATTTATCTGATAACTACGAAACATCTGCAAAAAAAGAGTTGGGCGTAGATTATCCAACATTGAAACCCAATGATAAACGTGCGCCTTTAAGATTATGGTATGAAGACAACGCCGAGGATATCGTTGAATTTGAAAAACAGATGCGACGTAAGGTGCATTATGTAATTGAGCCGCAGCATCTGTGGAGCAGTATTGCAGAGCTGGCCAGAACGCAAAACGATACGTTATTGGACACCTTGCAACAGGGATTTAAGTATATTGAAAACAAATCCTTTGAAAGTACGTTTCAGGGGCTGTTCTCAGAAATCAATCTTGATTCTGAAAAGCTGGGTAAAAAATACGCTGATCGCAATGCCACGTTGTGTACCATCATTAGCAAAATCGCCGAAGGTATTGCGAAATTTTCTTCAAACAGCGATGTGTTGGGCGATGCCTATGAATACCTGATTGGCCAGTTTGCCGCAGGATCGGGTAAAAAAGCCGGTGAGTTTTATACACCGCAACAAATATCGACGATACTGTCTAAAATTGTCACGCTTGATAGTCAGGAGCCCGCAACAGGCCCAAAGAAAAAACTCAATAAGGTGCTTGATTTTGCCAGTGGCTCCGGTTCGTTGTTGCTCAATGTTCGCAAACAGCTTGGCTCACACGGGATTGGTAAAATCTACGGCCAGGAAAAAAATATTACGACGTTCAACCTAGCGCGTATGAACATGCTATTGCACGGGGTAATAGATTCGGAATTCGAAATTCACCACGGTGATTCGCTGCTCAATGATTGGGCTTTACTGAATGAAATGAACCCAGCCAAAAAACTGGAGTGCGATGCTGTGGTGGCTAATCCACCGTTTAGCTACCGCTGGGAACCGACGGAAGCATTGGGTGAAGATTTTCGTTTTAAAAGCTATGGCCTTGCGCCCAAATCAGCAGCGGACTTTGCTTTCTTATTGCATGGTTTCCATTTTCTAAGCGATGAAGGAACCATGGCTATCATTCTGCCGCATGGTGTTCTGTTCCGTGGCGGAGCCGAATCACGTATTCGCACCAAGCTCTTAAAAGATGGCAATATTGATACGGTGATTGGCTTGCCTGCTAACCTGTTTTTCTCAACTGGTATCCCCGTATGTATTCTGATTTTGAAAAAGTGTAAAAAATACGATGATGTTTTATTTATCAATGCCAGCGAACACTTCGAGAAAGCTAAACGTCAAAACAACTTGCTTGATGCCCATGTTGAAAAAATCGTCGACACGTATCAATTCCGTCAAGAAGAAGATCGTTATGCAAGACGTGTTTCCATGGAAGAGATTGAGCAGAATGATTTTAACTTAAATATTTCTCGCTATATAAGCACTGCCAAGCCTGAGCCAAAGATCGACTTGCAAGTAGTCAATGCTGAGCTGATTGATTGGGAAAATAAAATTATTGAAGCTACCAGCAGGCACAATGCGTTTCTGCATGAGCTTGGGTTACCACCTCTACCATAGCGCACGCTTTCGCCTTGCATGCAAAAAAATCACGGAAAACTCAACAAGAGCAATAGAATCGAAGCCTTGTATCTGACCCCATTACAAACAGTTTAATTATGGTTATCGATTGCAACACCATAGCGAGAAATCCTAGAGGGACTTTCCATTCACCTCGCTCTCTACAGCCCCTCAATTGCGACGTTAACCTCTTGATAACATATGCTTAATTAATAGGGTCGGCTATGGTTGCTTTGATTATTCAGAACTATGAGCATATTACGCTCTCCGCGTTGTCAAAAAAGTTATTGAACCAATCAAAACACCCAAACATCAACAATAATTTGAATGTAATATACAATAAAAAAACTGGAGTAATAATTAATGGCTAATATCCCTTCTTGTCCACAATGTAAATCAGCGTACACTTATGAAGATGGTAGTTTATATGTTTGCTGTCAACGGTCAACAGAAATAGTCCAAAATCGGTCAATAAGACTAGTACCACGCCCCAGAAGTTCGTGAAAAAAAGGTGGTCAAAATGCTGATAAATTATAATAATCCGCAGGATGAACAATGTAAGAGTTATTTTAACAACAGATGAGATGAATGCCTTGAACAAGATCTGCTCCAAAC